>NZ_JBSICH010000046.1:0-67772 GCF_053613315.1 Streptomyces sp. JK94 | reverse complement strand
GTGACCAGCGAGGTGTTGGATGGTTCGTCGTCAGCAGGCAGCCGATCGGGCGGTGCGGCCGAAGTTGAGGTCCCCGGGGCATCCGAAGTACCAGCGTCACGTGGAAGCGGCTTTCTGGGACGAGATCGCCAAGGGTCTTCTCGCCGAGGAGGCGGCCGGGGTTATCGGCGTGGCGCCGGCGGTGGCCACGCGCTGGTTCCGCCAGTGTGGCGGCATGCGACCGTTCGATCCGAAGCCGCATTCGGGCAGGTATCTGTCGTTTCGTGAGCGGGAGGAGATCGCGCTCCTGAAAGCCCAGGGCAAGGGCGTACGTGAAATCGCTCGGGAAGTCGGCCGTGATCCGGGGACGATTTCCCGTGAGCTGCGGCGCAACGCGGCCACCAGGAGTGGGAAGCTCGACTACCGGGCATCGGTTGCACAGTGGAAGTCGGATATGGCCGCGCGCCGCCCGAAAACGGCAAAGCTGGTCGCCAATCCTCGGTTGCACGCGTACGTCCAGGAGCGACTGTCCGGACAGATCAGCACGCCCGGTGGCAAGGCGATCGCAGGGCCGGCGACGGGTGAGTGGACGGGACGGAACAAGCCGCACCGCAAGGACCGCGCGTGGGTGCAGGCATGGAGTCCGGAGCAGATCGCGAACCGGATCAAGCGTGATTTCCCGGATGATGAGTCCATGCGCATCAGCCACGAGGCGATCTACCAGGCGCTCTACATCCAGGGCCGCGGGGCGCTCAAGCGTGAGCTGATCTTGTGCCTTCGCACAGGCCGCGCGCTGCGCGCCCCGCGTGCTCGTTCACGTCGCAAGACCTGGGCACACGTGACACCCGAAGCGTTGATCAGCGAACGGCCTGCCGAGGCCGAGGACCGTGCCGTTCCCGGCCACTGGGAAGGGGACCTGATCATCGGGCTGGAGCGTTCCGCGATCGGCACGGTCGTCGAGCGGTCAACTCGATTCACGATGCTGATTCACCTGCCGCGCGAGGAAGGCTATCGGCACAAACACACGGTCAAGAATGGTCCTGCGCTGGCCGGTTACGGGGCGACCACGATGAAGAACGCACTCGCCAATACGATGTCGACACTGCCCGAGCAGCTGGCACGGTCGCTGACATGGGATCGAGGAAAGGAGATGTCGGCACACGCGAAATTCAAAGTCGAGACCGGCATTCCCGTGTTCTTCGCCGATCCTCACAGCCCATGGCAACGCGGCACGAACGAGAACACCAACGGACTCCTGCGACAGTACTTCCCAAAGGGCACCGATCTCTCGAGGTGGTCCGCCGAGGAGATCGAGGCCGTCGCCCATGCCCTCAACTCCCGTCCCCGCAAGACGCTCGGCTGGAGGACACCGGCCGAGGTGTTCAACGAGCAGCTACTGTTGCTCCAACAGGCCGGTGTTGCAACGACCGGTTGAATTTGGTCAGTGCACCAGTTTCAAGCCGGCCGAACACCTGGACACGGCCGGCATCGCGGCCTCGATCGGCTCTGTCGGCGATGCATACGACAACGCCCTGATGGAGAGCACGATCGGCTTGTTCAAGACCGAGTTGATCAAGCCGCAGCGGCCCTGGAAGACCCTCTCCCAGGTTGAGCTGGCCACCGCCGAGTGGGTCGACTGGTACTGCCACCGACGACTCCACGGTCAGATAGGCCACGTCCCACCCGTCGAGTACGAGGCCAACTACTACACGAAACTCGCAAAACCCCAGGTCAAAACCACAATCTGAGGTCTCTACCGAACCCGGGGCGGTTCACTCCGGGATCGCCCGGGTGATGACGCCGGTCCTGGCCTCGGCCGGGTCGGCACGTAGTGCGGCGGCACCAGAACAGGTGAGCGGCTGGTCCGGGGGCACCAGGGCAGGTCGGCTGCGGGGGACGATGCCCGCCCAGGGCGCCGGAGGGAAGTGTGGGAGGCGCGCGGGATCTCGCGCATTCCTCATGTCCTGTGGTGTCTGGAGTGATCAGCAGGTGGCCAATTCTTACTACCCGGCCGGACGGTGGGTCTTCCGGCGGCGCCCACTCGTAGGCGGTTCATGGGTCTCCTTATCCGGCTATTGCCCGCAGAGGGTGCTCGACCTGTGGGGCGGGCGCCCGTGAACACGACGTCCGTACCCGAGGTCGCGGTATCCCCGGTCCGTATCGGGTGGCCGGCGACCGGTGCCCTCGGCATCCTGGCACTCGCCCTCGGCACCCTGCAGTCGGTGGTGGAGCCCGCACTGCCGCTGCTGCAGCGTGAGCTGGGCGTCAGCGCCGCCGAAGGGGCGCTGATCGGCAACGCGCTCCTCGTCACCGGCGCGGTCGTCACCCCCGTCGCCGGCAAGCTCGGCGACCGCTACGGCGGGAAGCGGGTGCTGGTCCGGCTGATGGCCGTGGTCTCGGTGGGCGGTCTAATGGCCTCTGTGGCGCCGAGCCTGCCGGTGCTGTTGTTCGGTCAGGTGCTGCAGGGCGTCATGGTGGGTGCGCTGCCCCTCTCCTTCATCCTGGTGCGCAAGCACCTCACGGCAGGAGAGTCACAGGCGGTGATCGGGCTGGTCGTCGCGCTGTTCACGGGCGGCAGCATGGTGGGGATGCTGTTCGCCGGGCCGATCGCCGAAGGACTGTCCTGGCAGTGGATGTTCGGGCTGCCGACGATCGCGATCATCGTGGCGACGTCGGCCGTGGCCCGGCTGGTGCCGCATGATCCGCCGGTCCGGTCGGACCACGGGATCGACTGGCCCGGCACGGTCCTGCTGAGCGGCACGCTACTCGTCTTCATGCTCGGGCTCGTGACGGTGACGAGGGACGGCGGTGTGCCGCCGCTCGCGGTCGGTGCCGTCGCGCTGGTCGTGGCCGCCCTCGCGACCGGGTGGGTCGTCGTCGAGCGCCGGGCGGCCTCGCCGATGGTCGACCTGCGCATGCTGGCGCAGTCCGCGGTCTGGAGGGCCTGCGCGCTGACGTTCGTCATCAGCGCCAGTTCCGGGATGGTGCTCCTTCTCCTCCCGCAGATGTTCGCGGCACCGGCCGACGGGTACGGCTTCGGAGCCAGTACCACCGACATCGGACTGTTCCTGCTGCCCGGAGCCGTCGCCGGGGTGCTGAGCGATTCGGCCGGCGGAATCGTGGCGCGGCGTTTCGGCCCGCGTGCCGTGGTCGTCGTGGGCGCCGTCGTCGCGGCGGCCACGACGACCGCCCTGGCGTCGCTGCACACCGCGCCATGGCAGCTCGTCCTCGCGAAGGTGCTGACCGCGTCCGCCGCGGGACTGGGCACCACGGCGCTGCTCGCCGGTACCGCCACCGCCATCGAGACCGAGGACATCGGCATCGCCACCAGTCTGCTCGTGGTCACCCGCGTGATCGGTGTCGCGCTGGGCGCCCAGGTGGCCGGCGCGGTCCTCGACGCCGGGAGCGAGCCGGTGACGGGCCTGCCGACCGAATCGGCCTTCGTCGTGGGGTTCGTCGTCTCCGGCCTCGTCGCCGCGTTGTCACTGCTCTTCGTCCGTACGAAGGAAAAGGGAGTCCGGGCATGACACCTCATGGTCTGCAGCGCACGGTCCTGGTCTCCGGGGCCGGCATCGCCGGACCCGCGCTGGCGTACTGGCTGCACCGGTCCGGATGGGCGGTCACCATGGTGGAGAAGGCGGGCGCACCGCGTGGCGGTGGGTACCCGATCGACATCCGCGGGACCGCGCTGGAGGTGGTCCGGCGGATGGGCATCCTGCCCCGGCTGCGGGACGCGCACGTCGACTCGCGTCGCCTTACCTTCCTCGACGCCGACGGGGGTGAGGTGGCCTCACTCCCCCCGGGTGCCGTGGCGGGCGGCGTCGAGGGCCAGGACCTCGAGGTGCGTCGCGGGGACCTGGCCGAGATCCTCTACGCGATGGTCCGCGACGACGTGGAGTTCCTGTTCGGCGACTCCATCGACACCCTCGACCAGTCCGGGCAGGGGATCGGCGTCGCCTTCCGCAGCGGGCGGCGGCGCACGTTCGACCTGGTGATCGGCGCCGACGGTATGCACTCGGCCACCCGCAAGGCTCTGTTCGGCCCCGAAGAGCAGTTCCACCGCTACCTCGGGTACTGCTTCGCCATCTTCACCCTGCCGAACACCTTCGGTCTCTCCCGGGAGGTCGTGCTGTGGAACACCCCGGGGAAGGCCGGGGCCCTCTACGCCGCCGGGGACCACGACGAGCTGCACGCCTTCCTGACCTTCCACCGGCCGCAGCCGCCGGCCGGCGCGGCCCTCCGGGACCCCGACGTCCAGCGCGACCTGGTCGCCGGGGTCTTCGCGGGCGCGGGGTGGGAGATCCCCCAGATGGTCGGCGCCATGCGGGACGCGGACGACCTGTTCTTCGACACGGTGGGTCAGATCCGCATGCCTCACTGGTCCAGCGGCCGTGTCGCGCTCGTCGGCGACGCCGCCTACGCACCCTCGTTCCTGACCGGGCAGGGTTCGAGCCTCGCGCTGGTCGGTGCCTACATGCTGGCCGGCGCCCTGGCCGCGAACCGCAACCACACGGCGGCCTTCGCCGCCTACGAGCGCGACATCCGCGCGTTCGTCGCCATGAACCAGGCACTGGTCGACCACGGTGCGGCCACCCTCTTCCCCACCACGGCGAGGGCCCTGGAGCAACGCAATGCACGACTGCGTGGCCTGGTCACCCTGCCCTCCGCGACGGCACGACCGGCCCACTCGGCCCTGACGCTGCCCCCGTTCCCCCGGATGCCGTGACCTGATGCGGGACCGCGCGGTCCGCGGGGCCGTCGCCGCGTTCCGCGCGACGCCCGCGTGCTCGCACCGGACGCCAGCGGGCGGGGGCGGACGGCCGCACAGGGGCGCCGAGCAGGGGGCTCCGGTACCGGCCCTGCCCGGCCTACGGCAGGTGGTCCGCACCGCCGTCGGGGGCGGCGTGGGCCAGGCCCGTCCGGTAGGCGATGACGACGAGTTGCGCCCGATCACGGGCCTCCAGCTTCGTCATGGCGCGCTGTACGTGGGCGCGGACGGTGAAGGGGCTGAGGAACATCCGCTCGGCGATCTCCTGGTTGGACAGGCCGGTCGCGACCGCGGCCACCATCTCGCGTTCGCGCGGGGTGAGCGCGGCGAGTTGTTCGGAGTGGTGCGGCGGGACCGCCTCAGGTGTGGCCAGGAAACGGGCCACCAGGGAGCGGGTGGCGGTGGGAGACAGAAGGGTGTCGCCGTCGGCGATCGTACGTACGGCGTCCAGCAGTTCCTCGGCGCCGATGCCCTTGCCGATGAAGCCGCCGGCCCCCGCGCGCAGCGCCTGAGCGACGTACTCGTCGGTCTCGTACGTGGTGAGAATCAGGATGCGGGTGGCCCGCAGTTCCGGATCCGCGCAGATCTGCGCCGTGGCGGTGAGCCCGTCCACCTTGGGCATACGGATGTCCATGACCACCACGTCCGGGCGCAGTTCCCGGGCGAGTCTCACCGCCTCCCTGCCATCGGCGGCCTCGCCGACCACGCTGATGTCGTCGGCGCTGTCGAGGAGCATGCGGAAGGCGCCGCGCAACAGGGCCTGGTCGTCGGCGAGCAGCACCCGGTACGTCATGGTGTGTCCCCGACCTCGCTGTGGTCCGTTCGTCCGTCCGTCTGTCACTCCGTCACTCCGTCACTCCGTGAATCGTCCGCCCCTCGGTGGTCGCCCCCCGTCGCCGGTTCCCCGCGTCGTGGTCCTTGGCGGGTGGCAGGGGCAGCTGGACGGAGACGAGGAAACCGCCCTCCGGACGCCGGCCCGCGGAGAGGAGCCCGCCGACCGCGGTGGCACGTTCACGCATGCCGATCAGACCGTAGCCGGGCGGCCGGTCCGGCGCCGTGAACGCACGGGGCCGAGGGGAGGCGGTCGGCGTCGTACGGGAGCCCTCCCCGTCGTCGGCGACGGTGAGGGTCACGTGATCGCGGTTCCAGACGAGGCACACCCGGGCGTTACCGGTGCCGGCGTGTTTCGTCACGTTGGTCAGGGCCTCCTGGACGATGCGGTAGGCGGTGAGGTCCACTCCCGGCGCCAGTGGCCTGGCCGTGCCCTCCTCGTGGACCGACACCTCCAGACCCGCGCGTCGGAAGGACGCGAGAAGCGTGGGGAGCCGGGACAGCGCGGGCGCCGGCTCGGCGGGCGCTGCCGCGTCCCCGGTCTGACGCAGCAGACCGACCGTCGCCCGCAGGGCGTCGAGCGCGTCGGAGGTGGTCTCGACAAGCTCCCCGAGGCTCTTGCGGGTCTGCTCCGGGCGGGTGCCGAAGAGGTGGGCGGCGACCGTGGCCTGCGCGTTGGCCAGGGTGATCTGATGGGCCACGAGATCGTGCAGTTCCCGGGCGATGCGCACCCGTTCCTCGGCGACTCTCCGGCGCGCCTCGCTGTCCCTGCTCTGCTCGGCCCGCCGGGCCCGCTCCTCCACGGCCGCCAGGTAGGCCCGTCGGTTCTGCACCGAGTAACCGAGCACGCCGGCCACCGGCGGAAGCAACGCCATCACCCCCATCCTGCTGGCGTCCTTCCACGAGAAGTCCCCGGACAGGGAGGTGGAGACGGCCAGTGCCACGGACACCAGCACCACCGCGCCCGCCGCGCGGCGTTCGGTCCGCGCGGCGAGCGAGTAGGAGTAGGAGGTGATCAGGGCGGGGGCCACGACGAGCGGGGTGAGCAGGAGGCCCAGGAGCGGCGCCAGCACGCCGACCGCGGTCGTGGCCGCGAGGGTGGCCAGGGGCGCCCGGTGCCGCAGCGGCAGCACGGCACAGGACGCCACGGCGATGGCGTAGGCGACGGCGGGCGGCGCCGACAGGGTGTCGTCGAGCCGCACCGCCCCGCCGAACAGGCAGAGCGCGAACGCCGTCGCCGTGATCGCCGCCTCCCGCGACCACGCGGCGCGTGGTCGCGGAGCACCGCCCCCCGGTTTCACGGCCCGCTCACTCACGGCCGACGGGGAGCCGCCGCACGCGCCCGCCGCCGGGAGCCGGGTCCGGCACGGTCGTGTCCGGCACGGTCGGGGAGGCCGGGACGGCCTTGTTCAGTGCCTCACCCTCGATGTCCACATTCGGCAGCACGCGGTTCAGGATACGGGGCAGCCACCAGGCCCGGTGGCCGAGCAGTGCCAGGACCGCGGGCACGATCGCCATCCGGACCACGAAGGCGTCGAAGGCGACGGCGGCGGCCAGGCCGACGCCCATCGTCTGGACGGTCGGGTTGCTCATCCCGACGAATCCGGCGAACACGCTGATCATGATGATCGCCGCCGCGGCCACCACCCGGCCGCTGCGCCGGAAACCGCTGACGATCGCCTCACCGGGGGACGCGCCGTGGACGTAGGACTCCCGCATCCGGCTCAGGAGGAAGACCTCGTAGTCCATGGCGAGGCCGAAGACGATGCCGATGATGAGAATCGGCATCAGCGACATGACCGGTCCGGTCTGCTCGATACCGAGCAGATCCGCCGCCCAGCCCCACTGGAAGACGGCGACGAGGACACCGAAGGCGGCGCCCACCGACAGCAGGAAGCCCAGTGCGGCCTTGACCGGGACCAGGATCGAGCGGAAGACCACCATCAGCAGGAGCACCGCCAGGCCGATGACCACGATCAGATAGGGGATGAGGGCGTCGGACATCGCCTCGGAGATGTCGATGTTCATCGCGGTCATACCGGTCACCAGGACGCCGGCACCCGTTTCGGCCTCGATGCCCGAGGCCGTGCCGCGCAGCGCGTGCACCAGGTCCTTGGTCTCGCCGCTGTTCGGCGCGGTCTCCGGGACGGCGGTGAGGACGGCCGTGTCCCCGCTCTCGCTGAGCAGCGGATCACCGACCGACGCCACCCCGTCCACGCTCTCCACGGTCTTGACGACCAGGTCCGCGGCGGCCCGGGTGTCGGTGGACTCCGACAGGTCCACCACCACGGTCAGCGGGCCGTTGAACCCGGGGCCGAAGCCGTCCGACAGCAGGTCGTAGGCGCGGCGCTGGGTGGTCTCCACCGACTTGGACTCGTCGCCGGGCAGCCCGAGTTCGAGGCTCAGCGCCGGTACGGCCACGGCTCCGAGGCCGAGGCCGGCGACCAGCAGCACGGCGGCCGGCCGGCGCAGCACGAACCCCGCCCAGCGGGTGCCGAGCCCTGGCCGGCCGGCCGCGGTGGCCGCCGCGCGGGCGTGCCCGCTTCCCGGCCGGCCGGCCTTGCGGACGGCGCGGGGCAGGACCCGCCGGCCGAAGAAGCCGAACAGGGCGGGGACCAGCGTGAGGGCGACGAGTACGGCGAGGGCCACGGCGCCCGCGCCGCCCATGCCCATCTTGGTGAGTTCGGGGATTCCGACGACCCCCAGACCGACGAGGGCGATGAAGACGGTCGCGCCGGCGAAGACGACGGCGGACCCGGCCGTTCCCACCGCCCGGCCGGCGGCCTCCTCCGGTTCGCGGCCCTCGGCGCGCTCGTCCCGGTAGCGGGAGGTGATGAAGAGGGCGTAGTCGATGCCGACCGCCAGCCCCAGCATCAGCGCCAGAATGGCGACGGTGGAGGTCAGACCCAGCGGAACGGCCAGGGCGGAGACCAGGCCGAAGGCGATGCCGACCCCCATGAAGGCGGTCAGCAGCGACAGTCCGGCCGCGACCAGCGACCCCAGGGCCAGGACCAGCACCACCGCGGCCACCGCGATGCCGATGATCTCCGTCGTACCGCCCGGCGCCTCTTCCGCGTCCAGGGCCGAGCCGCCGATCTCGACGGTCAGCCCCGTGGTCCGGGCCTGGTCCGCGGCGTCCTCGAGGGCGCTCTTCGTCGCCTCGGTCAGGTCGACGACGTCCGCGGTGTAGGTGACCGTGGAGTAGGCGATGGTGCCGTCCTCGCTGACGGCACCGGTCTCATAGGGGTTGGTGGCCGACGCGACCTGGCCGCCCCCGTCCAGCGAGCCGATCGTCTCCTCGACGGCCGCCCTGTTCTCCTTGGCCGTCACCCGCTGCCCGTCCGGGGCCTGGAACACCAAGCGGGCCTCGGCCCCCTGGGAGTTGCCCTGCGGGAAGCGCTCGTCCAGCAGGTCGAACGCCTGCTGGGACTCGGTGCCGGGCATGGAGAGATCCTCCTCCTCCCCGGCCGGTGCCATGGCGGCGGCCGCGATGGCCAGTAGCAGGACACCCAGCCACAGACCGCCCACGAGCCGGCGCCGCCGGAAGGCCCACCGTCCGGCCCGGTAAAGAAGAGTCGCCACCTGCTGATCACTCCAGACACCACAGGACATGAGGAATGCGCGAGATCCCGCGCGCCTCCCACACTTCCTCCCGGCGCCCTGGGCGGGCATCGTCCCCCGCAGCCGACCTGCCCTGGTGCCACCGGACCAGCCGCTCACCTGTTCTAGTGCCGCCGCACTACGGGCCGGCCCGGCCGGAATCCGGCCCGACCGAAGAGGAGCGACCTGAGCTGCACGGACTCGGCGTCCCGGACACCTCACCCGCGAGCCAGGTTGTGGGACTCACGTACGAGCCGGGCGACCGTCGCCGGGGGCTCCTGCACGCCCTGTTCGTCCTGACGAACCTCCCGCGCGTTCCGGTGTCCGGCCTCACCGATCCGTACCAGATGTGACACGACGTCAGCCCGGTCGTTCCCGCCGTTTCAGTTGCGCAGGACCGTGGTGTCTTCGGTGTCGTCGCCGATGAAGCAGCAGTCGATGACGACCGCGCTGACGGTGACGACTCCGGCGGCGGTGGGCAGCACCGTCACCGTGATCGTGCCGTCGTCAACGCCGAGCCCGCCGTTGCAGTGCACGCTAGTACGGCTGGTCACGGTGCAGCGCATGCCGGCCCGGGAACTGGTGACGCCGGTGATGGTCGCAGCGGCACCGGTCAGGCCCACGTAGGCGTCGTTGATGCTGTACAAGCCGGTGTGCGTGATGGCGTAGCTGTAGCTGGTGTCTGCCGGTACGGGGTCGGCCGAGTCGGTGATCCGCACGAACTCGTCGGCGTGGGCCGGTGCGGCGACGGCCAGCAGACCGGCCAGAGTGAGCAGCAGCGCACCCGGCAGCACAAGGGCGCGGCGGGCGCTTGGACGGGGCCGTGAACACGGCCGGCCGCCGCGGACAGGATGATCGCGCACGAGAACTCCTCTTGGGAGGAGAGCGGCTCCGGTAGCCCGGGTCCGCAGGTCTGCGGGGGCGGCTCGGCGCCTGGCGCGAGGTGCGGGTGGCCAGGCGACGAGCCCGGTGCCCTGGCCCGGCCGCCGTCCTTGCGGGGCGGCCGGGCCGGGACGCGTCAGCGGCTTGCTGAGAGCAGCAGGGACTTCCGTCGTCACGTACGAGCGTTCGCATTCTCCCACGGACACCACTACCGGCACCGCCTGGAACGAGACCGCTTCTCACTCCCGCGCCCGCCCTGGCGGCTCATGAGTGCCCGAAACGCAGCCGACGGCCGGCACTTGATGATACAGCTCCTTCAACAGGCCCGCTCACCAACCCTGCGCCGCTACCATCCGGGGCTGTCAAGGGTCGGCCCGCATCGGCGTCTTCCGGTCGGCCCGGTCCGGCGCGCCCGTGCCGGACCGGGCCGGACATCGAGCGCGAGGACGCCCGCGAGCCCCGTCTGCCTGCGGGATTCCGCCGTAACCGGCTTAGCCGGATCTCGCCGTCGGGTCGCGTCGTCCGTCCGATGCTCCCAGGACCGACCGACCGGGCGACGCTGACGCGGGAGCGGGTGGAACAGCTCTCCACGATTGGGATGCGGTGGTCGTGATAGGCGTCGTCGTCACCGCGCTCGCGGCCGACTGGCTGCTCGGGCGGCTGCGCCCGTGGCAGCGGCTGGAAGGCTGATCTCACGGCGCAGTCGCTCCAGGTCTGGCCCCTCCGCTGTGGCATCGGGCTGGTACCTTTCGGACTCTTCCTGCCGCATGTCAAGGAACAGTTTCAACATGTCGTAGATCGCCGCATACCGGTTGCCCTGGCCGGAGAGGCCAGGCAACGTGCGGAAGAGTACGGGTACGTATGTGAAGACCGCGTTGAACTGGGCACGCTTCTCCGCCACTTGGCGTTCCACACGCTCGATGGCTTCCGCGCGGCTGCACCCCAGTTCGTGACGGATCGCCCGGACGAGGTTGTAGGGGACCTGGTCTGCCTCGTCCTGGTCCACTCCCGCCATGTCGTTCTCAGCGAAGATGACGAAGAAGCCGAGGTCCTCAAGGCGCCGGACCATGCGGTGGCTGCGCACCGCCGGCGGCATCTCCCGGTCCTGCACAATCTCCGAGCACGCCATGCCGACCTCGAATCCACCGGTCGACCTGCGCAACGACAGCCAGTCCGCCGGTGAGGGGATGTAACCGCTGATGCGGTGGTGCGTCTCACGCTCGCAGGCGTGGAGCCAGTCCTCGATGTTGTCGAGCAATGCCTCCTGCCATCGCACTGTCCTGCCTTTGCACAGGCGTGGCCACAACTGAGCCCAGGACGCCGGGATCGCGCCGGGTGTCCAGGGTTTGCCCGGGTCCTGGCGCAGTGTCGCCACCAGTCCTTCCCTGAGTGTGGTGACGGCGTGCGGGTCCGTCAGCTGCGGATCCTCGAACAGGTCGTCCCACACGGCGAACACCGTGCCCAGGGCTGCGCTGGTCCGCTTCCTCTCGAGGAGGCCGTCGTCGCCGCCATCGGCGTTGGTGGCCCCCTCCGCCACCCGGGGAAGGACCCGCTCGATCATCGACAGAGAGCCCGTCAGCCGGTGGTGATCGGCTTCGGCCGGGGTGGCGGCGATGCCGGTGTCCACGAGCCAGTCCTTCATCCACTGCGTGACCTGCTGGGCCTGCGTGCTGTCCTGGGGCTGGGGCGCCTGCCGGACCTGGCGGGGAACGGTCACGGGGCGGGAAGCAGCCGGTCGGTCGAGTACGGCCTGCGCGTAGGCCGTCAGCCCATCAAGTGCATGGGCGTGATCGGCAAGGCGAGAGAGCTCATCAGTGGCCCTGGCCATGTGCGCGTCGGCCACCGCCTGTGCCTCCTGCACAGCCCCCGAGGCGAGAACGAGGTCCCGGCCGCTTGCGGCCTCCTCTTGTGTCAGCTCCTTGCCCAGGAGGCGGCCGAGTTCGCGGTCGCGGGAAGCCGCGCGGATCACCGGCAGGGTGTAGACGCCCTCGGACAGATCCGTGTTGACGGGCTTGCCCAGTTCCTCGGCCGTGGAGGTCAGATCGAGGATGTCATCGCGTAGCTGATAGGCGTACCCGAACTGCCAGCCGAACCCGGCCAGCGCCGCCTCCCGGTCCTCCTGCCGGCCATCGTCCTTGCCCGCCTGCATCGCCCCCAGTCGGCAGGCCAGGGCGAACAGCTGCGCTGTCTTGCCCTCGATCGCGTCGAAGTACGCCTGCTCACTGCGCGAGGACGAATACAGGTCGGCCGCCTCCATCACCATGCCGGCGCACATGCGTTCGTTCGCCATTGCCCCCACGATGACTTCACGCTGCCCCAGCTGCGCCAGCATGCTCAGGCCGGTCAGCATCACGCAGTCCCCTGCGAGGATGGCCAGGTGCTCACCCCACACCGCGTTGGCGCTGGGGCGGCCCCGGCGCTCGTGAGCGTGGTCCACGACGTCATCGTGGTAGAGCGCGCCCAGGTGCAGCAGCTCGACGGCCGCGGCGGCACGCACCGCCCGGTCATCGGCCGGCACCGAAGGATCCGTAAGGACGTAGTACGAGAGCAGAGCAAGGGTGGGACGGATCAGGCCACGGGACGTACCCGGTCCTTCCTGTGTGAGCGCGTCGAGTTCGGGTCTGCCCTGGATACGCACCGGCCCCAGAGCATCACGGACCCTGCCCAAGTCCGCCTCCAGACACGGAAAAACGGCAGGGTCAATCCCAGAGGGTGGCATTCCGCACTCCTGCACACTGGTCGGTGTTCAACGAGCGGGAGGACAGCCGACACACAGAAGCAGGACACCGCAGCACCGCTCCCCCGTTGTGACCACCCCCGCGCCTCGCCACCAGGAAACAGAAACCCGCCGGAGTGCGCGCACAGTCCTGACTTAAACCACCTAATCGCATGAATTAGCCACTGATCTGCGTCCTTGGCCAGTCAGCCTTTCTCCAACCTCTCCGACAGCGTGGCCCCTCCCCCTGCCGAACCGGCTGGCCACTGAACACGGCGCCTCTCCAGCCGCCCGTCCGCCGCCGCTCACTTCCATGACCGCCAGCCACGCGCTGAGGGGGCCCGGCCGGGCCGGTGGAGCCCACCGGCATCACCCACTCCACCAGCCCGACCGAGACGTCCCCGACCCGGACTTCCTGAAGCAGGCGGGCAGCGTGCCGTCCATCTCCCCGCGGGTGAACCTCTCGCCGGCCCAAACGCTCCGGCAGGTCCCGTTCCGAGCACCCGTCGGCAACCCACACAGCACCCCCGTGATCACCCGCCGGCGGTCCCGCTACGGACGACCCGCCCGTCAGCACCCGGCAACAGGGGGCGGCGCCAGCCGCCCCCACGCCAGATCCGTCAGCGTGACGGCGTTCGCGCCTACCAACCGGCCTTGACCTTGTTGTACGCGGTGCGGCACGCCGCGTCCGGGGCCTCGGCGGAAAGCTTCGTCATGGCGCCCTGCCAGACCTTCTTGACCACGGCTTCCAGCTTGCGGGTCTCGGCGGGGACGGTGGGCGCGTACTTCTTGACCGAGCCCATCGTGGCGACGGCCCACTTGTTGCATACCGGTGCGGCCGCGTTCTGCCAGCGGGTGTCAAGGTCCTTCGCCACCACGGGGCCGTTGGCCACGGCCCAGCTGTTCCACGCCGCACAGGCACTCTCGGTCAGCTCCGCCTGCTCGGCTTCGGTCAGGTTGACCACTTCGCCCAGCAGAGCGTTCCAGGGCTCGTCGGGGACGGTGTAGCGGGTGGTGGGGAACTTCTCCTCGGTCTTGAAGATGGCCTCCGAGCATGCCGGAGGCAGGGGGGCGGCCTGCATCCGGACGCCCGCGTTCAGCATCTGCGGAACGGCTGTCAGAGAGGGGGAGGCCGCGGCAGGCGGCTGGGCAGGAGCGGTCAGCGCGGGTACCGAGGCAGCCAGGACTGCGGCGGAGGCCACCGCAGTGGTCAGAACGGTGCGCTTCATGCGGCGAGAGGTCATGTTGATGCTCCCTTGCTCGAACGAGGTGGTTCGGGACGGACTGCCGCCCGATGACAAAACGGACGCAGGCCGATATGGCACATGGGTGTTGCTCGGCACATGGGTGGGTGGTGTCGGGGCTCGGAGCAGCCTGCTCCATGGTGCCGACCAGCGAGCACAACAGGAGGACCTGCTGTTCCGGCATCCACTTCTAGGGGACGGAGCCGACGTGCACTCGCCGGGCGGTCAGCCGAGGCACCGGCGGGCACTCGGCTGGTTCGGGTCACTGGGTCTTCGGATCGCGCACCCTGCGCGGAGGGTGCGTGTCTGACCGACTCGCAGACAGTCGTCCTGGACTTGGGGACGTGTCCGGTCTCGCTGAAGGTGAGCGCGCCACCCCGTTGACCCGGTTACTGAAGGTGATGCCTCCCTTCGCCGGGAAAAGCGGAGACGCACGCGCGCAACGCGGGATCGGTGTACGTCGTGATCCGCCCGGTCCGCCTCATGCGCGGCGTGCCCGAGGGCGCGCTCACGGACGTGTCCGGCCCCACGCTGAGCGTGTCGGCGCCGCTCAGCGCGCTGAGCGGTATGAGGAGCGTGCGCATGAGTCCCCTGTGGTGGTCACCAGCGTCGCGTGACGCCTCGTCAAGACACTAGAGGTTCACGGCTGCCTGGGGACGATGTGTCCCCCGTGTGAGGGACGGCGCTTCGAGGCTCTGCGGGGCGCGTTGGAGTCGTTCTGCCGTCGGACGCGCTGCCCTGGGCTGCGGTGAACCGTCACGGCGACCTGACGGAGCAACCGGAGTCGGTGCGGTACCGCGCCGGGAGTAGCCGGAACCGCCAGGTCAGCCGACGGTACGAGCCGGCCGTATGCCTGGCAGGGCGCCCAAGCCGCTACAGTTTCCGGGGACATGGCTACTGTGGGCGCTACCCGGCCGGCGGATGCCCGTTCCCGGCCCCTCGCAGCGGCGCCGCGTCCACCGATCCTCTCCGGGCCGGGGGCCTCGCCCTCCCCGGGCCCCGCGCGCACCCGGGCCGGACCCGCAGCAAACCACTCGCCGCCGCCCGACCGCGACGGAAGGGCTCACACCACAGCCGGGAAACGAGAAGATGGAACAGAGCACCCGTATGCCGCTCGCGGACTCCATGATGGTTTCCTCGCAGGAGCGGTATGCCGCGCCCGCTACCCTGGCGGCGCTGTTGCGACTGTCCGGCCCACCGCTGCACCTGCGCGAACTGACCGAACGGGTGGAACGGGCCTGGGGCGTGGTGCCCCGGCTGTGGCTGCGACCGCACACCGACGACAGGGGGCGGCCGCTCCGGCCGTACCGCTGGCTGACCCCGGCCGCACCCCTTCCGCCCGCACCGGTCGCGCAGGAGCGGCTGGACCCCGGTGAACGTCTGGAGCACGTCGTCTCCCGGTTGATGAACCGGTGCTTCCCCCTCGTACCTGGAGGGCTGCTGTGGGACGTACATCTGCTGCACGACGCCGCGGCGCGGCGGCAGACCGTGGTGCTCAGCGTCCACCACGCGTTGCTCGACGGCCAGTCCCTGGGGGTGCTGATGCGGCTGCTGTGTCAGGGACCCGGAGCCCTGACTCCTGCCACGGCCCATGGTGTCACCGTGCCGTTCACCCATCGGTACCCGTCGGGCGGCGTTCGGGCGACAGCGAGCGTCCTGACCAACGTGACCCTCCCCGCGCCACGGCACGACCGTGTCCGCGCGGCCGGAAACCAGCCGGCCGTCGGCTGGAGCACGGTGCCCCGGCAGCTGGTGGCCACGGCCCGGAGGGCTCTGCCGGACATGCCGGTGACGGTCAACGACGTGGTGCTCGCGGCGTTCGCCGGGGCGTTGCGGGCAGTGCCCGGCACGCTCGGCGACCGGCCCGTGCCGACGGGCGTCCACAGTGCCGTCCCGGTCAGCATGCGACAGGCCATGGCCGCCGAGCACCACCTGGGGAACCTGGCGGCCGCGGTACGGGTGCGCCTGCCGCTGGAAGTGGACGACCCCGTACGGCGGCTGCACCATGTACACCGGGTCATGACCGGCCACAAACGGCGGCGCACGGCGATGGGCGCGGCCCGGATCATGGCCGTCCTGGTCCGGCCGGAACCGGTGGTGGTGGATCTCCTGGGCGAACTGACGCTGGCCAACCCGTGGATGAGGGCCGTCTCGTGCTCCAACGTCCGGTTGTGCGACACGCCTCTGCGGTTGGCGGGCCGCCCGGTGGAGGATTTCTTCACGTTGTCCTGTCTGCCGCCCCGTATGAGCGTGCTGACCATGTTCACCACCTACGAGGACACCCACACCCTGGCGTTGACGGCGCGCCATGTTCTCGGCCCAGGACTGCCGCGGCTGGCGTCCGCCTTCCTCCGGGAGGTGGAGGCCCTCGCCGACCGGGCGGTCTCCCCGGGCCACCGTCCCCCGCCGGCGGTCGTCCGTTCGTCGTTCGCCGCCTGCCTGCGGGCTGGAGTGGACGCCGTGGGCCGGGGGTACCGTGCTCGTGGGCACTGGTGAGAGCGGCGTCCACCGGCCTCGGGAGGCCGACCGCGGCAGACGTATGAGGAGCCTCTCCGGTGCCCCGCGTCGGCGCACTCCTCGGCAGACGCCTCGGTGAGGTCCCCGGCACGCCCCGCACGGACTGTCGTCCCCCGGAGCGCCGGGGTCGCACCGGCAACGGCCAAGAGGCGGTGTGTACGGTTCCTCACCCGTCGGAGCCTACGGTCGGTGGGGGTCCCGTCGACGGCCGGAGTGAACAGCTCCCTCCCGGCCCGGCCAACGGGTAAGGCTTCAGGGGGTCTTCCGTGCCGGGGCCCCCGCCGGGCCGGCGCCGGCCGGGAGGGCGCGCCGGCGGCGGATCCGTCGGACGCGGTTCACGAAGGGGCCTGGCTGCCGGTTCGCGCAGGACGGCGCAGGGCCGACCGGGTCCGCCGGTGGAAGATGAGCAGGCCTGCGAGGGCGCTGCCGGTGAACCAGACCAGTTGCGCGACCACGGGCTGGAGCGGCGGCAGGGCGGCGGAGAAACCGGCGGCCGCGCCGATCTGCATGGCACCGTACGAGGGCAGCCGGCTCACGATGCCGCTGTCCGTCCCATTGGTGAGCAGGGGATTCTGCAGGGCCACGTCGACGACGCTGATCATCACGATGGCGAACATGCCTTCCACCTCCCGGCGCAGCAAGGTGCCGAGTACGACGCCCAGCGTGCCGTAGGTCATCGCGGCACCGAAGAACGAGACGGCCAGCAGAAGGGGGTGTCGGGGCGACCAGTAACAGCAGATGACGGCGGTGGCGTAGGCGGCGACCACCAGACTGCTCACCAGCAGACAGGCGACCCTCGCCAGTCCCAGCGGAACCCTGGGGTATCCGGCCATGACCAGGCGCTGATCGAACGCCGTGCCGTTGAAGGCGGTCGCGAACATCATGAAGCCGATGATCAGCGTGACCGCGTTCAGTCCGCCGGTGATCTGGGTGAGCCGGTTGCCGTCGGCGACCAGGACCTCGCCGGTGGCGTCCAGCTGGAAGCGGACCGGCGCGTCCGAGACGGCCAGACCGACCAAGGCCACCGCGGCGGGCACGAAGAGGGCCACCAACAGCATGGCGAGCCGGTTGCGCGCCTGCTCGACGAGCACGAAACGGGTGGCCAGCGCGAGCAACCGCGAGGAACCCTTCATCCGGCGCCCTCTCCCCTGCCGTGCAGCACACCGTCCCGCAGCCGCCACACCTGGTCGAGCCGGTCCGTGTCGTACGCCAGGTGCGAGACGACCAGGACGGACCGGCCGGCGGCCCGGAACCGTACGGCCAGGTCCCAGAAACGCAGGTACGTCTCCCAGTCGAAGCCCTGGTAGGGCTCGTCCAGCAGCAGGACCTGCGGATCGTGCATCACCGCCAGCGTCAGGTTCAGCTTCTGCCGGGTGCCGCCGCTGAGTGCGCCGGCGCGCTCGTCGGCGTACTCGGCGAAACCCAGGATCTTGATGACCTCCTCGGCCCGCCGCAGGTCCGGGATCCCGTAGGCCGCCGCGAAGAACCGCAGATGCTGTCGCACGGTGAACGCGTCGTTGAGGACCACCCGCTGCGGGCAGTATCCGAACCGTCCACCGTGCCTGACCACGCCCCGGCTCGGTCGCATCTGACCGGCGAGGATCTTCAGCAGCTTCGTCTTGCCCGCGCCGTTCTCCCCCACGATCCCCACCAGCACCCCTGCGGGCAGCTCCACGTCGACGCCGCGCAGCACGGCCCGCCCGCCGTAGGAGTGGTGGACGCCTTTCGCCTCCAACAGCTCTCCTCTTCACTGGTGTTCACGGTCGCACCGGCTACCCACCTCCAACGAACCGCCGTCTTCGTGGAAACGGCGCGCCGGGCCCCGATTCCCCCGGCACAGGGGGCGGGGCAGAGGCTCTCCGCGGGCCATCGGCCGTTCGCACGTCGTCGGGGCGCGCACGGACCACACTGACGAGCGAGCAGCACACAGAGACAAAGCGACCCGAACGAGTGGTTTTCGAGTGGGCCACCCATGTGGCGTAACTCTTTCGGCGGTGGGGCGTTGCTCCGTACGTGGAGCCGCGATCTGAGGAATCGATGTACCGGATGCTGGCCGAGCTACTCATCGACGAGTTCGGAGTGGAAGCCGAGTGGGTCACTCCCCGGGCGACCTTCCACGAGTTGGAGATCGACTCGCTCTGCCTGACGGAGCTGGCGGTGATCGTCGCCCAGCGCACCGGTCTGGTGGCCCGGGGCATCAGCCCCCAGTCCACGCTGGCGGAAGCCATCGGCCGTCTGGCCGGCGTCGCCTCCGCCCCGTCGTGAGCGCGGGAGCCGGCCATCCGGTCCGGTGGCCGGCCCCTTGCGTTCACCGGCCGCTCCCCCGGACGAAGGACTCCACAGTGCCGCGAATCCGAGAAGCCGCCGTCACCGGCCTGGGGATGCTGACTCCGGCCGGCACCCGGCCCGAGGACACCTGGGCCGCCCTGTGCCGGGGTCGGGGACTGGCCCGTCACCTGCCGCATCTCGCCGGGCTCCCCGTCGAGTTCGGTTGTACCGTGCCCGCCCTCGACGCCCACGCGGAACTCGGCCGGCCCCTCGCCCGGCGCGTGGACCGCTTCACCCACCTCGCCATCGCGGCGGCCCGGCGCGCGGTCGGTGACGCCGGGCTCGCACCCGGCTCCTGGGACCCCGACCGGGTCGCGGTCGTCCTGGGAGTGGGGAGCAACAGCCTGACCACCTACGACCGGGAGTTCGGCCTCCTGGCCCAGGACCGTCCGACGTTCGTCTCCCCCATGGCCCTGCCCCGCAGTCTGCCCAACGTGGTGGCCTCGGAGGTGGCCATCGACCTGGGAGCCCGGGGACCGGTGTTCAGCGTCTCCAGCGCCTGCGCGTCCGGCGCCACGGCCCTGGGCATCGCGCGCGATCTGGTGACCTCCGGCACCTGCGACATCGCCCTGGCCGGGGGCAGCGAGTCGGCCCTGTCGCGCATGGCCGCCACCTGCTTCGCCCAGATGCGGGCGCTCTCCCGTCGCACCGGTGATCCCGCCGGTGCCTGCCGGCCCTTCGACACCCGACGGGACGGTCTGGTACTCGCCGAGGCCGCGGCCGTCCTGGTGCTGGAACGTCCCGACCACGCCGCCCGCCGCAGTGCCCCCGTCCGTGCCCTTTTCCGCGGTTTCGGATCCACCGCGGACGCCCATCACCCCGTCGCTCCCCACCCGGAAGGGTCCGGTGCCCGGCGTGCCGTGCTCGCCGCCCTCACCGACGCCGTCCTCACGCCCTCGGACATCGACCACGTCAACGCCCACGGCACCGCCACTCCGGCCGGTGACGCGGCCGAGGCACAGGCGCTGCTCCAGGTGTTCGACGGCGACCCGCCGCCCGTCACCGCCGCCAAAAGCGTGCTCGGCCACAGCATGGGGGCCGCCGCGGCCGTGGAGGCGGCGGTCACCGTCCTCACGCTGGAGCACCAGCTCATTCCTCCGACCGCCAACCTCGTCGGCCAGGACCCCGGCCGGGAGCTCGACGTCGTCCACACCGCTCCCCGCCCCCACCCCATGGCCACCGGCCTGTCCTCCTCCTTCGGCTTCGGCGGGCACAACGCCGTGTTGGTCTTCACCACCCCCTGACCCGGCGCGCACGCTTCCGGGGGAGGCGGGTCACCCCACGGCCGGATCGGTTACGCCGAGCCCCAGGGCCGCAGGGTTCCACTGCTCGGCCCCCGGTCCGTGCGGGGCGGCCAGCAGTAGTTCGTCGGCGAGTCCGCCGTACCGCGCGCGCAGAAGCTCCCCCGTCCGTACATGCGTATCCGGGACCGCGGCGAAGATGCCCAGAGTCTCGTCGTCGATCAGGTCCGCGGCCCGGCGCCGGCGATCGGGGTCTTCCGTGAGCAACAGCCGTGACACCTCGTCGGCCAGACCGCCTCGCTGGTACAGCTCGAAGACGGGACGGTAGGCACGGGTGCCGCAGAAGAGCGTGAGGAGCAGGCGGACGCGAGTGTGCTCGTTCGCCCGTTCCTCGCACGTGCGGCCGGTCGCCACCAGGGGCGGACAGATCACGGTGACGTCCTGCCGGGTGCGCCCGGAACGGTCGAGTCCCCGGTCGAGGGCGGGCAGCAGGACGTCCGAGAAGAGCAGGGGCGGCGCGTAGGGCGGGGCGATGAGCCCGTCCGCCAGTTCTCCGGCCAGTTCGGCCGTCCGCGGGCCCGTGGCGGCGAGGAGGACGCGCGGCGGGCCGTGGGGGGAAGGGGGCGGGGTGAAGAACGGGCTGGTCAGCACATGGGTGTAGTACTGCCCGCGGAAGTCCATGGGCGCACTGGTGTTCCAGCTGTGCCAGATGGCGCGCAGGGCCTGGAGGAACTCCCGCAGGCGGGCCACGCGGTGGCCGCCCGGCACGCTGTAACGGTGGGTGAGGTTGGCTCCGACCTGCGATCCGATTCCCAGGGTGAGGCGCCCCCCGCTGTACGTTTGCAGGTCGTGCGCCGCGTGGGCGAGGGTCATCGGGCTGCGCGCGAGGGCGACGACGGCTGCCGTGCCGAGGGGCAGGGTGGTGTGCGGAGCGGCCCGGGTGAGGGCGAGCAACGGGTCATGACGTTGCTCGGCCGCCCAGAAGCCACCGTATCCGGCGGCCTCGCACGCCACGGCGGCTCCCTCGAAGTCGGGGGCGTGGCCGTCGTGGGCGAAGGTGACCGGTGCGGCGAGACCGCTGACGCGCACGGGTGGCGTCCGGCCGGGGACACACGGCCCGGGAGGAGGCCCCGGCTGTGGCTTCCGGACGTGCCGTGGCCGACCGTCGACGGCGGGCGTCGCCCTCCTCACGGGGAGGGCGAGGTGGGAGACGAGCCCGTCGAAGAAGTCCTCGGTCCAAGGAGTGGGTTTCACGTCTCGTACGGCGAGCGCCGCCCAGGTCGCGTCGGTACGCAGTCGCGGCATCCGCTGGGCGGGACGGCTGGGCAGGACGGGACGGCTGATGTACCGCAGGGCGGCCATCGGCCGTACGTCGGGGTTGCCGACGTGTTCTTCCAACCGCCCCCACCACCGGTCGGGCGGCATCTCGCTCAGCCGGTGTCCGGCCCGGCGCAGTGCGGCGGTGAGTTCGCAGAGGCGCAGGGGGGCGGGAGACACGAGGTGGTAGGCGCGTCCGGTTTCCGCCGGGTGGTGCAGCAGGGTGGCGATGCACCGCGCCACGATGTCCACGCGTTCACCGGGTACGTACAGGTCGCCGCCGGGTGCTGCGCCCAGGGCGACGACGGCGCGCAGGAGGGGGGTCAGGGGGTCGGTCGGCGGTGTACGGCCGCTGACGGAGTGGCCGGTGATGACGCCCGGTCGATGGATGACGACGGGGAGACCGTGCACGGCCTCCGCGCGGCGCAGCAGTATTTCGGCGTCCGCCTTGCTGCGTGGGTAGCCGTGGGGCCCGCAGGTGGTGTGAGAGACCGGTGTGTTCTCGTCGGCCTCCTCCATGCCCGCTTCGCGGGCGGCGAGGAAGACGGCCAGGGTGGAGATGTGGTGGACCACCGGGGGGTGACCGGTCAGGGCCGTCCGGCGGCGCGCCAGGCAGACCAGGTGGGCGACGGCGTCGAGGTTCGCGGGCGCCAGGTCGTGGTGGTCGGCGGCGAGGTTGACCTCCGCGGCGCAGTGGACGACGGCGTCGACGCTCTGCGCGAGGCTGTCGTACGCGCCGGGACTCATGCCGAGTCCGGGAGCGGCCAGGTCACCGGGGACGGCGACGAGCCGGTGTGCGGTGTGCGGTGGCGGCTCTTCGAGGCTGGCGAGGCGCCGGTCCAGCCGGTCCTGGGCGGATGCGGTGTCCGGTGCCCTGACGAGGCAGTGGACTGTGGTGGTGCCGTCCCGGAGGAGCGCCGCGCACACATGGCCGCCGAGGCTGCCGGTGGCTCCGGTGAGGAGCACCGACCGGGGCGGGTGGGGAACGGTCATGTCGCCCCGCCCTGGGTGCCGGAGGCGAGTTCCGCGGCGAGGGCGCGCAGACCTGTGGCTTTGAGGAGGCGGGGCACCGTGATCTCACGGTGGTGCTCGCGCCGTAGGCGGGTG
The DNA here is from genome assembly GCF_053613315.1 of Streptomyces sp. JK94. Lineage (NCBI taxonomy): Bacteria > Bacillati > Actinomycetota > Actinomycetes > Kitasatosporales > Streptomycetaceae > Streptomyces > Streptomyces sp. JK94. Next base: position 45,242 of record NZ_JBSICH010000046.1, on the reverse strand, counting down.
GTGAGTTCGGCGGCCAGGAGGGAGTCGATGCCCAGCCGGTTGAGGGGCTGTGTCGGGTCCACTTCGTCGACGGGCATGTCCAGAACACGGGCGACCTGTGCGGCCAGCCAGTGTTCCAGGTCCGACGCGGTGGGCGACGGGGCGGCAGAGTGCCGCGGCGGGGGCGGGGGCGCGTCCTCGCCCCGTTGCGCCGGGCCGTTCCCGGGGAGGGACGGATGCGGCACACGTGGGAGGGCGGAGGTGGACGGGGCCGGGTGCCACCGGTCCGCTGTGCGCGCCGGTTCCGTGTCAGTGGCCGTTTCAGCGGTGGCGGCGACCATGTCGACGACCGTGACCGTGTCGGTGGAGCCGGAGGAACGAGTGGTGGGAGGGGTCGGGGAGCCGGTACCGAGGGGGGTACGGCCGGTCCGGCCGGACGAGGGAGGCGTGGCAGCGCCGTCGAGGAGTTCTTGCAGGATCGGGTCGGTGGCGTCCTGCGGTGCGGAGGCCACGTAGGCGTGCCAGTCGGCGGGGACGCAACACAGGTCGCCGTCCGCGGCGAGCACGGCGGTGAACAGCTCTGGTGCCTGCGCCGGCTCGATGGGCAGGATGCCGGCCGGCAGCACCGACCGGCCGTCGCGTTCGCCGAGCCGGTGGGCCATGCCGGTCCCGGCCCAGTACCCCCAGTTCACGACCGTCGCGGGAGCGCCTGCCGCGCGCCGGTGGGCGCCGAGCGCGTCAAGGAAGGCGTTGGCGGCGGCGTAGGAGCCGAGCTGGCTGCTCAGACGCAGGCCGCTGAGGGGCGAGACGGCTGAAGAGAAGAGGACGAAGAAGTCCAGGCCGTCGCCCGGGAAGAGGCGGTGGAGCGTCCAGCCGCCCGCCACCTTCGGACGCAGCGTACGGTCGATCTCCTCCTCGGACGTGTCCCGCAGCGGGGCGGGGTCGAGGGCCAGGGCGCTGTGCACCACTCCGGCCACCCCCGGCAGCCCTCGGTGGGCGCGCTCGCGCAGCAGCGCGCTCATCGCCGGCTCGTCGGCGACGTCGACGGCCGCGTACTGCACCTGGAGGTCCGGACGGTTGCCGAGGCGGGCCAGCAGTCGCGCACGGGGGTCGGCGGGCGCCGTGGTGGACAGATCGGTGCGGCCGGTGACGAGCAGGTGCCGGGCGCCGTGGTCCGCCAGCCACTCGGTGAACAGCCCACCGATGCCGCTGAGGCCGCCGACGACGAGGTAGGTGGCGTCGGGGCGCAGCGGTGTGCGCGGTCGGCCGGACGGGGGGAAGTGGAGGGCCAGCTTGCCGATGTGCTCGGCCTGAGCCATCAGGCGCATGGCCTCTGCCGCTCGCTGTGCTTCGAAGACCCGGACGCGGGGTGGACGCAGTTCGCCGCGGGAGAGCAGGCTGGCGACCTCCCGCAGGGTGGTGCCCAGGTTCACGGGGTCGTGCGCGTGCAGGGCGGCCAGATTCATGGCGTGGTACGAGCGGCCCGGCGCGAAGAGGCGGGCGGGGAGGGACTGTCCGTCGTGCAACTCGTTGCAGGCGGTCTCCACGTAGTGGCCGAAGGGTGCGAGGAGTTCGAAGTTCGCCTGCCGGGCCTCCGCGCCCTTCAGGGTGTTCAGGACGACATCGACGCCCGTGCCGTCGGGGTCGAGCAGCCGGTGAGCGAAGTCCGGGGAGCGGGAGTCGGCGACCTTCTCTGCGCCCATCCGCAGCAGCAGGTCGCGCTTGGCCTCGGTGCCCGCCGTGGCGTAGACCCTGGCTCCGCGCCAGCGGGCCACCTCCATGGCGGCCATTCCCATGCCGCCGCTCGCGGAGTGGACGAGGACCTTCTGGCCGGGCTGGAGGCGGGCCATGTCGATCAGTCCGCGATAGGCCGACACGTAGGCGACGGGGAAGGAGGCCGCCTCGGCCGGTGTGAGCCGGTGGGGACGCGAAACGGCGCATGCGGCCGGTGTGACGGTGTAGGAGGCGGGGGGCGAGAAGGTGAAGGCGCACACCTGGTCACCGACGGCGAAGTCGGTGACGCCCTCCCCCACGGCCACCACGGTGCCGGCGCATTCGCAGCCCAGGAGGGTCTCCTCCTCCCCGGCCAGCATGCCCAGGGCGCGGAGGACGTCGTGGTAGTTCAGGGAGGTGTGGGTGACCTCGATGGCGATCCGGCCCGGTCCCGGTGGGGGGTTGCCCTTCGCGGGGGTGAGGCTGATGCCTCCGATACCGCCGGTGGTGGTGAGGACGGCTCCGGGCGACTGCGGTGCCGGGTCTGGCGGGGAGGGGACCAGCCGCGGTACGTGGGCGGTTCCGCCGCGCAGGGCGATGCGGTCCTCGGAGCCCGCCGTGTACAGGTGGGCGGCCAGCTGTCCGGCCTCGTCACGCGGCTCCCGGGAGGCGGGTCCACGGGCGTCGAGATCGACGAGGACGGACGGGCACCGCGCTGTCTCGAGCCTCAGGACTCGCACGAGCGGCCACAGGGCCGCCTGCCAGGGGGCAGGCACCTCGTCGTCGTCCAGGGCCGCCTGGGCACCGCGGGTGATCACGAACAGGGTCGGCGGGGAGGACGGCAGCCCGGCCAGGGCGTGGGACACCGGCAGGAGACCGGCGCACAGGTCCGTCGTCACCCACTGGACCTCGCGCGGTGAGGCGTCCGGTCCGGTGGCTCCGGCCAGGGCTCCCAGATGGACGACACCGGTCAGGGGTGCCTCGCGGGTGACCTCCTTCAGCACGAGCGCCAGGTCGTCGGCCGATGTGGGGTCTGCCTGGTAGCGGCCGGGACCGTGGGCCCGGAAACCGCTCCCGGGTCGCACGGTGTGGACGGTGCCGCCGTTCTCGGTCAGTACGGCGTCCAGGGCGCGGTCCAGTGGAGAACCGCCGCTCAGCAGGAGCCAGTTGCCGCCCCGGCCGGATCGTGCAGGCGGCGGCAGCTGACGCCAGCGCACCCGGAGGGTCCGGTCGGTCCGGCGAGAGGCCGGCCGCGGGACCGGGGCGGGCGTCAGGCTTCTGCCCCGTACACCCGTGATCTCGGCGACGACGGTGCCGTGCCGGTCCGCCACCACGAGGTCGACGCGAATGCCGTCCTCCGGGCCCGGCTCCCGCAAGGAGGCGTGTACCCACAGCTCCTCCTCGTCCGGCCGGCGGTACAGGCTCAGGCGGTCCACCGCCGTCAGTACGAATCCGCGCCCGGCAGGGCCGACGGGGCCGGCCACGGCGAGGGCCGCCTGCAGGCATCCGTCGAGGGTGCCGGGGTGGATCCGGTGTCCGTCACGCGCCACGGGGCGCAGGCGCACCAGCGCCTCCTCCGTCCCGTGGTGGATCTCGGCCACGCAACGGAACGGTCCCCGCCAGTCGTTGCCCCCGGCGGCACGATCCCGGTAGAAGTGTTCGCCGGCCTGCCAGCCGGCGCAGCGTCCGCGCACGTCGTCCAGGGCGACGGGCGGGGGTGGCTGTGTGGTGTCACCGGTGAGGCGCAGGGTCGCGTGGTGCTGCCGGGTGGCGTTCCCACTCCGGCGGCTGGTGAGGCTCAGGCGTCGGGCGTCCTCGGCGCTCGCGCGGACGCCCACCCTCAGGTTCCACGGCTCGTCGTCGTCGAGCAGCAGCAGTTCGTCGAAGGTGACGTCCCGCACCTCGCTTCCCAGACCGGTCTCCGCGGCGGCGGCGAGGGCCAGTTCGAGGTAGAAGGTGCCGGGGACCACCGGCCGTTCGGCGACGCGGTGGCCCAGCAGATAGGCGTGCCGGTCCCTGTCGAGCGCGCCCTCCCAGGAGGGCGTCCCCGTCCCGTCCTCCGCTGCGGGGGTGAGGACGGGATGCGGGGACTCCGAGGGGCGCGGAACGGGAGTGCCGGACACCGGGATCGCCTCCGGGGATGTGGATCGGACAGGGGGCCAGGGGAATGCGCGTGCCTGTTGCCAGTACGAGAAGCGCTGCCACGGGTAGCCCGGCAGGGGCACATGAGTGGTGGGCCTGCCGAGGACCTCCGGCCAGTCGGGATCGCAGCCGGCCGCGTACAGGGCGCCCAGCGAACGCCGGAGGGCGGCCGGCTCGTCGTGATCGCGGCGCAGGCTCTCCAGCGCCAGGGCGCCCTCGCGGCTCAGGGCCGTGGCGAGCACGGGGTGCGGGGAGACCTGGAGGAACACCGTGCGCCGCTCGCCGGTCAACTGGGTGCGCACGGCGGTGTCCAGCAGTACCGGTTCGCGCAGGTTGCGCCACCAGTAGTCGCCGTCCAGCGCGGTGCCCGGCAGTTCCGCCCCGGTGACGGTGGAGATGAACGGCACGCGCGTCCCGCGCGGGTGCAGACCGGCGAGCCGCTGTGTCAGGGGGCGGCGTACCGGGTCGACACTGGGGCTGTGCGCGGCGTAGGCGACCGGTACGCGTATGCAGGAGACGCCCCGTCGCTCGCAGCCCTCCTCGATGCGGTCGACCGCCTCCGGCGTACCCGCGAGCACGGTGGAGGTCGGGCTCTCCTCCACCGCGATCCCGGCCACCACGCCCAGTTCCTCCACGAGGGTCGCCGCCTGTCCGGGCGGCACCTCCACCCAGCACAGAGCGCCGGGTCCGGCGAGTTCGTCGATGAGTGCGGCGCGCAGACAGCTGACGCGTCCGGCTTCCTCCAGGGTGAGGGCACCCGCCACCTGGGCAGCGGTGATCTCGCCCTGGCTGTGTCCCATGACGGCGTCGGGTTCGATGCCCCACGAGCGCCACAGAGCGGCCAGGGACACGCCCATGGCCCACAGCGCGGGCTGGATGGTGGCGGTCCGCCGCAGCCGGCTGTCGTCCCCGCTCTCGAGGAGTTCGCACAACGACCAGCCGCCGTGCTCGCGGATGACGGCGTCGCAGCGTTGCAGCGTGTCGGTGAAGACCGGCTCCCGTCCCAGCAGCCCGCGTCCCATGCCGGCCCACTGGGAGCCCTGGCCGGGGAACACGAACACCACGCGCGGCGCGGACCACACCGCGCCGTCCGACGCCGACACGCCCCGCCGCTCCTGCCCCGCCAGGTGGGCGCGCAAGGCTCCGGCCAAGGCGCCGGGAGTGTCGGCGGACGCCGCGAGCCGGTGCTCGTGGTGGTCGCGTCCCGTAGCGGCGGACGCGCACACAGCGGCCGGGGAAGGAGCGGAGGGTGACTCCAGCAGGTTCGCGTAGCGTTCGGCGAGTTCCCTCAAGGCGGTGGCGGAACGGGCGGACAGGGGCAGCAGCAGGGGGCCCGTCCCGGGCCGTTCCTGTGGTGCGGGCGAACGGTCGGCGGGTGCGGCCGACAGGACCAGGTGCGCTCCGACGCCCGAAGCTCCGAAGGAGGTCACGCCCGCCACGAGAGGGCGCCCGTCGTCCGGCAGCGCGGTGGGCCGCCGGGCGAGGCTCAGCGGGGCGGTGTCCCAGTCGACGGCCGGGGTGGGGGTGCGCAGCCGCGCGTCTCCGGGGACGAGGCGGTGTTCCAGGCACAGTACGGTCCTGATGATCCCGGCCACCCCGGCGGCCGCCTCGGTGTGGCCGATGCTCGTCTTGACGGACCCCACCACACAGCGCTCGCGGTCACCGTCCCGCGGGCCGAGCACCCGGGCCAGGGCCTTCAGTTCCACCGGGTCGCCCGCGGCGGTGCCGGGGCCGTGCGCCTCGACGAACCGGGTGTCACGAGGGTCGACGCCCGCGGACTCGTAGGCCAGGCGCAGGACCTCCTCCTGGCCGCGCACGGTCGGCGCGATCATCCCCTGTCCGGTGAACCCGCCGCTGCCCACGGCCCCGCCGAGGATCACCGCTCGTACCCGGTCGCCGTCGGCCAGCGCCCGCGCGAGGGGCTTGAGCAGCAACATGCCGACCGCCTCGGACTGGACGTACCCGTCGGCGGAGGCGTCACCGAACTTGCACCGGCCCTCCGGCCCCAGCGCCCCGGCCCGCGCCAGCGACACCGAGGCATAGGGGGCAAGCAGTACGTGGCAGCCGCCCGCCAGGGCGTAGTCGCACTCGCCCAGCCGCAGGGACTGGCAGGCGGCGTGCACCGACACCAGTGACGACGAGCAGGCGGTGTCGATCGTCATGGCGGGGCCCCGTAGGTTCAGCGCGTACGCGATCCGGCCGTGGAGAGCGCTGTGGGTGCCGCCCTGGAGGGCGAACAGGTCGAGTTCGTCCAGGTCCCCGATCTGCCGCAGCCAGTAGTCGTTGCCGAAGGCGCCGAGGAACACGCCCGTGCGGGCCCGGCTCAGCTCCCGGACCGGTACCGATGCGTCTTCGGCGGCCTCGACGGACGTCTCCAGCAGGAGTCTCTGCTGGGGGTCCATGCGCCGGGCCTCGCGGGGGGAGATGCCGAAGAACCCCGCGTCGAAGAGGTCGAGCCCGGGGAGGAACCCGCCACGGACCGTCGGCAGCCTCCCCGGGGCGCCCGGCTCGGCGGCGTACAGCTCGCGCAGCCAGGCCCGTTCGGGAGGGGCATCGGTGATGCCGTCCCGGCCGGACGTCAACAGGCCCCACAGTTCACGGACTCCCCCCGCTCCGGGGAAGCGGCCACTCATCCCGAGGACGGCGACCGCCCGGTCCGGGACGGTCGAATTCCCCTGCTCCTCCATGAACCGAGCCCCTTTTCCCTTTCCGGTGATGAACGTGGGCCCGGACCGTCCTTCCGGTTCGCCCGCTCCAGGACGTTCGGCCGGCGCACAGAACCCGAAGAACGGCCCCGCATCGTCCGCCGCCGCACACCCATGCGGCCGGGCCCTCGCGAAGGGGAACACCGATACCGGCTATTCCGTTTCCCTGTGTCCCGCGGGGAGTTGACGGGCACCTGGTCCCGTACTCCGCTGCCATTCATGCCCGGGAAACAACCGGCGAATCCCCCCACACAACAGGACAGGAGTTCGATGCCGCTTCCCCGCCGGGGAGAGTTCCTACGGGCCGCTTGCGACGTATCCCGATCGCGTGCTCCTATTGCTGGCGACCGAGCAGCCACTCGGCTGCCAGGGCATGACGCGCCCAACGGACCGCGCTCCGACCGCGTTTGCCCCTGCCCGTACCGCCCGGGCGCAAGCGGTCCGTACGCCACACGGACGGAACCAGCCCGTCATGGCGCGCGCGGCCGCAGGCGGGCCCGGAGAGGAGGGGAAAATCCCGTTCACCCCGCGCGGCATCCACCCGCCGACGACGAAGGGCCCTCGATGGACGACGCGCACACGGCCGGGCCGTCCCACCGGATGGCACCGCTGGACCAGGTGTTCTGGAAACTCCAGCGTCACGCTCCCCACCGGGCGACCTTGGCGGTCCTCGCCCATCTGGAGGGTGCCGTGGACCCCTCCGGACTGGTCGAGTGGCACCACGGTCTGATCGCCGCGTGGCCCCGTCTGGCCTGCCGGGTCGCCGACGGTCGGCGGCCCCGGTGGGAACCGGACCCCCACTTCCGGGTGGAACGGCATGTGAGCCACGTGGCCGTGCCGTACCCGCCGGACGACCCGCGCCTGGACCACCTGGTGCACAATCTGGTCGACACCTCCTTCCCGCCCGACACGGCCCCGTGGCAGGCCTACCTCATGGACGGTCCCGACGGGAACAGCACGTACCTGCTGAAGATCGCGCACGCCCTGACCGACGGCCTGCGCCTGGTGGACCTGGTACGCGGCCGGCCCTCCCACATCGACGCCCCCGCCCCCCGAAAAAACGACACCCACCTTGCGCATGGCGGCCGGCTGCGACGGGCTCTCCGGTGGCGCCGGCCGGCGGCGTTGCTCCTGTCCCCGGGCCACCGCCCCACCGTCCGGGCCAGCGCGGCACGCCAGTACGCCTCCTTCACCTTCCCCTTGGAGCAGCTACGCAGGACGGCTCTCCGGGCCCCTGCCGGAAGCGTCAACGACGTACTGATGCACGCGATCGCCCACGGGCTGGCGCGGTACCGGGCCCGATACGCGGGTGAATCCCCGCGGCCTCTCTCGGTCTTGACGCTGGTGGGCCGCTGGCCCTTGTCGGCACCCGGCGTCGGCAACGACCTCACCTTCGCCACCTTCCGTCTCTCCGGCCGGCACGACGGCGTCGACTCCGCGCTGCGGGAGACACGGGCGGCGGTCACCGGAGCGGGTGGCGATCGCCCTCCCGACGTGGCGGCCCTCGCTGCCAGGATCTCGCCCTTCGTACCCGGAAGGACGCTGGTGGCCTCCCTCAACCGCTTGGGCCGACGCCACGACTTCATGATCACTAACGTTCCGGCCGGTCGTCGTCCCTTCTCGATCGCGGGGGCGCCCGCCACCGCCGTCTACGGAGTGCCTCCGCTGCTCGGCACGGAGATGGTCACGGCTGTCGTCCCCTACCGGGAAACCTGCCACCTCTCCGTGGTCACCGATCCGGCACGGATCACCGACATCGACGCCCTGGTCATCTGCATGCGCGAGGCGCTGGCGGAGACGACGTCCTGACGAACCACTGCGCCGTACGGCGTGCCGGTGCCGGCACGCCGTGCGGCTGCTGGTCGGTGCGGCCCGCCGGTGGCACGGGCACCGGCCGAGGGGGGCGGGCCTCCGGTTCAGCGGAGACATCCCGGCGGCATTCCCCGCCGGTCTCCCGTGTCCGGTTCCGCGGACGGGCGGGGGTCCGGGACCGGAAGACCCGGAGAGCGGGGAACGGCGGGCGCGGCATCGCGCAGTCGGCGCCTGCCCGCTCGGCGTTCACGGGCGAGGGCCCGCCGGACGGTTCGGCAGTCGACCTCGATCCCGTGGCGGTAGCTGTCTGAGTAGATCCTGAGGTGGCGTCGCCGTTCGCGCCGGTTCGCCCGGGCCATCTCCGCCGGCGGGGGCGGGAGCGCCGAGCCGTCGATCAGGTCGGCGATCCATTCCGCCTGTTCCTCCAGCAGGGGGAAGGCCGCTCCGGAAGGTTGCGCCAACCCCATGAAGTACAGTCCGGCGCGGTCGACGGGGACGGTGCGCAGATAGAGGTCCGTCCGGCCGTCCTCGGCGCAGAAGACCGAAGGACTGAGAAAGGGAAACGACAGTTTGTATCCCGTCGCGTACACGACGGCATCCACCTGCTCCCGCGACCCGTCGGTGAAGACCGCATGGTCGCGGGAGAACGTGGCGACTCCCGGTTTCACCGTGATCGCCCCGCGCACCAGTTGGACGAACAGCTCGTCCGAGCACGTCGGATGCGCGGACAGGAGCCTGTGATCCGGTTCCGGGAGGCCGTAGTCGGTCACCCTTCCGCGGCTTAGCCGGAGGGCCAGGTCCAGCACGGGGCGTTTCACGAAGAGGGGCAGCGCGGTCAGCGGACTCGCGGCGAGGCGGTCGGCGGGCCGCCCCAGGATCACCCTGGGGATCACATGAGCGCCGCTACGGGTGGACAGGAAGGTCCGCGCCGCCGTACGTGAGATCTCGGCGGAGATCTCGCACGCGGAGTTCCCCATACCGACGACCAGCACCCGCTTGTTCGCATACGGACGTGGGATGCGATAGTCATGCGAGTGCACCACGGGGCCCTCGAACGTGTCGGCGCCCGCGATGGGGGGATCTGGGAACCGGGGATCCCAGTGGTGCCCGTTGGCCACGATGACCGCCGTGTGACGGCTGGTCTCCTCCCGCGGTTCGCCGCGCCTCTGGTGGACGACCTCCCAGTCACCGTCGGGACGGGGCCGCGCCGCGGTCACTTCCGTACGGAATCTCACGTGCCGGTACAGGGAGTACGTACGCGCGTAACTTTCCAGATAGGCCAGCACCTGACGGTGGTGTGGAAAGACTGGACAGTCGTCCGGCATGGGCAGAGAGCCGAAGGCCATGCCGTCCCGGGAGATGTTGGTGTGCAAGGATTCATAGATCCCGGACATGCCGTTGTCGTTGCCGAAACGCCAGAGTCCGCCGATCCCCGATCCGGCCTCATAGCAGTCGAAATGAATGCCTCTTGATGCCAGCACTTTGCTCGCGGCCAGACCAGAAGGGCCGGCTCCGATCACGCACACGGTGTTCGCTCGCACGTTCCTCCCTCTGACCGGGCGCCGCACCACATTTCCACAGAGACATTCACCACGGAAGAGGCGGCCGGAAAACACCGTCCATGACGGTATTCCACCTCCGACCCGACGGGTACCCGGGGGATTTTCCGATTCCTGTGCGATGACGGTCCCGGAGCCGACGGCGGTCACTCGTGCCATGGCCTGAGGCGCGCTCGCATCCACGTCAAGGACGGGTCACAGCCCAGCCCACCGCCCCGCGACGTCACGGAACGGGGTTGTCACCGGACGACGTCTCCGGCCCGGGCCGCCCAGGCGGCACGCACGATGGCTCTCGGCGCCCCGGGCTCGCGGGAGAAAGGGGCTACTGCGTCCAGCAGGGGCTCTACCGGTCCGCACCCCTGCGAGAGGGAAGGACAGACCGGGGTCGGGCTCGGGCGCCAGCGAGGTAGTCGCTGCACAACGCCTCCCCCCTTGCCTCGCTCTCCCGGTCATACCGCCGTCTGCCTGCCTCCGGGCCGGACGCCACGTCGCAACTTCCCTCCCGAGAGGACAACCAGCCCGACAACACACCCGCGGGCGAGCACTGCCCGCGGTTCTGCGCGCAGCAGGCGGTGCCCTCTATCGGCTGGACAGGCGTCCGGCGGCGCCGTCACCGGCCGTCGCCCGCTGTAGAGCGCCCGGTGAAGCTACGGGCGCTCACACCACCCATGTGCTGCCGCTCGCCGTGATCGCTCATCGGAGTGGCGGCGGGGCGACGGCCGCGTACCGCCTGATCAGCCTGCGATTCAGCCGTTCGTGCAACCCGTTGCGGTCGAGTCCGCCGTCACCGCTGCGGCTGCGGCCCTGTTCTTGGCCCTGCCGCGTCCACTACGACATCAGGTGGGTCATGGAACGGGTCCGTTCCCACATGCCGGGGATCTGCTCACTCGGGCGCTGCTGTTCGCCGTGCAGGGCGTTGAGCACGACCAGGCATCCGGTCAGGGCCGGCACCGCCCACTGGACGGTGGCGAGCTGCCGCCGTGCCTTGGCGAGGTCGATCGGGTGCTTTTCGGCCTGTTCGGCGTCGCCGGGGTCGATGGAGGAGGCCAGTTCGACCTTTTTGCCCAGGACGCGGGCGTATGCGGTGGCTGCCAGGGCCGCTGCGGTGACGACGGTCTTGACCGCGGTGGAGGCGCCCACGCCCTGCTGGTTGGCGACACGGTGTGCGTTCACGGCGAGCAGCCCGCCACCGCCGAACAGGTGTGCCCCGATCGCGGCGGCGTTGACCGGCGTCCACTTCGCCCAGCCCGACGAGGAGATCCGGTCACGGCTCGTCTCCGCGCCTCCTTCGCTCTGGGCCGCGCCGTTGAGGCCTACCGCTCCCATCAGCGAGCCCCCGAACCAGGCGGCCAGACCGAGATCATGCAGGCTGCGGATGACGGTGTTGCGTTCAGACATGGCAAAGCTCCCTCAGGGTCGGTCGGAAGGCTCGGCCTACGTGGACGGCGAAGCCCACACCACCCTCGCCGGACTGCGCAACCACCGCCATCACAGCAGGCCATACGGGTGAACACAGCGCAAAAGCTGTTTCGCCCGGGCCCGGGCGACGACGGCCGGCCACCGGATCGCTCTGCCGCCATACCGGTACCTGTACCCCTTCGGTGTCGTCTGGGTCGGACGCCGCTTGGGGCGACGGCGGCGCGGAACTCCTGCGTCATCAGCGGGACAGAGCCGCGCTGCACCGGTGCCGGGCCCGGTTCGCCCCAGACCTTGTGGAGCGCCGCGCGCAGCTTGTCGTTCATTGCCGCATCGACCACGGCCCGGTGCTCGTCGGGCACCTCGCGAATGTCCTGGACGGCGACTATGGTGCGGGGTGAACCGCTCGGCACGTCGCCCGAGAACGTGTCCGCCCTGGCTGCGTACGCCGCGGTGAACCGCTCGGCGGCCTCCCCAGAGCTCCCCTTCGCGCTGCGGGTCGTAGATCCTGCGACGAGCGGTCCGCACGGCTGCGGTCGACGTAGGAGCCGGACGGTGCCTGGGTCGCGCCGAGGACGACGTCGGCGAGGTAGCGGCCCACGGCGCTGCGGCTGGTGGCGAGCGGGGTGAGGGTCGTCACCGGCATGATGCGGCGCACCGCGAACCGGGAGACGGGTCCTGCGTTGCGGGCGAGGCCGGCGCTGGGGACGAACCCCGGGTTGTAGGCGACGGCGTCGATCCCGGCCGGCGGCCGGCGCGCGTACTCGTGAACCAGGCAGATCGCGGCCGGCTTGCTCGTCGAGTACGCGGTACGCCGCCGGCCGCGGTGTCCGGCTCGGGGAAGGCGCCCGTGGCTGCCCGGGGAACTGGTGTCCCGTGCGATGGTCCTCGCCCCCCGCGCAACAGCGGTGAGTGCGCCCCGATCTCGCGCACTGCGCTCCACCCCGCCCATCTCGTCGTCACTCGTCGTCACAAGGATCTCCCTGTGACGGCCGGTCCCGCCGTGCCACGTTTCTTTGTGGCCGTTGGTTCGTTGGCAGTTGTGGGATATCCATCGGGCCCACAGCGGGGCCGAAGGAGGGGGCGTTGATGGAGGCAGAGGGAGTCCATCATTCCTACGGCGTTCGGAGGGTACTGCGCGGTGTCGACGTGGCGCTGCCCGCGGGGTCGGTGGCGGGCATCGTCGGCGAGAACGGGGCGGGCAAGTCGACGCTGCTGAAGATCCTTTCGGGGGAACTGCGACCGGACCGGGGCACGGTCCGGCACGGTGGGCGGTTCGGGTACTGCCCGCAGCAGGTGGTGCTCAACGACGCGTTCACAGTGCGCCAGCACCTGGACTTCTTCGCCGCGGCCTATGACGTTGCGGATCTGCGACGGGCCGAGGAGGTCATGGAAATCCTGGGTTTCACCCAGTACACCGACGCCCTGGCGGGGACGCTCAGTGGCGGCACGCGGCAGAAGCTGAACCTGACGCTCGCGGTGATGCACGACCCGCAGGTGCTGCTGCTGGACGAGCCGTACCAGGGCTTCGACTGGGAGACGTACCTGCGGTTCTGGGATCTGGTCGGAGACCTGCGTGCGGCCGGCCGATCGGTCCTCGTCGTCTCGCACCTGGCCTACGACACCGACCGGCTCGATCAGGTGTGGCGCTTGCGGGACGGCGTGCTGTACGGACATCAGGAGGACGTACGGTGAGACGCGGGATGCGGCTGTTGAGGATCGCCACGCGTTATGGCCTGGTGGAGCACGCCAGGAACCGGTTCGCCATGCTGCTCGTGGCGGTGTTTCTGCCGGTGTGGGTCATGATGACGGGCTGGGCCATTGCCAAAGAGCCGGTCCAGTTCCGGCTGCACGGCACCGGTCACGTGCTGACCGCCGGAGGTGACAAGATCACCCAGATCACCGGGGCGCTGAACGGGGTCACGCTCATCACCGGGTTCATGATGTTCGCGGCGACCTTCAGCAACGGGGCCTTCGACCGGCGTCTGTCCATGGCCGGGTTCCCCCGGGTTCCGCTGGGACTGGCAAAGGTCGCCTGCCTGGTCATCGCGTCGGTGGTGGTCTGTTCCTACGCCACCGCGGTCATCTGCTGCTTCTGGTCGCCCAGACAGCCCGTGCTGCTTGGCGCGGCGCTGTTTTGCACAGCGATGACCTACGGCGCGCTGGGCGTCGCCCTCGGCACGATTCTGCTCCGGGAGGTGGAGGGCATGTTCGCCGTTGTGATGATCAGTGTCGTGGACCTGGGCTTGCAGAATCCCCTCGCCAGCGGAGGGTCGGGCAGCGACATGGTGCGCTGGCTGCCCTCCTACGGTGCCATGCAGGCCGCGACGGCCGCAGGCTTTTCCTCTACCGTGTCCGCCGTGGACTTCACCGTTCAGCTGGTCTGGTTCGCCGCCGTCGGCCTCGTCGGGCTGCTGGCCTTCCACCGGCGTACCCGGTCCGCTCTGGCAGCCACCGTGCGGACCGGCCAGCAGGCGGATGCCGACCTGGTGCTGTTGAGGAAGGCGGCGGATCGGTGAGACACGGTGTCCCCGCGAGGACTGCCCGCGCGGGGACACCGTGTCTTCGGCCCTCAAGGCTAGTACTCCAGCAGCAGTTCGCTATCTGGCCTGGTCAGAGGTGTCGTCCGGAGTGTAGTTGGCTGATGGCCTGTCAGGGGCGGTCTTGACGGACCGCCCCTCCAACGAGTGGATTCGTCTGCGGTAGTGGCAGTGGCGGGCGACGGCTTGGCGTCTGCGCCGCCAGTGCGACCAGCTCACCGCGTGGATGCGAAGCGGTCGGCCGGGCCTGAGCGCGGGGCGAGTTGCCAGGAGTCGGCGGACTTCCGCCACGGTGAGCGGAACCACGGCGCCAAAACCGTTTCTGCATCCCCTTTTGAGGCCGCCTGGGCCGTCCGTGGCCGCGAGGAAGGCGTGGGCGGCCATGGCCAGGGTGACGTGCCGCATCCAGCCGACATGTCGGCGTACTTCGTACTGGTCCAGGCCGCATTCGTTCTTCGCGGCCTGGACGACTACCAGGTCCGCCGCTATCCCGGCTGGCACCGCCACATGACGCTGGCCATGGCCGCCCACGCCTGCCTGAGCGTCCTGCGGGCCCGAGAGTTGGATGCGGAGATCCTCCCAGCTCATCCACCTCAGCCTCGCCGAGATACCACGGCTGATCACCCGACTCACCGACCGCCAGCCCGCACCCATCGACCACATCCTGCACTGGTCGACATGGCGCCGCAGACGACAACGTCAGGCCCGCGTCAGTCACTACAAGCGGCGCGGACACAGTCCCCTGAAACCAGTCAGCAGTCAGCACAAGCACCATTACAGTACTATGTAGTTCATCGACGCGGTGATCAGCCCTGCCCACGTTGCTGGCAGGGCTGATCCGCGTGCGGTCGGAAGCCATCCCACATTCGCAGTCACTCAGGTCGTTGAGCGGGCGTGAAGATGGCTAGTTGGACTACGAGCGGTTGCGACGGAAGACGCTCATGATCACCCAGGCCACGACCAGCACGATGATCGCGACGATCACCCAAGTGGCCACTCCACCAAGGCCCTTGTATGCCATGGCGATGCCGTCTGTTGCCGCCTCCACTGGGATACCTCTCCCTAGCTCCGCCGACAGCACAGGGGACAGCACCCGCTCCTCCGGTGAAATACGTGAACCCTACTGTGAAGGCTTTGTCGGCCGCGAAGCTAACTAGGTCACCAGTACGCCGACGCTACCGAGTGCGACGAAAGGAGCGGTGATCAGGGCCGCCTTCTGTGCGGACCGACGGCGAGGTGATCCTTGTTCACTGATTATCACCACACCGTTGGCCACGGCCATGGCGATCAGGGACACCGCGAGCAACAGGTAGCTGGCGATCTTCATGACTAGCATCCGTCCGAGAACATGCAGGCGGCACCACCGACCCCGCCTGCGATACCGGTCGTGAGACTGATGCCCCCGAGCACTTCTGCTACGACGACACCCGTCGCCAGGGCACCCCCCACCCCCGTTGCCATACTGATGACGCCCAGAGTGACCACGGTGATCTCGCCAGCAGAAGGTGCCAGCCCAGTCGGGTCGGTGTTGTCGATAGGGTCGCCTGCTGCGTAGAGATAGGGGTTGGTTTCCTGGCCGGAGGGGTCGGGCTGGGTGAAGCGGCCGAGGGTGGGGTCGTAGTAGCGGTGGCCCATCTTGTACAGGCCGGTCGGGTCGGCGTACGCGCCCGCGTAGCGGTACGGCTGGGGGACGGCCTCGGTCGGCGTTGTGCGCGGCAGGCCGGTGGGGCCGTAGGCGTACGTGTGGGTGCGCTTGCCGGTGTCGTCGGCGAGGCCGAGGACGTTGCCGGTGGCGTCGGTGAGGTAGTAGTAGGACCTCCCCCCCCAGTCGTCATGGAGTTCAAGGTGCCCGCCGGTTCGCGGATGAATCCGGTGTCGACGCCGTTCGTCGTGGTGGAGGCGAGGCCGAGGGCGGTGTGGTGGAACCAGGTCGCGCCGAGTTTGGTGCGTTCGGCGTTGGTGGTGCCGGCGTGGACGAGGTCGTAGGTCGTGCCGCCCGCGGTGATGCCGGCCAGCTGGCTGTAGTCGGTCCAGGTCTCCCCCGTGCGGGGGGTGTTGCCGGCCGCCGCCGTTTCGTTGCCGAGCTTGTCGCACCCCGCACCCCGTGGTGGGACACCGCATGGCCCCTGCCCTGGTACCTCACCTGCCTGTCCCTACCGGCCTGGACCGTCCTGCGCGCCCGCGAAAAGGCCGCCCGACGCGCACCCGGCGAAGACCCGTCCCAGGACGGCTGGGACCGGGTTGCGCAAGGAAAGAACGGTGGTTCTTCCCGAGGACCGGGGCGAGTTCGCGGCTGCCGCTGCCCTCGAAGGTCTGCGCGTGGTTGGGCGGGACGGCCGGCCATGTGAGTGCTCGTCCCGCTCGATGAGGCGGGCATGGCGGGTAGACGCCATGCATGACGAGGTGGGGCTTTGTCGGGCGCGCGGTGGCCGCCTACGCGGTGGGGTTCGTGATGTTCCTGGGCTTGCGGCACTGGCAAGCAGGGCTGCCGTGGTCACAGGCAGCACAGGACGCGGCCGTGTTCGCGTTCATCCCTGCAGTGGGAGGGTTGGCGTCCCGCCGGGCCTTCCGCGCCGGCGAGCATCGCGAGGACGGCCACAGCGGCTGACCGTCTGCCGACTTCGCCACCCGGCCGACTTCGCCACCCGGCCGACTTCACCACCGAGCCGACGGAGGCTCCGGTTCAGTGGTCCCGGTCCGCAACAGCACCTGCTCCCGCAGATCGCCCTTGCTCGCTTTGGTGCGGCGCCGGCCCGCCGGGGGTCCGTCGTCGGACTGACTGTTCATGGCCGCCGAGACTACGCCCCGGTACGGGGCCCACGGACTGAGGCAGGCGGCTGGCGCCGGGCTCGGAACTGAAGGGCACGGGGAGCCGGGCCGGGGAGACCCCTGCTGGCGAGATGCCTTCCTTCCGTGTGACTGTTGGAAGCGCGGGAAGTCCCGTTATCCCAGGTCAGCGGCCACCTCTCGCGCCGAGTGCCTGGGGACCGGGTCCGCCGGGCGGTCCGGGAAGGCCGCCCTGAGTGATGACCCGGGCACCGTGCGTCCCAGGCCGTGGCCCGCGCCCCCGCGCCCCCGGTCCGGTCCGGCATCCCCGGGCCCCTCGTACCGTCGCAGTCCTCGTACGGACGGAGTCTGCTCGGGGGACAATGGGGGCGTACGGCCACACGCCGCCGCCCGCCGCACCAGGAGTCACCGTCTTGACCGAGCGAACCTCGCACGCCGTCCAGCCCGACCTGCAAGCCGACTGCGGAAGCTGCTTCGGTCTGTGCTGTGTGGCGCTGCCTTTCTCGCGCTCGTCGGACTTCCCGGTGAACAAGTCCGCCGGCACGCCGTGCGGGAACCTGCAGGAGGACTTCCGCTGCGGGATCCACGAGCGGCTGCGTGACAAGGGATACAACGGCTGCACGGTGTTCGACTGCTTCGGCGCGGGCCAGAAGGTCTCCCAGGTCACCTTCAAGGGCGTCAGCTGGCGCGAGGAGCCGGACACGGCCCGCGCGATGTACGAGGTCTTCCCCGTCGTCCGGCAGCTCCAGGAGCTCCTGAAGTACACCGCGCAGGCGCTGGACCTGCCCGCGGCCCGGCCCGTCCACCGGGACCTGCGCGCCGCGTACGAACGGATCGACGCGCTCACCCGGGACACGGCCGAGACCCTGCTCGCCGTCGACGTGGACGCGCTGCGCGGCGAGGTGAACCCGCTGCTCCTGCAGGCCAGCGAGCTGACCCGGGCGGCCCTCCCCGGACGCAAGAAGAACCACCGGGGCGCCAACCTCATGGGCTCCCGGCTGCGCGGCGCGAAGCTGCGCGGCGCCAGCATGCGCGGCGCCCTCCTCGTCGCCGCCGACCTGTCCGCCGCCGACCTGCGCGACGCCGACCTGATCGGCGCGGACATGCGGGACACCGACCTGCGCGGGGCGGATCTGCGCGGCGCGCTGTTCCTCACCCAGCCGCAGCTGAACGCCGCACGGGGCGACGCCCGGACGAAGGTGCCCCACCCGCTGGAGCGCCCCGCCCACTGGGCGGCCTAGATGCCCGGTCCCGGGAGGCCGTGGACGGGTGAGCCAGGTCTCGGCTGAGGGATCTTGAACGGGTGAGGGCCTTCCGGTTTGGTGTGGACTGCGACACCTGCACCAACAGAAAGGCCCTCGCGCCTCACCGGTGGTCACCGTGGTTGACCGCGACCGTCCTCAGCCCGCGCAAATCCGATCCCGAGTGCGGTTCGCTCGATGTCACGCCCGCCAGTTCACCGCGGTCCACGACCTGGTCCCAGACCGCCCCTCCGGCCACCGGTGTCCCGTACCGCAGGGCCATCGTGCCGTGGGCCGTACTGAAGATCTCCCGTGCGTCGCAGTCGCGTTGCCCGGCCAGGAACATCGCCAGCCCCTGAGCCACACGGCCCAGGTGCGCGGGCACGAGCGCGGCCGAGGCCGTGCCTCCCACGGTGCGGCGCGGCTCTCCCGGCTCGCCCTTGTCGCACCTCACGTCGAATCCGGTGAGCCCTGTCTGTGCCGCGCGCTTCCTGAGGTCGAGCCAGGCGGGCCGGGCTCCCTCTGTCGACGTGGTCGAGGCACGCCTGCCGTGTCGTCCGGGTGGACGACGGTCCGGCCTTCGAGTATGTCGGCGAAGACGGGCCACAGCGAGTGCTGTCCCTCGTCGTTGACGAGCACCGCGAACCGCGCCTCGTCGTCCTCGAACGGATTGGTCGCCTCGGTCATGTCGGTCCTCCGGTCGTGCGCCGCGCAGGCCCGGCGGGTGTTGACGTAGCACCCGCAACGACAGAGGCTGCCACTCATCCACTCCCGGATCTCCTCCGCCGAGCCGGTGTGCCCCTCGCCGATGCAGCCGATGCCGGACATGCCGGACATGCTCTTGTCCCGGCGTGCGGAAGCCGTACTGGAAGGCGTCCTGATCGATGAACGCCTGCTGCAACGCGTGCAGCCGTCCGTGCCCCTCCAGCCCTTCGACCGTGGTGACCTCGGCCCCCTCCAGCCGCACCGCCAGGGTCAGTCAGGAGACGATCCGGTGTCCGTCGGCCAGGACCGTGCAGGCCCCGCAGGCACCGGCGTCACAGCCCTTCTTCGCACCGGTCAGCCCCATCCGCTCGCGCAGGAGGCCGAGGAGCGACGTGCGGTTGTCCACGGCGATGGCGTGACGGCGAGGCCAGTGCACCGCCGCCGAAGCGGCTGACGCACGGCAAAGCCGCCTGCCGCCGGCGCCGGCGGTGCCTGGGCCGGCTGCCGGCTGCCGGCGGATGACCGTGCGGTCCGGCGCGGCATCGTCCGCGTCGTGCGCACACGGGGCCGGCGGCTGCCGCGTACGCCATAGGCTTCGGGGGCACGCGTGTGGGTGGCGCGTGCCCCGGGGGGAGACTCCCACACCCGCGCTGTCGACCGGGCGGCCCTATGAAGTGACGGAGTGCAACGGTGGTACATGTGGAACTCGGGGCTGCGGTGGCCATGGCGCGAGAGATCGCTGAGGGGGTCCTCGCACCCGAGGCCCCGGCTGTGGACGAGGAAGGCAGATGGCCCGAGAAGGGCATGGCCGCCCTGCGGTCCCGGCTGGGCGGGCTGGTGGTGCCGCACCAGTACGGGGGGATGGGGCACGGGCTGCTGGCGGTGGCGCAGGTCGGCGAGGCGACAGGGCGCGCCTGTGCCTCGACGTCGATCTGTTTCGGTATGCACCTCGTCGGCTCCGCGGTGATCGCGGCCAAGGCCGGTCCCCGGCAGCAGGAGCGTTACCTGAAGCCGATCGCGGCCGGCGAGCATCTGACGACCCTGGCGCTCTCCGAGCCGGGGACGGGCGGGGAGTTCTGGCTGCCGCAGACCCGCATGGAGAGTGCCGGGGACGGCCGGCTGCGGCTGACCGGCGCGAAGAGTTTCGTGACCAATGCCGGCCACGCGGATTCCTACGTCGTGTCCACTCTGGCCACCGGGCCGGGGAAGCCGCCGGGGCAGTTCTCCTGCACGGTGGTCGACGCCACCGCGCCGGGACTGGAGTGGGGAGCGCCCTGGCAGGGCTTCGGTATGCGCGGCAACGCCTCACGTGGGCTGGAGCTGCGAGGAACGGAGATCGCCGACTGGTGCCTGCTGGGGGAGGAAGGCGACGAGATCTGGTACGTCTTCCAGGTCGTGGCCCCTTATTTCCTGATGGCCATGGCCGGTACCTACCTGGGTGTCGCCGCGGCGGCCCTGGAAGAGGCGCGTACGCACCTGCTGCGGCGCAAGGGCATGCGGGTGGGCCGGTCCGCGGCCGAGCAGCCGGTGGTACAGCACCGTCTGGGCACCATGTGGGCGCGCGTGGAGCGAACGCGGCGGCTGGTCTACCACGCCGCCGCCGAGGCGGAGATCAACGGGCCGGGAGCGCTCCTGGGGGTGGCCTCGGCCAAGGCGGAGGTCGCCGACGCGGCGGAGGCCACCGTCAACGACGCGCTCACTCTTCTCGGCGGGATCGGCTACGGCGAACGCTCGCCCCTGCACCGCATGCTGCGTGACGCCCGCGCGGCCCACGTGATGTCCCCGATGACCGACCTGCTGCGGGTGTGGACCGGCAGGGCCCTGCTCGGCGAACCTCTGCTCGGGGACTGAGACGTGAACTCGATTCTGCCCCTGTTGCTGCTGGTCGGTCTTCCCCGGCGGACGGTCGATGCCGTGACCGCCGAGCTGGCCGCGACTGCGGAGATCGTCCAGAGTGTCCCCGAGGACCTGTCGGCCTATGTCGGGGGGACACCCGGCCGGCGCCGGCCCACAGTGGTGCTGCTCGGGGAGGGTGTCCCGGCGCCGGCCGGCGTCGTCCATTCCCTGCGGCCGCACCCCGCAGACCTCGCGGTCGCCGTGACGGCCACCCCTGCCACCCGCGACGAACTCGCCGTGCTTCCGCTTCTGTTCTCCGTCGATGTGATCCGCCGCCTGGAGGGCGGAGAAGCCGAGCACAGGACGCCCCAGGTGGTGGGCGAACTGCTGGCCAGGCTCACCCGCCGCCACGTGCACGCCGCAGCGCAGTCCGCCGCCCAGCGGAGTCTGTCCTCGGCCACCTCGATCGACCGGCAGCTCGGGGAGCGGCTGCTGGGACACTTCCTGTCCCAGGCCCCGATCGGCGTGATCATGCTGAAGGGTGACGCGGTGATCGCTTGGAACCAGCGGGCCGCCGACGTTCTCGAGCTGACGGAGCCGGACTCGGTGCACCAGCCGGTGACCGGCCTGTTTCCCGAGGACCAGCGCACCGCGCTGCACCATCACCTGTCCGCCGCCGGCCGGCGCCGGGAGGCCGAGCCCGACGCCGTCTTCGAACGGGTCCGCGGCGACGGCACCTCCCAGGCCCTGCACCTGGCTGTCCGGCAGGTCGTGGACTCCGAGGGCCGCAGCCGCACCCTCGTCCTCGCCGAGGACGTCACCGACCGCCTGCACGCCCAGCGCAGACTCGCCGAACGCACCAGCCACGCGATGCTCACCGCCGAGGTCGCCGCCGCCATGACGGCCCCAGGGCCGCTCGACGCACGCCTGCGCACATGTGTGCGTGCCGCCGCCGACCGCCTGGGCGCCGACCGCGTCTGCATCTGGAGCCTGAACCACCGGGGCGAACTGGACCACTTCGTCTGCGCCGACGACGCCGAGGCCGCCGGCACCTCCTTCTGCGGAACGTCTCAGCGCGCCATGGTGGAACAGGTCGTCGCGACGCGTCGCCCGCACCTGGACACCCCGCCCCGAACAGACCCGGACGCCTTCCGAGGCGGGGGCGGTCCCGGATCGTTCGCCGCCTTCCCGCTCGTCTCCGGCGGTGAGCTGACCGGTGTGCTGTCGCTGACCACGCGCCTGGCGCTGCCCGGTTCCGTCCTGGCGGTCCTGGAGAACATCGCCGACCAGATAGCCGTCGGCACACAACAGGACCGCCTGCTCAACCGCCTCAGCGAGGCGACCCGCGCCCTCGCCCGTCCCCTGCTCCCGCCCCGCCTGCCCGACCTGCCGGGCTTCGATCTGGCCGCACGCTACGCGCCGTTCGGTCAGCATCTGCACATCGGCGGCGACTTCTACGACGCCTTCACCGCTCCCGACGGGTGCCACGTCCTGGTTCTCGGGGACGTCTGCGGAAAGGGTCCGGACGCGGCCGCCATCACCGGCCTGGTCCGTCACACCCTGTGGGCCGGCGCTCAGCATTCCAGCGACCCCGCCCATGTCCTCGACCTCGTCAACACCGCGCTGCGCCGCCAGAGCACCCCTTTCTGCACCCTCGTCTACGTGGTCATCGACACCGCCCGCACTCCCGCCCGTCTCCGGATCGCCGGCGCAGGCCACCCCGCGCCCCTGCTGCGCCGGGCCAACGGCGACACGGTGCTCCTGGAGACGCGGGGCGCTCTGCTCGGCGTCCTGGAGGCGCCGCACCACCCGGTCACCGAGGTGGAACTGCTGCCCGGCGACACCCTGGTGCTGTACACCGACGGCTTCACCGAGGGAGCCGGTTCCTTGAAGCAGCGCGAGCCGGAAGATCTCGCGGCCGTCCTCGCCTCCCAGCCGCCGGCCGGTACGACGGGCCTTGCCGAGCATGTGGCCGCCACCCTGATGGACGATGCCCACCGCTGGTGGGGCCAGCAGCTGCGCGACGATCTCGCCGTCCTTGCCCTGACGGCCGCCACCACCGTCCGGGGGACGCCGGACAGCATGCGCTGACGTGCCCATACCGCCGAGGTGGGAGCGCGGACACCGGCGGCGGCCGGGGTGCGTCCCTCACTGACTCACCGTCCGGGGTGCGGCGTCCCCTGGCCGGGCGCGGTGGCGTCCCCTTCCGGCTGTGCGGCGCCGGGCGGCAGGCCGGGGCCGGCCGCAGGGGCGGTGAGCAGCGGCTCGGGCGGCGTCCACGTCATGTCCGATGCCTTCCCCACCCGGATCGCCCCGCGTCCGCCCGCCCGCTCAGACGCGGACGCCTGGCGGCGGGGAGGATCAGTGCGGTTCCTCTTCGCCGTCCTCGTCCCCGGGGCCGGAAAGAGCCGCCCCGCGCGGGCCGGAGCGGCCGGCGGTGGCGAGGTAGCGGGTGCACAGGTCTGCGCCCACCGTGCAGCGCGTGGCGCCGCATTCGGTGCAGTGCAAGAGGTGATCGAGATAGGCGGTGTAGCGCGCACCGTACGGATAGGCGTCGAAGTCGACATCCATGCCTGCGCTCCCCCGTGCCCGTCGTTCTTCACGGACAACGTTACGCCGGTACGGGCGGCTCGGCGTGCAATTGCATGCCTTGTGGCTCGAATGAGGTAGGTGGGCCGGGCGGCACGGGCATCGCGGGCCGGGCCCCGCCGCGCCCCCGCGGGCAACGACCAGCTGTACCGCGAGTGTGCCGACGTCACCGGCTGCGGCGTGGACGGGCCGGGTCCTCCCCCGCGGCGTACCTCCCGGACCGGCCGGTTCTCGCGCGGTACGCCCTGTTCCCCCCTCACCTTCGGCGTCCTGTCTCCCCTGCCGGGCTCGGGCCGCCACCGCGCCGGCAGCGTACTGCGCGCCGCGCCGGCCGCCGCCGCCCTGATCGCGTTGGGCACCGCGCTCGCGGTGACGACCTGGGCGGCGGCCGGCCTGCTCCTCGTGGCTCTCGTCCTGGCGTTCGGCGCGGTGTGCGCTCCGCGGCTCGCGAGCGTCGTGCCAGGGCTGCAGCTCTGCCGCATCCTGGCCTGTTTTCCTCCCTACGCCCCCGCCACCCTGCCCGAGCGGCTGGGCGGACTGGCGCTGGGCGCGACAGCGCTGTTCCTGGGCGAGCTCCTGCTGTTCCCGCTGCCTCGGCAGCCGTCCTACGCCACGCGGGTCGCGGACGCCCTCGGCCTGGCGGCCGACGCGGCGAGACTCCTGCTCCGGGCGGAAGCCGTCGGCAGCGAGAGGGCGCGGCGGCCTGGAAGCGGGCGGCTTCGGCGGCTGCTTCGTTGCGGGCGACGTCGTCGGCGTGGCAGGTGCCGCACATCGACAGGTTCCCGGCGCTCCAGGCCGTCCGGTGCGCGGTGGTCTCCCCCAGCGCCGCACAGGACTGGCGGGCCTCCGTCCTGACTCGGGGGGTACAGGACGGAGGCCCTGCCTGAGTACGGCGCCGAAGCGGCCGTGCCACCTTGTCGCGCGGTCGGCGGCCGCTGCCGGAAACAGCCTGCGGCGTACAGGAAGGGGTCGGTTTCCTGGCCGGAGGGGCCGGGCCGGCGGTTCCGTGTGTTCTCCGGCACGCCGAAACGGCGCGCGCGGCACGCGGGTGCACCAGCTTCCCCCCATGGGAAGTCAGACGGGCCGTCAGAACCAGTGACCACGATGATCACCGGCGACGTACAAGCTGTCACAAGAAGCACACAAACCGGCGTGGCATCCCCTCGAACGTCATATGCATGCGGGCCGGAATCAGCCCCGCCGCTTCAGCATGCCAAATCAGGGCCTTACCGCCTCAACCACCGTGCGTCACGGGCGGAATTGATGCTTCTGTTACCGCATCCGGCAGGCATCTTGACCGAAACCGTGCGACCTGGGCTTTCTTCATGAAGGGGCAGGTCAGCGGCCGTCTTCTTTCGGCCAGGTTCCCTCCTGCCCCGCGCGCTGCCGGGCAGCGCTCACCGGCCATCGTCGCCGGTCATGGACAGAAAGCGCTGTCCAGACAAGTTGTCTCAGAGCATGTGACGGACGCGAGACACCCCGGCATGCACCTCCTCACGGAATGCACACTTGCCCCGTCCTGCATGCGTGGTCCCCCAGCCCGCGGCAACCACCCCCGCTGTGAAGGACACGCCCCGATGAACGCACCGGGCAGACGCATGCCCTGTTCCAGCCCCACCCGCCGCCACTCCCCCGCCCCACACCGCACCACCCGCGCCGTCCAGCGGACCGGACGCCTGCTGTGCTGGAGCCTCGCCGCCGGCATGACCACCGCCGCCACCGACCTGCTCCTCGCGCCCCGCACCCCGTGGTGGGACACCGCATGGCCCCTGCCCTGGTACCTCACCTGCCTGTCCCTACCGGCCTGGACCGTCCTGCGCGCCCGCGAAAAGGCCGCCCGACGCGCATCCGACGAGGACCCGTCCCAGGACGGCTGGGACCGGGCCGCGTAGAACCCGCAGCGCTCAGGCACCCGTAGCCCGGTCCGGTGCGGAACCGGCCGCTGCCGGCACCCCGCTCGTGCCCGCGGTGGGTCACGGCACGGACGCCCAAAGCGGCGAGGACCGGACCTTGCGGCGGAAGCCGGCCCTCCGGCTCGGGGCCGGAGCCGTGATCCTCCTCAGTGCTTCGTACGCGCTCGTGCGGGACGTACGGCGGCTGCGCACCGGGGGCGTGACCGGTGCGGGGCCGTCCTTCCGACCCCCGTGACGGGAGGACGGCCCCGGCTCTTTCCGGTGGCCGCCCGGTCAGTACAGCTTGTCGACGGCCGTGCTCGTGGTCTTCTTGAAGGCGGCCACGGGCGCGTCCTCGAAGTCGCCCATCTGTCCCCACTTCACGACGGTGACGGCCCTGCCGTCCCGCCCGACCGACAGCAGGGCGATGTCGGTGGCGCCCCAGGACGTCTCGGTGTGCAGGCCGCGGACGCGGGCGCCCTCCTCGACCGGCAGCTTGCCGTAGTACCGGCCCTCGGCCTCGACGTCGGGCGAGGACTCCTCGATGCGGTCGGCGCAGGTGCGGATCAGGTCGTCGTAATGTTTCGCCAGGGCCTTGGCCTGGGCGGCGGTGCCCGTCACGACGGTCAGCTGCACGGCGCCGGTGTCCAGGTCGGTCCGGAACTGCCGGTGCCGGTAGTCGTAGTCGAGCACGCCCTCCGTGCTCACGCAGAAGCCGAGTTCCTCCGGGAACCCCTCGGTGACCGGCCCGGCGGTCCAGGACGACGTCGGGTGCGGCGGCAGCTGGGACGCCGACAGGAACTTGGGCGCGGCGGCCTTCGGTGCGGCGCCGGCGACCGGTGCCGTGAGGACCGTGCCCGCCGCGAGGGCGGCGACGGCGAGCGCGGTGAGAGCGCTCGTTCGGATGCGCATGGACATGGGTGTTCCCCCCGGGTGGACAGGTGCGTGGACATGGATGCCGCGACGAGGCCGGCTGGTCGGCCCGGGCCTGGTCGGTGCGGTACCAAGAGCATCAGCGGTCGCAGCGGCCGGGCGCAACAGACGCCGGCCGATCGGGCGCGGTGGAACCATCCCAGCCCGTCTGACGTGCAGGTACATGGGGTGCCTGGGACGCCGTCCCAGGCCGGCCGGGGTCGTACGAGGACGGGGGGGGACCTGTGTCGGCACAGGACGGCGGCGACGGCATCGACGAGGTGGCGGAGTTCGCGGCGCTACTGCGGGCGCTGAAGGAGCGCACCGACCGGAGCTACGGCTCACTGGCCCGCCGTCTGGGCATGAACACCTCGACGCTGCACCGCTACTGCGCGGGCGACGCGGTGCCGCTCGACTTCGCCCCCGTGGAACGCTTCGCGGCCCTGTGCGGAGCGCCCGCGGAGCAACGCCTGGAACTCCACCGCCGTTGGCTCCGGGCAGTGGCAGCCCGCCGCCGGCCCCGTACGGCGGGAGTGGTGTCGGGCGCGCCCGACACCACGGCGGCCCGAACCGTGAACGACGCGGTGGACGGACCGGACGCGGCGGTGGAGGACGTCACCGGACCGGGCCCCGCGCCGGAGGCCGGCGGCGGCCCGGTCGCCACGCCGGACACCGCGCCGCAGGCCACCAGCAGTCCGGTGGCCGAAGCAGGCCCCGCGCCCGGCCCGCCCGGCGCGCCCGCGCCCCCGCTCCCGCGCCGCCCCTGGTACCGCCGTGGACGTCTCGTCGTCGGGCTGGCCTGCGCCGGTACCGCGCTCGCGACGCTCGGGGCCCTGTCCGCGCTGCCGGACGGGCGGCGGGCGTCCGCCGACGGTCCCGCCCGGACCACCGGTACGGCGGCGTCCGGCACGGCGGGGTCCGGTACGGCGGGGTCCGGTACGGCGGGGTCCGGGGCGCCCGAGCGGCGGGGCGCCTCACCCGGCCCGAGCGGCGCCCCCGCCTCCGAGCGGCCTTCCGGCTCCGCCACCCCGGAGAAGAAGCCGGACACCTCACACCCGCCCGGCGCGACATCCGCCCCGCCCCGCGGCGGGCGGCCCGCCGGGCCGCCGCTCGCCTGGTCCGTCGACTCCCAGGCCTGGAAGTACGGTTGCGGTCACGACTACGTCATCGCCAAGCCGCCGGACCAGGTCCCCCCTCCCCCTGCCCCGCAGGACGCGGCGCCCTGGGCGGCGACGCAGGGCGCGGTGCACGGCGGCGAGACGCTCGTGCGGCTGTCGGTGCAGGGGCGCAGCGACACGGCCGTCGTGCTGGAGGCGCTGCGCGTGCGCGTGGTCGGCCGTACGGCACCGGCCGTGGGCAGCGCCTACGCCATGGACCAGGGCTGCGGCGGCTCGCTCACTCCCCGGTACTTCGCCGTGGACCTGGACAAGGACCGTCCCCTCGCCCGCGCGGTCGCCGGGAACGACTCGGGCACGCCGGTCCCGGCCGTACGCATGCCCTACCGGGTCTCGGCGAAGGACCCCGAAGTGCTGCTGGTCACGGCCGGGACCGTCTCGTGCGACTGCCGCTGGTACCTGGAGCTGGACTGGTCCTCCCAGGGCCTCGAGGGCACCGTGCGCATCGACGACGACGGCCGCCCGTTCCGCACCAGCGCCATCGAGGGCCTGCCGCGGTACACGTACGACACCCTGGGACGCCGGTGGGGGCCCTACAGCTGACGGACTGTTCCCGTATCCGCCCGGGTGACCGGCGGGGCGCGGGCAGCGGGCTGGTCCCGGGCGGGTCTGCCGGTGCCGGGAGGGCCGGCCGGACGGGACGGGGCGGCGGACACGGGTCCGGGCCGACGACGGTCGCACCGGCCGCCTCGCCGACCGGAGTGCGGCACAGCCCGGCACCGTCCCCGGACCCCGCGTCCGCCGCAGCGACGGCACCCGCGGCGCGACGCCTTCGCGGGGAACTCTCGGAACCGCCCGTCGGGCTGGGGGTACGCCGGAGCGTGACGGGCACGGCGATGCGCCTTTTGGTCACCGCCGGCTCCGAGGGCAACAGTGGCCCTGCCGACGGTGGATCGTTGCACCTGGTGATGAACACGAGGAACGGTTCCGAGAACGTCCTGCCGGCCGTCGTCATCGGCGGTGACTCCAGCGGCCTGGCCGCGGCCGCCGTGCTCGGCCGCCCCGGCCTGCCCGCCGTCGTCCTGGAAGGCGCCAGAGAGGTCGGGGCCAGCTGGAGCGGGCGTTACGACCACCTCGAACTGCACACCACCCGCCGCTTCTCCGCACTGCCGGGCCTGCCGATCCCGCGGCAGGCGGGCTGCTGGGTGAGCCGGGACACGGGGGTGCAGTACCTGGGGGACTACGCCGCCCACCACCGGATCGACGTCCGTAGTTGAGGGTCGCAGCGCGTGTTCCCCCTGGTGCCGGGCACGAGGAGCGGCGGAGGTCGATGGACATGGTTCCCTTGCTCCTCGTTCTGCTGCCGGCTCTCATCCTGTTCGGCGCGGGCTTCGCGTTGAAGGCGCTGTGGTGGATCGCGGTGATCGTGCTGGTGGTCTGCTGCTGGGCTTCGTGGTCCGTTCCCCGGACGGCGGTGGCCGCAAGGACCGCTGGTATCGCTGGTATCGCTGGTATCGCTGGTAGGCAGCACGAGCTGACGCAGGCCATCGGTGGGCCCCGGACAGTGTCCGGGGCCCACCGGCATGCCCGGCGCCCGGCCGGCCGCGTTCTTTGCCCTGCCGGCCGCGTCCCCGTCGGGGCAACGCAGGAGCCGGACCCGGCCGTGCGGGCCCCCGGCCTGGTCCGGCCGGGGGCTCGCCTGCCCGGTGGGGCCGGGGTCAGCTGGGCTGGTCGCCGGTGTAGCGGTAGATGTCACCGCCGGCGTTGACGTGCCACGCGGTGCCGTCGGCGCCGGCGGCGATGTCGGTGGCGGTGCCGGGGATCCTGACCCACGGGCTGGTGCCGCCGGCGTCGTTGTTGGTGTACCGGTAGATGCTGCCGGCCGGGTTGATGCCCCACACGTTCGTCCGGGAGCCCACCGCGATGCGCTTCAGACTGCCGGGGACGTGCTGCCACGGATCCGACGGGTCCTGGTCCCCCTTGTAGCGGTAGATCTGGTGGCCGCCGTTGACGCCCCACACGGTGCCGTCGGCTCCGGCGCCGATGTCGCTGAGTGCGCCCGGGATCCTGATCCACGGTGTGGCGTCGTAGTTCTGGTACCGGTAGATGGCACCCGCGGAGTTCACCCCCACACGTTCGTCCGGGAACCCGCGTCGATGCGCGCCAGGCTGCCGGCGATGCCCTTCCACGGATTCGCGCCGTCGCTGTCTCCGACGTAGCGGTAGATCTGGTGGCCGCCGTTGACGCCCCACACGGTGCCGTCCGCGGCCGCGCCGATGTCGCTCAACCCGCCGGGGATGCCGGTCCACGGATTGCCGTCGTAGTTGTTGTACCGGTAGATGGCGCTGCCGGCGTTCACACCCCACACCGTCGTCCTGGACCCCGCCGAGATGGCGCTGAGGGCGCCCGTGACCTTCACCCAATCTGCCATACCGAAATCACCCTTCGTCGAAGTGCTGACGGCTGTCATCGTCCGGGACCCAACGAGCCGATAAAAAGGGTGAATTACTGTTCTAACGAAGAATAAGACTCATAATAGATGTTTGGTCGTCCATGGCTTTGCGGGGCTTGCGCAGGGTCCGCCGGGGGCCGGCCCCGTTCGGCTGGAAGGGCTGTCCCACTCAAGGGTGACCGCCGCGCGTGCCCGGCCTGTGCCGCACCGGGTTCCTCCGGCTCCCCCGTGGTCACGAGCGCCTCGCGGGCCGGATCGCACCAACGGCGGTGGCCAGTGCCGGGGCGGCGTTCACGACGGCACTGCCGCGATCTCCTCGCTGCCTCCGTCGACGTTCCGCGCCCGGCCGGTGCGGTATCTGCTGCCGGGCGTGGCGGCCCGGCCGCATGCGCGCGGACCCGTCACTCCTCCAGGGGGAGCTGGTCGCCGGTGGCACCGGCCTCCAAAGCGGCGTAGTCGGGGTGGTCCAGGCGGTGGTGGACATAGATCTGATCCGCCCACGGCGGGTCGAGCGGCGTGAACGCGCGCAGCCCCAGGACCCGGCCGGTCGGCCGGTCCGGGTGGGCGTCGTTGAAGTCCGCGATCGCGGCGGCCTCGCCGATCTGCTCGATGGTGCCCGGCAGGTCGTCGAGGTAGCAGGTGACCCGTGGCAGCAGATGCTCATGGTCCGGCCCGCGGAACAGGTCGAGGGCGGTTGCCGTGGAGGAGTAGTAGTCCAGGTCGAGGCTGACGAAGCCCACCGGGTGCTCGCGCAGGACGTCCGCGCGGGAGCGGAGGTGGTCGGGCAGGGTTTCGGCGAGGTCACCGATCACCAGGTCGACCGCACCGAGGCGGGCGCGCAGCCGGTCTTCGTCCATGGTGTAGAAGCCGGGGCCGAACAGGTAGGGCAGGTCTCTGGGGTCCTGGGCAGGGGGCATGCCCAGGCCGCCGTCGAAACCGGCCACCCGCACCGCGATGCCGGTGACGGCGCTGTAGTAGCGGGCGTGCTCAGCCAGGGCGAGCAGTCCGTTGCCGCCGGCCACCCCGAACTCGACGACGGTGACGCCCCGGTGCCCCAGGCGGGCGGCGAGTTCGGTGGCCCGTCGCACCCCGTACGCGTAGTGGGCCCGCTCGACCAGCCCGAACCGGTAGGCGATGTCGGTGCTGATGCCGGGCAGGCGCCTGAGCAGCCGGTTGCGGGCCGCGTGCCGGGTGCCGGACTTCGACCACTCCCACACCACGTCGGCCAAGCCCCCGGCCGGTCCGCGGCCGAAGGGGTGCCCCTTCTGCGCAGTCGTCGGTATGCCTTTGCGCACCACAGCACTCCTCCGGGACGACGGGCGTGATCGGTCCGTCACAACCTCCCCACCCTCGCCTCGCCTCCAATCCGGCACGATCCAGCCAGTGCGCACCGGCCCCCACCGGGTCCGCGGGACGCGCCAGTCCGACGAGCGCGAGCAGTGGCGATACGGCTGACAGCCGTCCTGGCGGGTCAGTCGGTCCCGGGGGCCGCGTCCAGGCGGTCCAGGCGTGCGCGCAGTGCGCGGGCGGGTCGGGACGTGGTCCCTCACTGAGCCGCTGGGCGGGAAGGAACCGGCGTACCGCCCGGCGCGTGTGCCGCTCCGCGCGGTCGGCCATCACGTGACCTTCACGATCAGCGGCGTTCCCCCACTCCGGCGCCTCGGCCACCACAACGGCACGGGCGCGGAAGGGAACCGAGTTCGCATAGCTGGCCGAAATTGGTCAGCTCGTGCGGGTCCTGGAGCCGGACGGGCTCCGTGATCGCGGCGGCACGACCTCCCCGCCCCTGCCGTCCCCTGCGTGTTACGTCCTTCACCTGGAACGATCCGGTGTCACAACGCTTAGCACAGCGGTGAGTACGAGCGATGAGTTCACGACGAACCCGTATTACTGACGGACTGTGCAGTAAGCGGGACCTCCTCACTCATCGGAGTGACTAGCATGATCCGCACATGGTCGGAAGACCGCCCTCTCGGCTGACGTCTTCCCGGCCCGCGGCTGTCCCGTGCCGCCGCCTCGTTTTCCCCTGCTCTCACGACCGAGGGACCGCTCCATGCCAGTGCCTGCATCGCCCAGCCAGCACCAACCCGTGGGGGCGCCGCGCACCTCGTTCCCCGCACTGTCGGCCGTGCTGGTGACGAGCGCCGCCGCCGGCGGCGCGGCGGTCGCCCTGGCGCCGTCCGGCGCGTTCACGTGGGCCCTGGCCGTGGTGGTGGCCGGCTGGTCGTGCGTGGCGGTCACCGTTCTCGTCGGCCACCGGCTCGTCCGCCGGGCCCGCGGCGCAGCCGTCGAGCGGGAGACGGAGAACAGCCGCCTCCGGGCCGAGGCGGCCCGGCTGTCCGCCGAGATCTCCCACCTGGCCGGGGTGACGCTGCCCGCCGTGGCCGAGCGGCTGCGGGAGGGTGCGAGCGCGGCCGAGGTGCTGGGCAGCGTGCCGCCGCCGTCCGAACCGCAACTGCGGCGGCTCGCGCACACCTTCGCCGCCACCGTCGAGGAGGACGTGCGGCGGGCAGGCTCCCTGGACGGCGAGTACCGCAAGCTGCGGGACGAGTTGGACCAAGCCGCGGCCGAGCACGAGCACCTCGTGCGGGAGACACTGCCCGCAGTGGTCGCCCGGCTGCGCGAGGGCCGGTCCGCCGACACGGTGCTCGCCGAGGCCGACCTGCCCCGGCTGCCGACGCTGCGTGCCCCGGCCGAATCGTTCGTCCGCGAACTCGCCCGCAGCGAGCGGCGCGCCGCCGCGGCACAGGCCGCCTCCGCCAAGGCGCTCAGCCGCGTCCAGGCCAAGGCCGTCAGGATGCTCGCCGACCTGCGGGAGATGCAGGAGCGGCACGGCGAGGAGGTCTTCGGTGATCTGCTGAAGCTGGATCACAGCACTTCCCAGCTGGGCCTGGTGACCGACCGGCTGGCGCTGATCATGGGTGGCAGGTCGAGTCGCGCCTGGAACAAGCCGATCGTGATGGAGAGCATCCTGCGGGGGGCCGCCGGCCGTATCGCCGCCTATCAGCGGGTGCGCCTGCACTGCTCCTCCCGGGCTGCGGTCTCCGGCTTCGCCGCCGAGGGGGTGATGCACCTGCTCGCCGAGCTGATGGACAACGCCGCGAACTTCTCGCCGCCCATCGACGAGGTCCACGTCTACGTCGAGGACCGCAGCGCCGGCATCGTCGTCACCATCGAGGACAGCGGCCTGAAGATGGCCGACGCGGCGATGCGCCGTGCCGAGGAGGCCGTGACCGGGCGCGTCACCGACCTCGCCTCGCTGCAGGGCACCCGGCTCGGCCTGGCCGTGGTGGGACAGCTCGCGGTGAAGTACGGCATCAGCGTCAACTACCGCCCCTCTTCCCGCGGCGGCACCGGCGTCGTCGTGCTGCTGCCCCTGCATCTGCTCGCCCAGCAGCGTGAACTCGTCCCGCACGAGACGGCTCCCCGGCCCGATGCGATGCCCTCCGCGCTTCTGCCCGCCCCGGCCCCGCTGCCCGACCTCACGGCCCGTCCCGCGGCCACGGCACTGCCCACGGGCACCGAGCGTCCCGCCGCCGCACCGCCCGAGCCGCTGCCCGAACTGCCTGAACTGCCTGAACACGGCCGGCACCGGCGGCCCGACGGCACCACGCCGAACGGTCTGCCGGTCCGCGCCCCCGGCCGCACCATGGCCGAGGCGGAGCGCGAGCGTGAGCAGCGCCAGTCCGCGTCCGGGCACACCGGTGACACGGCGGCGAAGCGGCGTCCGGCACGCGACGCGGGCTCGCGGTTCGGCGCCTTCCACCGCGCACGGCAGTCCGGAAACGGCACCGCCGGACCGGCCGGCCCGCCCGGGGCTGAGCCGCCCGCGGCTCCCTAGTCCCGCCCTTTCCCGTACGGCGTCGGCCCCGCCTCCGCCCGTACGGTGCACGGGGCGACGGCGCCCCTTCCCACTCGAGTTCATGAGACAGGAGGAACGGGCCGGTGACCGGTCAGCCGGACACCACCGTCCCATCACCCATCATGCAGACCACCGACAACAGCCTCAGCTGGCTCCTGCACGGCCTTTTGGAACAGACCCCTGGCGCACGCCACGCCCTGGTCCTGTCCCGGGACGGCCTGAAACTCTGCTGGAGCGAGCACCTGACGCTCGACCGGGCCGACCAGCTGTCGGCGATCTGCTCCGGCATCCAGGCCCTCGCCCAAGGTGCCTCCATGGAGTTCGGCGACGGCACCGGCGGGGTCCGGCAGTCGATGACCGAGTTCCACGGCGGCCTGCTGTTCATCGTGGAGGCCGGCGAGGGGGCGCACCTCGCCGTCGTCGCCGGGGAGGACGCCGACCCCGGAGTGGTCGGCCACCAGATGACGGAGCTGGTCGAGCAGATCGGCGAGCACCTGCGGGCCGAGCCGCGAGGCCCTGTGAGCGGTACGTCGTGATGCGCAAACCCGTCGACACGGGTGATCCGGACAGGCTCTACACCGTCACCGGTGGACGCAGCCGCGCCGACGAGGCCTTCGACCTGGTCACCCTCATTGTCAGCGAGAGCCGTCCGATGCCGGGGATGCAGTCGGAGCACGCCCGGATCCTGGAGCTGTGCCGGCACCCCACCGCCGTCGTCGAGATCGCCGCGGAACTGGGCCTGCCGGTCATGGTCGTGCGGATCCTGCTCGGCGACCTGCTGGACACGGGCCGTATCACCGCCCGCCATCCGCGCGCGGCGGCGTCCGTCGCCTCCCTGCCAGATTCCGCCCTACTCCAAGAGGTGCTCCATGGGCTCCGCAACCTCTGAGCTGCCCTCCCACCGCACACCGCTGAACGACACCGCGGAGACCGGTCTGAAGATCGTCGTCGTGGGCGGGTTCGGCGTCGGCAAGACGACCCTGGTCCGGTCCGTGAGCGAGATCCGGCCGCTCAACACCGAGGAGGTGATGACCCAGGCCGGCGTGGGCGTCGACGAGACCAGCGCGGTGACGACGAAGACCACCACGACGGTCGCGTTCGACTTCGGGCGGATCAGCCTCAACGACCGCATGGTGCTGTACCTGTTCGGAGCGCCCGGCCAGGAGCGGTTCTGGTTCCTGTGGGACAGGCTGTTCTCGGGCACCCTGGGCGCCGTGGTCCTCGTGGACACGCGCCGGATGGACGACTCCTGGTACGCGATCGACCGGCTGGAGCACCACCGCACACCGTTCGTGGTGGCGGTGAACCGGTTCGACAGCGACACCGACCGGTACTCCCTGGACGAGATCCGCCAGGCGCTCGCCCTGCCCGCGCACGTGCCGATGGTCGACTGCGACGCACGGGTGAGGCAGTCCGGCAAGGACGTGCTCATCACCCTCGTCAACCACCTCCACGACATGGCCATCGCCGAGGAGGCGACACTGTGACCGATTTCGGCCGCCCCTCCGCGCCCCCGGGATGCCCCGCCCACTCCCGCGCGGTGCACCTGACGGGGCTCGAGTACCAGCAGACCCCGGCCCAGCTCTACCGCACCCTGCGCAGGGAGCACGGCCCCGTCGCGCCCGTGGTGCTCGACGGCGACATCCCGGCCTGGCTGGTGCTGGGCTACTCCGAGCTCACGTACGTGACCGGCCATGACGAGCTGTTCGCGCGTGACTCGCGGCGCTGGAACCAGTGGGAGAACATTCCGCCGGACTGGCCGCTGCTGCCCTTCGTCGGGTACCAGCCGTCGGTGCTGTTCACCGAGGGCGAGGAACACCGGCGCCGGGCCGGGGTGATCACCGAGGCGCTGGAGGGGGTCGACCAGTTCGAGCTGTCCCACGACTGCCTGCTGATCGCCGACGAACTCATCGCCCGGTTCGCCGGCAGCGGCCAGGCGGAACTGATGGCCGACTACGCGCACACCCTGCCGATGCGCACCGTGGTACAGATGTGCGGGATGCCGACCTCGGGCGAGGGCACCCGCCGGCTCGTCGACGATCTGCGGATCTCCCTGGACGCGGGAGAGGGCGACGACCCGGTGGCGGCGTACGGGCGGGTGGGTGAGCGGCTGCGTCAGCTGGTGAAGGACAAGCGGGCCGCCCCCGGCCCGGACGTCACCTCGCGCATGCTGACGCACCCGGCCGGTCTGACGGACGAGGAGATCGTCCAGGACCTGATCTCCGTGATCGCGGCGGCGCAGCAGCCGACGGCGAACTGGATCTGCAACACACTGCGCCTGCTGCTGACGGACGAGCGGTTCGCGGTGAACGTGTCGGGGGGCCGGCTCAGCGTGGGCGAGGCGCTCAACGAGGTGCTGTGGCTGGACACGCCGACGCAGAACTTCATCGGTCGGTGGGCCGTGAAGGACGTCCAGCTGGGCGGCCAGCGGATCCGGGCCGGCGACTGCCTGGTGCTGGGGCTGGCCGCGGCCAACACCGACCCGCAGATCTGGCCGGAGGGGCACGTGGGCGCGGAGAACGCCGCGCACCTGTCGTTCAGCAACGGCGAGCACCGCTGCCCCTATCCCGCGCCGCTGCTGGCGGACGTGATGGCGCGGGCGGCCGTCGAGAGGCTGCTGGAGCGGCTGCCCGACCTGGTGCTGGCCGTGGACCCGGAGGAACTGACCTGGCGGTCGTCGATCTGGATGCGCGGGCTGTCGGCCCTCCCGGTGCGGTTCACGCCGGTGGTGCAGTAGCGCGGGTTCCCGGGCCCGCGGTGGGAGGCCCGGGAACCCGGCACCGCCGGCAGACGGGCGGGCCGGTAAGGGTCAGCCCTTCACCTACGGGTCAGCCCTTCACCGGGGTGAACCGCACCGGCAGGCTCTGCGGTCCGCGGGTGAACACGCCCTGCTCGGCCGGTTCGAACCCGTCCGCGAGCCGCAGGTCGGGCATGGCGTCCAGGAGCTGGGCGACACCGGTCTCCACCTCGGCCTTGGCCAGCAGCGCGCCGACGCAGAAGTGCCGTCCGAGCGCGAAGGCGAGATGGTCGGCGGCGGCGGAGAAGGCGGTCGTGGTGGTGAGGTCGTCGCGGAAGATGTCGAAGCGGTCGGGA
The DNA here is from genome assembly GCF_053613315.1 of Streptomyces sp. JK94. NCBI lineage: Bacteria > Bacillati > Actinomycetota > Actinomycetes > Kitasatosporales > Streptomycetaceae > Streptomyces > Streptomyces sp. JK94. Next base: position 8,892 of record NZ_JBSICH010000046.1, on the reverse strand, counting down.
TCGCGGTAGCGGCTCTCGTCACGGTTGGCGGCGCCTATCAGGCAGGTGACGGTGGCGCCGGCGGGTACGGTGCCGCCGCTGAGCGTCACCTCCGTCGCGGACTGCCGCATGATCATGTGAACGGGCGGGGTGAACCGCAGGGTCTCGGCGAAGGCGCGCGGGATCAGCGAGTGGTCCGCGCGGACGGCGGCGAGCTGGTCGGGGTGGAGCAGCAGGTTCGCGAAGATACCGGCGATCGCCTTGTCGGTGGTCTCGCCGCCCGCGGCGAGCAGCAGGCTGCAGAACGCCTTGACGTCCTCGTCGCTCATCCGCACCCCGTCGACTTCGGCGGCGCACAGTGCGGAGAGCAGGTCGTCGCCCAGGTTCTCGCGGCGTTCCCGGATGATCGGCAGCATGTACTCGGCGAACTCCGCCCGGGTCCGCTCGCCGGCCGCCGTCACCTCGGGGTCGCCCGAGAGGTTCCCGAGGAAGGCGATGACAGCCGTGTACCAGCGGTGGAAGCGCGCGTGGTCGGCCTTGTCCAGGCCCAGCATGTCGGCGATGACGTTGACCGGGAAGCGGGTGGCGTAGTCGGTGACCAGGTCGGCGGAGCCGGTGTGCCGGAAGCCGTCGATCAGCTCGCGGGAGTTGCGCTCGATGACGGGCAGGAACTTCCGCTCCAGGTCGCTGCCGCGGAAGGCGGGGGCGACCAGGGCCCGGCGTACGGCGTGCTCCCGTCCGCTGAGCTGGAGGATCGTCTTGCCGTGCACGGGTTCGATCTGCCAGGCGTAGTTGTCCGTGGTGAACTCGCCGGCCTTGTCCTTGAAGACGCGCTCGACGTCCTCGTAGCGCGAGACGATGTAACTGCGCGTCGCCTCGTGCCAGATGAGGGGCGCGGCGTCCCGCATCGCCCGGTAGGCGGGATAGGGGTCGGCGGCAAACTCGGGCGAGAGGATGTCGGGCTCCTGCTGGCCGATGGACATGGGGCTCCCTGAGAATCGTCACATCGCTTACCTCTCAAGGTTATTGATCATTCATCAGATGCGACAGGGCGGCCGGGCACCGGCTGTTCGAGGGGGTGCCGTCGGTGCGGCGCGGTCGTCGGCCGGAGCGGGCGCCTTGGGAAGGTATCGCGCGAATCGCCCGTGTTGCGTAGACGTGCTCCTCCAGCGGTGACTCAAGGAGGCCTGCCCCCGCCCGGTCCGGCGGTGGCGGCAGGGGTGCACACCGGCGGGCGGCTGTTCTTCACCCAGCCGGCGGGCCCAGCGGGGCCGCGTACCGGTGCGGGCCGGGCACACCGCGGGCGGTGTCCACCGCGCGGCCCTCACGCCCCGTACGGGCCGGGCGGCACGGCCGGCCGCAGCGACGGAGAGGGAGGGGCCGTTTCGACCTCCCCAGGTGTCCCGGCCCCTCCCGACCTGCACGCGGCTACCCGCCCGGGGCGGTCGTACTCCTCGCTCCCGCCACCGTTCCGGACCGGGGGCGGGTCCCCGCTTTTGGCCGAGGGTGCCCGTGACGGTGGACAGGGGGGGTGCGGGCCGGTGGTCAGCTGTCCGTCCGCCCACGGGACCTGCGGGCGTGCCGGACGAAGACCTCGCCGACGGTGCCGACAAACATGCCCAGCGAGCCCGCCACGAACAGCCACAGGGCGACCCGTTCCAGGGGCGGGAACAGGAAGCACACGCTTCCGGCCAGGAACGCCGTGTTGCCGAACAAGCCGATGATCACATGGATGAACGGGAAGTCCTGGAGCAGGTACCGCTCGAGTCGGGGCAGCACGCCATCATCCCTTCCGGTGCCGAATCGTCCAGTAGCCGCACGAAGGTGTGGGGGTACCGGCCGAACCCCCCGGCAAACACCCGCCGTCCCGCCCCGGCCGCTCGCCCGCCCCACGGGCAGGACGGCCCTACGGCGTCGTCCGCCCGCGGCGGGGAAACCACGGCACCACGACCGGTGCAGTCCCGGGGTGCGGCGGCCCGGCCGGCACCCGCCGCGAACGCGGTCCCCCGGCGGTCCCGCAGTTCAGCGGGGCCTGCGTGGCACGTGCCCCCCCTCGGGGAAGGCGTGCGGTCTCCGCGTGGTCGGGAGGGACGGTCAGGGGCGGGGGCGCAGACCGGGGGTGGCGGGAGGCCGGCCGGTGAGACTGGTGATCAGTTCCGTGCACAGGTCGCGGAGTTTGATGTTGCGGTGCTGGGAGGCGGAACGCAGGATCTTGAAGGCTTCCTCGGCGGTGCACCGGTTCTGGCCCATGACCACGCCGAGTGCCTGGTCGATGACGCTGCGGGACTGCATGGCGTTCTGCAGCTGGCCGGCGAATTCCTGCGCGTCGGCGAGGCGCAGGGCCAGGGCGATGCCGCCGGTCGCCTGGTCCGCCAGCGAACGCAAGGGGGCCAGGTCGGTGCCCTCGAACGCGGCGGGCGGGGCAGCGTACAGGTTGAGCGCGCCCGCGGTGTGGGTGTGCGCGGCGATCGGAAGCGAGAGGGAGGAGCGGATGCCGCAGGCGGCGGCGTAGGCGGGATAGTCGCCCCACCTGCTCTCGGCCAGCATGTCGCGGACGGTGATCTCCTCACCCGTGCGCAGCGACTGCAGGCAGGGGCCGTCGTCCTGGCCGTACTGCTTCTCGTCCAGTTTCGGCGCCGCGGACCGTACGCTGACCACGGTGACGGGCCGCCCGTCACGTTCGATGGTGATGCCGATGCCCTCGCAGTGGGCCAGTTCCATGGCGGTTTCCGCCAGCCCCTGGAGGAAGTCCTCCAGGGAATCGGTCTGCAGCAGCAACTGGGTGATGTGGTTGCCGTCGTAGGTGTCATCGGCACTCATCAGGATTCCTTCGGCACGGCGCGGGGCCTTCTCGGTCGGCATCGTCTCGTCCCACCGGGGCAACGGACTCCGCAATCCGAAGGAACACCTCGGTTCGACCGCCACGTCACCGCGGCACGGTCACCGGAGCGGCACGGCCTTCCGGCCCACAATCCACCCTAGACGCGTAACGGGCGCAACGGGTGGGGTCGCACTCTTGTGGGCCCCGGTGCGCCACGTCGGAGACGGACGCCTTCTGGTGTGCCACGAAGGACAGACGCCCTCTGCCGGCAGTCCTTTCGGCCCGCATCGCCGCGCCCCCGGGCCGCGACGGCCCGGGGGCGCCGGGCCCCGGGCCGCCACGTCCATGCGTCTCCGGCTCGCTCCGGGGCCCTGCCGGATGCGCGGCGGCCCGGTCGGCGGACGGGGTCAGGTCCCCTCGCGCACGTCGTCCGGGCCCAGCCCGGCTTCCTCCATCGCCTCGCGCAGGGTGCGTCCGGTGGCGCCGTCGCCCTGACCGGCGGCCGTCCTTTCGTCGGGCGTCTCGATGACGTCGTCGGTGGACGTCGTCTTGGGGCGGTTCTCCTCGGGAACGGTCACGACTTCTCCTGGCTCGTCTTCTGCGGGGCGGACTCAGGCCGGGTGGTCCGGCTGCTGCTCGGGAGGCGTACCGCCGCCTTCCCCTCCGCCCTTGTTTCCGCGGTCGGTGCCGTGGGCGTGGCCGCCGCCCTCGTGGCCGGGCTGCGCCGCTTTGCGGGACTGGCTGTCCTGCGGAGTGCCCGCCCCCTTGTCACTGCGCCGCAGCTCGGGCTGTTGCGGGTTCGACATCGGCTCTCCTCCTTGTTTCACCTGTTCACCGTGACGCTTCCCGTCACGGGTAGCGCACGGGTTTCGTCCGAAACGTTCGGCGGAGAGGTCCGTCCCCACTGCCCGGGGCGTTTCCCTGCCGTTCCGGGGGGTCTTCCGGAGCGCGGGACCGGCGGACATGCAGACCGTGGCGGCGACTGACGAGGCGGACCAGGTCTCGGGGCCGGCGTCCGGACGGCACCGCGCTCGCGCAGGATGGCGCTCTTCCCGCCGACCCGCCCCCCCCTTCCCCCTCCACTCCGCGGCGTCGGGCTCGTGATCGCCACTTTGCCGCCCTCACCAGCGACTGCGCACCGGGCTTCCGTGTGGACACCGGCAGACCGGGTAATGCGTCCCGCATGGCACTGCGTCAGCCCCCTGTCACGTCCCATCGCCGGCACCGTCCGATGCGCGGCGCGTACCGTGCCCGTGTCCCTGAGCACGGCCACACCGCTCCCCTGCCGGTGCAGTGGGCCGCACCGTGACCGCGGACGCCGGCCACGCAGCGCGGCTCATCGCGTCCGCCGCGAAAGGGGGTGCCGTCGAAGAGGTCCCGCGCCGGGTGTGTGCGGCGGTCCGGGACGGGCTGGAGGTGGATGGCGCGACTGTGTCGCTGTTGACCGACACGCCTTCCCGCCAACTGCTCGCCGCGTCGGACGACGCCGCGCTGTGCCTGGAGGAGATCCAGTTCACGGTGCTGGAGGGGCCCTGCATCAGCGCCGCGGCCACGGGTGAGCCCGTGGCGGTGGACGACCTCGCGGGCGAGCTGACGCCGTGGCCGCTGTTCGGTGCGGCCATGCGGGAGAAACTGCCGCAGGTGGGATCGGTGTACGCGCTCCCCCTCTTCTTCGGCGACTACGTGCTGGGATCGATCGACCTGCTGGGACTTCGGCCCCGCGCCTTGGACGAGGAGGGTCTGGAACGGGCGTCTCGTGCGGCCGATGCGGTGGCGGCCGCGCTCCTGCCGGTGCGGGAAGTGATCATCACCGGGTCGCAGCCGCCCGCCTGGGAACCGGAGCCGGTCGTGCGCGCCCACTGGTTCGACACCGCGCGTGCCGTGGTGGCGTTGGCCGTGCGCCGGCGGTTGAGCCACGAGGACGCGCTGGCCGTCATGCGGGCCGAGGCCTTTCGCACTGACAAGACGCTCGCGGACATCACTGCGGCCATCCTGCGCGACCCGCCCGGTACGCCCTGAGCGCGGTCGTCGTGGCGGTGATCACGCGGTGGGCGAAGCCGATTGGCCGCTGCTGGACTCACCCGACGGTTTCAGTGCGGTAGGAGGTGCGTCCGTGGGGACCCGGACCGCACAGGCAGCGAGAGGAGCCGTCACCATGTCCAGCCCACACGACAAGGACCTGTCTCCTCCTCTGGAGGCTGTCACCGGCGAGAAGGACGTACCCCCCGAGGAGGAGGAAAGTCCACGTCAGCAGGGGGTGTCCAACCTCAGCGGCGATACGGCGCCGGACGACGCGGGCGCTTCCACGGCAGACGCGTCATGACGCCGTCGATCAGCGGGCAGGACGCCGCCCGGCTCGGTGGAGAAGGCAGCATCCTGGTGCGCCAGCGTCGTGATCACGCGGAACTCGACGCGATGATGAAGCGCTACCGCGCCATGACCACCGCCCCCGCGGAGCGGAGCCGGCTCTGGCAGAAGATCGTGCAGCTGGTGTTCAGCCACGCCTTCGCCGAGGAGACGGTTCTGTGGCCCGTTCTGCGGCACGTCAGCCCCGACGGTGAGGACCTCACCACACGGGTCGAGCGGGAGCACCAGGAGATCAACGAGCTGATCGCGCAGGCCGAGAAGGCCCCGGACGATCCTCGCCGGGACGCGTGGATCCAGCAGGCATTCGACCTCCTCTCGCAGGACATCCGCGACGAGGAGGACGAGCTGCTGCCGCGGCTGCGTGACGCACTCAGCGATCGCCGGCTGCGGCGGATCGGTGCGGCCTGGGAGACGGTGCGCCTCACGGCACCCACTCGTCCCCACCCGGCGGTGTCACGGCGGCCGCCCGGCAACGCGTTCAGCGGTGTTCCCCTCAGCGTCCTCGACCGGCTGCGAGACCTGTCGCCCGTCGCTTCACCGGCCGCGCGACGTGCCGTCCTGGTCATCGCGGGCGCGGCCTCGGTGGCAGGTTGCCACTACCTGACGCGACGCGCTGTCCGGCGTCCGCGCCCCTGTTGACGATCACGAGGACTTTGGACGTGCCATGCACCAGTCGATTTCGTCACCCGCCGCCGGCGCTCGGGCGCACCGCGACGCGACAACGCTCGCGGAAGCCGGGCGGCAGCAGATCATCGGCCTGCTGCTGCTACTGGTCACCCTGGGCCTGATCGTCGCACCCTGGATCGTCGGTTACCCCGACTCCGCCAAGGACGCCCACCGCAACGAACTGGGAGTGGCCATCGTCGTGTTCCTGGTCGCTCTGCGGCGTTTCGCCCACTATCCGGGCGCCCGGCCCGACCTGCTGGTCCTGGCGGCCGGCGCCTGGCTGGCCGTCTCGCCATGGGCACTGTCGATGCAGAAGACCGCGGTGTTCGACGGCACCCGGATCACCGATGTGATCATCGGCTGCCTCTACATCGCCCTGTCGGTCGTGTCGCTGGCCATGATGCGCAACAGCCGCGAACGCGGCGGCGACCGTCCCACCGACACCCTCTGACAGCACCGGCAAACGACCGCCCCTCCTCGCCGGCCATCCGGAGAGGAGGGGCTTTCCGCAGCCAGGGCGCGCCGGTCGACTGCCGCCGTGGAGGAAGGGTGTGAGAAGGCCTCGGACGGTTACACACCATCCGTTCCGGACTCACGCAGCGCGTTGAGATGCACACTGTGCGCATTTACGGGATGTTACAGCCGAATACACGGTTTGCGACGGATGTAAGGGATCTGATGACTGCACAGACGGAGCCGGCCACCCTGGTGCCGGCGGAGGGGAAACGCAGCCGGGGGCGGGTACTGGTCTCGTGGCTGACGACGACCGACCACAAGAAGATCGGTCACCTGTACCTCATCACCTCGTTCGCGTTCTTCCTGATCGCCGGGGCGCTGGCGATGGCGATCCGGGCGGAGCTGGCCCGGCCGGGCCTGCAGTTCCTGTCCAACGAGCAGTACAACCAGTCCTTCACCATGCACGGCACGATCATGCTGCTGCTGTTCGCCACTCCCACGTTCGCCGGGTTCGCCAACGCGATCATGCCGCTGCAGATCGGCTCCCCGGACGTCGCCTTCCCGCGACTGAACATGCTGTCGTACTGGCTCTTCCTCTTCGGCGGCCTGATCGTGCTCGGCAGCTTCCTCACCCCCCAGGGTGCCGCCGACTTCGGCTGGACCGCCTACACCCCGCTCAGCGGCCCCATGCGGACCGCCTACCTCGGCGCAGACCTGTGGATCATGGGACTGGCGCTGTCCGGGTTCGGCACCATTCTCGGCGCGGTCAACTTCATCACCACCATCGTCTGCATGCGCGCGCCGGGAATGACCATGTTCCGGATGCCGATCTTCACGTGGAACGTGCTGCTGACCTCGGTGCTCGTCCTGCTGGCCTTCCCCGTGCTGGCGGCGGCGCTGCTGGTGCTGGAGGCGGACCGGCAGTTCGGCGCCCACGTGTTCGACGCAGAAGTCGGCGGGGCGATCCTGTGGCAGCACCTCTTCTGGTTCTTCGGCCACCCCGAGGTCTACATCCTCGCCCTGCCGTTCTTCGGGGTCGTCAGCGAGATCATCCCCGTCTTCTCCCGTAAGCCGATCTTCGGTTACATGGGCCTGATCGGCGCCACCATCGCCATCGCCGGTCTGTCGGTGGCGGTGTGGGCGCACCACATGTTCGCCACCGGCGCGGTGCTGCTGCCGTTCTTCTCCTTCATGACCTATCTGATCGCCGTGCCCACCGGGGTGAAGTTCTTCAACTGGATCGGCACGATGTGGAAGGGATCGCTGTCGTTCGAGCCGCCGATGCTGTGGTCGGCCGGTTTCCTGGTCACCTTCCTCTTCGGCGGGCTGACCGGGGTGATCCTCGGGTCGCCGCCGCTGGACTGGCACGTCACCGACTCGTACTTCGTCGTCGCGCACTTCCACTACGTGCTCTTCGGCACCATCGTCTTCGCGATGTTCGCGGGCTTCAGCTTCTGGTGGCCCAAGATGACGGGCACCATGCTCGACACCCGCCTGGAGAAGATCCACTTCTGGACGCTGTTCATCGGCTTCCACACCACGTTCCTCGTCCAGCACTGGCTGGGAGCCGAGGGCATGCCCCGCCGCTACGCCGACTACCTCGCCGCCGACGGCTTCACCGCGCTCAACACCGTCTCCTCCATCGGCGCCTTCCTGCTGGGCCTGTCCACGCTGCCCTTCCTCTACAACGTCTGGAAGACCGCCCAGCAGGGCAAGCGGGTCGAGGTCGACGACCCCTGGGGCTATGGACGCTCCCTGGAGTGGGCCACCTCCTGCCCGCCGCCCCGCCACAACTTCGTCACCCTGCCCAGGGTCCGCTCCGAATCCCCCGCCTTCGACCTCCACCATCCCGGCGTCGCCCAGTTCGACCAGGCGGAGAACACCGGGCGGCGGGACGCCCTGGATCCCGGCGGGCACAAGGGAGACCGGCCGTGACTCCCGAGCGACCGGTCGACCCGGTGGAGCACGGCGGCCCGGCGCCGGCCAACCGGATCGCGGGCTGCCTCCTGCCGCAGGAGAACGGAGAAGCCGGCCTCGTCCCGCCGCGGAATCCGCGGGCCGAGGCCGGCTCTCTCGGCACCGTCGGTCGTGAGCACGGGCCGGTTCGCACGCTCCCGTCAGGTGTTCAGGCGCCGAGTTTGCCGACGGCGTCCTGAAGCGACGCGGCCAAGCGTGTGACGTCCTCGTCCGTGGGCGAGGGCGTCCCGAGCCGTTCCACGACTTCCGCCCGCGACACGAGGACGGCCGCACCGCGCCACTGATCACTGTCGAGGGCCGACTGCTCGACCACCTGGGCCCGGCCCTCCACCAGCAGCAGGACAGTGTCGTCCTCGGGAGCCTCCAGAAGTTTCCTGAGCAAGGGCTCGTCGATTCTCATGCGCTCTCCTTCGCCTGCCGTACCGACCCGCACGGCCCCGGCCGGAAGCACTGCCCGGCCAGGGCCTTGACCTGCCGCCTTACGTGCCCCGTCACCCGTCCTTGCCCATGGCTTTGCGTACGGTGTCCTTGGTGCGGTCCATGAGGGCGGCGACCGGTCCGAGGGCCATGTTCTTCGCCCCGGACTCGACGCCCGGGTGGGGCCGGGTGGGTGCCATCGCCTCGGC
>NZ_JBSICH010000045.1:0-69147 GCF_053613315.1 Streptomyces sp. JK94 | reverse complement strand
ACCCGGAAGCTAAGCCTTACAGCGCCGATGGTACTGCAGGGGGGACCCTGTGGGAGAGTAGGACGCCGCCGAACAATTATTGCGAGAAAACCCCGCACCGGGAACGGTGCGGGGTTTTCTGCGTTCACCCTCGTTTTTCGCCCTGCTTCCCTCACCCTTCTTCTCTCCGCGCCGGCCTCACCAGCTTCGTGTCGTACGCGAGGATCACGGCCTGGACGCGGTCCCTGGAGCCGGTCTTGGCGAGGATGCGGCCCACGTGGGTCTTCACCGTCGACTCGGCGAGATGGAACCGCTCCGCCATCTCCGTGTTGGTCCAGCCCCGGCCCATGGCCCTGAGGATCTCGCTCTCACGGTCGGTGAGAGCGGCCAGGCGCGGATCGGGGGAGGTGTCCGGGGCGGTGGCGGACGGCAGGTGTTGGACGTAGGCGTCGAGCAGGCGACGGGTGAGGCTCGGGGCGACCACCGCGTCGCCCGTGGCCACCGCACGTATGCCGGAGAGCAGCTCCTCCGGCTGGGCGTCTTTGACAAGGAAGCCGGAAGCACCGGCGCGCAGGCCGGCGTAGGCGTACTCGTCGAGGTCGAAGGTCGTGAGGATGAGGACCCTGGTGCTGCCGCCCGCCGCGACGATGCGGCGGGTCGCCTCGATGCCGTCCAGGCCCGGCATGCGGACGTCCATGAGCACGACGTCGGGGCGGAGACCGGCCGTCATCCGGGCGGCTTCGGCGCCGTCGGCCGCCTCGCCCGCGACCCTCATGTCGTCCTGGCTCTCCAGGAGCATCCGGAAGCCGAAACGCTGGAGGGGCTGGTCGTCGGCGATGAGGACGGTGGTCACTGCGGGGACTCCTCCGGCAGGTGCAGGTGGACGCGCCAGCCCCGCTCGGGGCGTGGCCGTGGGCCGGCCTCAAGTGTGCCGCCGTACAGGGATGTCCGCTCGCGCATCCCGGGTAGACCGCGGCCGTCGCGCGAGGCGGGGACCGGCCCGCCGTGGCCGGTGTCGGTGACGGTGAGGGTGACGGCGCCGCGGGCCCCGTAGCGGACGTCGAGGTGGGCGGTGGCCTCGGGGCCCGCGTGCTTCAGGGTGTTGGTGAGGGCTTCCTGGACGACCCGGTAGACCGTCAGCTGACGTCCCTCGGGCAGCGCGGGCCGGCCCCGGACGGCCGTACGGACGGGGAGGCCGGCCTTGCGGACGCCGTCGAGGAGCTGGTCGAGGTCGGTGAGGGCGGGTTGCGGGGCCAGCTCGGCCGCCGGGACGCCGTCGGTCTCCTCGTCGCGCAGGACGTCGAGCAGGCGGCGCAGTTCGCCGAGGGCCTGGCGGCTGGTGGTGGCGATGGCGTCCAGGGCCCGGGCGGCACGCTCGGGGGACTTGGCGGCGGCGTAGCGTCCGCCGTCGGCGAGGCCGGTGATGACGGAGAGGTGGTGCCCGATGATGTCGTGCATCTCGCGGGCTATGCGGGCGCGTTCGCCGGCGGCGGCGAGCCGGATCTGCTGGTCCCGTTCGGTCTCCAGGCGACGGGCGCGGTCCTCCCGGACCTCGGTGTAGTCGCGCCGCGTGCGGACGGTGACGGCGAGCAGGGCGACGACGCCGACGGACAGCACCTGGGAGCCGATCTGCTGATGCCATGCGCTCGCGCCCTCCCCGTAGCGGGCGACGGAGACGCAGGTCGGGGCCGTCATCAGGGCCGCCGCCCACCACAGGTGACGCAGCGGCCGGCGCAGGACGATGTGGTACAGGAGGAAGAGCTGCAGCAGGGAGGCCTGCAGGGCGGCGCCCGTCCAGGCGTTCACGAGCACGAACGGCGCGACGGCCAGGAGGGCGGCCCGGGGGTAGGTGCGCCGCCGGAGCAGGACCAGCGAGCAGCCGAGGCTCACGGTGAGCAGGAGCCGTCCCGGCACGTCGAGGTTGTGGGCGTTGTGGCGCCAGCCACCGCCGACGCAGTCGATCAGGGCCGCCGTGACCCAGAAACCGGTGAAGAGCAGGTCCCACACGAGCGGTCGGCGGCGGTCGAAGGCGCGGACCCACCGGGTGACGCGCTGGACGTACTCGGTGAGGGGTTCGGCCGCGCGTTCTTCCGGCGCGGGCTTCACGGGCTCCATCCGGCCATGGTCGGGGGTGCCGGGTGCCGAGGGCGTCCTTCCGGGGGCCGTATATCAGGTGAGAGGGGTAGTACCCGGGTATTACGGTGGCCCGCATGAGTGCCTCGGTCCCCGGTGACTACGTGATCCGCTCCCCACGCGCCGACGAATGGCCCGCCGTGAAGGAGCTGCGGCTGCGTGCCCTGAGGGACCCGCTCGCGCACCTCGCCTATCTGGAGACGTACGACGACGCCGTGGTCCGGCCGGACTCCTTCTGGCGGGAACGGGCGGCCGGGGGTGCGGAGGGCGCGGCCGGGGCGCGGCAGATCGTCGCCGAGGGGCCCGGAGGGCTGTGGCTCGGCACGCTGACCGTGCTGGTGGAGGAGGCCGGCACGACGGACTGGGCGGGGTTGCCGGTGGAGCGGCGGCAGGGGCACGTGGTCGGTGTGTTCGTGCGGCCCGAGTGGCGGGGGAGCGGGCTGACCAAGGCGCTGTTCGACGCCGGGCTGGAGTGGGCGTGGGAGAGCGGCCTGGAGCGGGTGCGGCTCATCGTGCATCCGGACAACGGGCGGGCGCGGGGCGCCTACCGGAAGGCGGGGTTCGCGCCGAGCGGGCGGACGGTACCGCTGGTGGGCGGAGCAGCCGGTGAGGTCGAGCTGGAGCTCGTACGCGAGCGGTAGCCGGGGAAGCCCGCCGGCCCTACACGGGCAGCTCGTCGTGGGGCCAGCGGGCCCGGCCCTGTTCGCGGGAGCGGAGCAGGGCCAGGGTCGGCATGCCGCGGTCCGCGCCGGTGGCCAGCAGCTCCGGGAGCTGGGGGAGCGGGGCGACGGCCGCGACGTCGTCCAGGACGAGGGTGAGTGGTGGGTCGAGGCGACCGGAGGATGACCGTTCGGCCACGCGCCGGCCGCGCTCGACCACGCTTGAGACGAGCGCCGTCAGCAGCGGCATCGCGCCGGGACTCGTCCGGGGGTCCTCGATGGATTCACCCACCACATAGAGGGTTCCCTGTTCGTGCACGAAAGAATCCAGGGCGAGGACATCGGTTCGATGGGGAGTGCAGGCCTCGCGGATGTTGACCGTCGAAAGGGCTGCCAGGGCCCGGCCGGTCAGCTGCTGGGCCATGTCCCGGCGTTCGGGGTGGGCGGTGAGGGCGCCTTCCAGCTCCCCCGCGGCACCGGCCGCGGCTTTGGGGTGGGTGCGGAGGATGCGTACGGCGTCCTGGACCTGGAGGCCCTGGGCCCAGCGGTGGACGTGGCGGACGGTGCGGCCGTCGACGGCGGCGGCGTGGAGGTAGCTGCGCAGGAGCAGCTCGGCGGTGTCGCCGACCGCCTGGTCGAGCCGGGCGGTGGGGCGGACCGGCGTGAGCAGGGCGGCGGCTCGGGCCGTGGCCGTCCCCCGGTCCTCACAGCCGGTGGTGGGGGACCAGTGGAGGCGGGCCGGGGTGTCGCAGAGGTGGCTCGGGTCGTAGAGGTGGCAGGGGCCGAGCTTCGCGCGGGCGTCCTTGGTGTCCGACCAGAGGGCCGGGTCGGAGGTGATGACGAGGACGGCGCCCTCCGCGTCGCGCAGGGCGTTCGCGGCGGTCGAGCGGCGGGTGTCCGGGGGGCCGTAGTGCACCGTGCCCTCGGAGCCGCGTGCCTCCCATCCGCCCAGCGGCCTGTCCCCGGCCACGGACGGCAGGAGGCCCGCCGACGCCTCCGGTGCCGCCGACCGCTGCGGCGCCCTCGGGGTCGGCACCTCGTGCGTCTGTACGTGCGTCTGCTCCGGCTCCCGGGTCGCCTGCTCCCGCGCTGCCGGCTCCCGGGGCGGCTCCTGCTCTGCCGGTTCCCGGGTCGGCTGCTCCTGCTCTGCCGGTCCCCGGGCCGGCTCCCGCGCCGGAAAGTGCTCCTGTGCGGTGGCCGCCCTCGCCTCCGCCCGGGCAGCCGCCGCCCTCGCCTCCGCGCGCCGCCGTCGCCGTACCGCGCGCCACCGGGCCACCGTGCCCATCACGAACACGGCCAGGACGACCAGCACCATCAGCTGCCCGATGAACAGGCCCCAGAACAGGCCGTACCCGGACAGGGCCGTCTCGGGGGTGTCCGGCCAGGCCCCGGGGAGGTCGTGGGGCTCGGCGACGAGGTGGCGCATGGCCAGGGGAGTGCCGGCGAACGTGACCCCCGTGGGCCAGGAGCCGTGGGCGAACAGGGCGGCGAGGCCGGTCGCCGTCCACACCAGCAGCGTCATGCCGAGGAGGAAGGCGAGCAGGCCGAGCAGCAGGCCGTCCGGGACGCCGCCGTCCCGGCCGTCCCGCCGCTGGTCGTCCGGTCTCATCCGTCCGTACCTTCCCCTCCGCCTACGCCACCGTTGTTTCCGACGGGTCGCCGATGTGCTGTTCCACGAAGGCCGCCGCCCGTTCCTCGGCCTCCAGTTCGGCGGCGCGCAGGGCGTCGTCGTTGAAGTCGGAGGAGGACTCGGTCATCGCGCGGTCGGTGAAGACCAGGGGGCGTTCGGTCTCGGTGATCAGGTGTTTGACCACCTGCACGTTGCCGTTGACGTCCCACACCGCGATGCCGGGGGTGAGGGTGGGGATGATCTCCACCGCCCAGCGGGGCAGGCCGAGGACGCGTCCCGTGGCCCGCGCCTCGTCGGCCTTCTGGGCGTAGATGGTCCGGGTGGAGGCCATCTTCAGGATGGCCGCGGCCTCTCTGGCCGCCGCCCCGTCGACGACGTCCGACAGGTGGTGCACCACCGCCACGAACGACAGTCCCAGTCGGCGCCCGAACTTCAGCAGCCGCTGGAACAGCTGCGCCACGAACGGGCTGTTGATGATGTGCCAGGCCTCCTCGACCAGGAAGATGCGCTTCTTCCGGTCGGGGCGGATCCAGGTGTGCTCCAGCCACACGCCGACGATCGCCATGAGGATCGGCATGGCGATGGAGTTGCGGTCGATGTGGGACAGGTCGAAGACGATGAGGGGGGCGTCGAGGTCGATGCCGACCGTGGTCGGGCCGTCGAACATGCCCCGCAGGTCGCCGTCGACGAGTCGGTCGAGGACCAGTGCCACGTCCAGGCCCCACGCCCGTACGTCGTCTATGGCGACGTTCATCGCCTCGGCCGACTCCGGCTCGGGGTGGCGGAGCTGCTCGACGATGTCGGTGAGGACCGGCTGGCGTTCGACGATCGTCTCGTTGACGTAGGCGTGTGCGACCTTGAGTGCGAAGCCCGAGCGCTCGTCGAGGCCGTGTCCCATCGCGACCTCGATGATCGTGCGGAGCAGGGCCAGCTGCCCGGTCGTCGTGATCGCCGGGTCCAGGGGGTTGAGCCGGATGCCGTGGTTCAGGGCGGCCATCGGGTCCAGCCGGATGGGAGTTATGCCCAGCTCCTCGGCGATCAGGTTCCACTCGCCGACACCGTCCTCGCCCTGGGCGTCCAGGACGACGACCTGGCGGTCCTTGAAGCGGAGCTGACGCAGGACGTACGTCTTCTCCAGCGCCGACTTGCCGTTGCCGGACTCCCCGAGCACCAGCCAGTGGGGGGCGGGGAGCTGCTGGCCGTACAGCTGGAACGGGTCGTAGATGTAGCCCTTGCCGGAGTAGACCTCGCGGCCGATGATCACGCCGGAGTCGCCGAGGCCGGGCGCGGCCGTGGGGAGGTAGACCGCCTGGGCCTGGCCCGTCGAGGTGCGGACGGGGGGGCGGGTCGTCTCCACCTTCCCGAAGAGGAAGGACGTGAAGGCTTCGGTGAGGACGGTCAGCGGGTCCCGCATCAGGCTCAGCCCCTACCTTCGGATGCCGGTGGCGAACGGAAGTGTGTTCACGAAGGCGCGGTGGTGCTCACGGTCGCACCACTCCAGTTTCAGGTACGACTTTCCGGCCGAGGCCCTTATCGTCCGCTTGTCGCGGGCGAGCGCCTCGGGGGAGCGGGAGGAGACGGTGATGTAGCCGACCAGGTTGACGCCGGCCGCACCGCTGGCGAGGTCCTCACCCCGCTGGTCCAGGCGGCCGTGGGCGGCGATGTCCCGGGGGTCGACGGTGCGGTTCATCTTGGCGGCGCGGGAGGCCTCGGCCTCGTCGTTGGTCTTCTCGGTCAGCATGCGCTCGATGGCCACCTCGGTGGGTTCGAGGTCCATCGTCACGGCGACCGTCCGGATGACGTCCGGGGTGTGGACGAGCAGCGGCGCCAGGAAGTTCACGCCGACCGGGGTCATCGGCCACTCCTTGACCCAGGCGGTGGCGTGGCACCAGGGGGCGCGGGTGGAGGACTCCCGGGTCTTGGCCTGGAGGTAGGTGGGCTCCATGGCGTCCAGCTCGGCCGGCCAGGCGTTGCGCCGGGTCATCGCCTGGATGTGGTCGATGGGGTGGTCCGGGTCGTACATGGCGTGGATGAGGGAGGCGAGCCGGCCCTGGCCCAGCGGCTGGCGCACGCGGATGTCCGCCTCCTGGAGGCGGGAGCAGATGTCGGTCAGCTCGCGCGCCATCACGACCGCGAGACCCGCGTCCCGGTCCAGCTTGCGCCCGTTCTGCGGGCGGGCGGCGCGGGCCATGGCGTTGGCCTCGGCCGCCAGCTCGCGGGTGTAGTGCATGCAGGCGATGAGGTACGCGCGGTGCTGCTCGCTGCTGGTGGACACCATCGACTGGAGCTGGTCGTACGACTGCTGCAGCCACGGCAGCGCCCTGTCGTCGCCGCGCTGGGCGACGTCCTTGGCGTGCGCGTCGGGGTCGGCCGGGAGGGTACGGGCGAGCATCTGGATGCGGGTGACGAAGCCGTCGCCGTTGGCCACGTGCTTGAGGAGGGTGCCGAAGCGGTCGACCAGGGCTTCCTGGTCCTCGGAGTCGCGCAGGCCGACGCCGGGTCCCTCGATCTCGATCGCGGCGGTGACGGTCTTGCGGTCGGCGTGCAGCAGGACGGCGATCTCGTCCGGCCCGAAGGGGGCGGCCAGCCAGGTGATGCGGCCGATGCCGGGCGGCGAGCCGACCTCGACCTCCCGGCCGTCGAGCCGGGTGCCGGCCTCGATGGCGCCGGAGCGGTAGGTGGTGCCGTTGCGGAGCGTCCGCTTGTAGCTGCGGTTGATCTCGAACCACTTGTAGAACGTCCGGTGCTTGTACGGCACGTAGACGGCCGCCAGCGCGAGCACGGGGAAGCCGACGAGCAGCACGATGCGCAGGGTCAGGACGGGGACGAGGAGCCCGCACATCATGCCGAGGAACGCGCCGACGACGATCAGCGCGATCTCACCGGTCTCGCGGTTGCGGCCGACGATCGCGTTCGGCCGGGCGCGGCCGATCAGATACGTGCGGCGGGGCGTGACCGGATGGGACACGTGGGACTCGGTCGTCAACGCCCGTCACCTCCTGTGCTCTTGGTGCTGCTGTTGCGGGTGTTGCTGGCGTGGGGCGTGTTCACCGGGCTGCCGGAGCGCGGTGCGGGTGCGGCGGAGGGGACAGTTCCGCCGCCGCCGTTCGAGGCGCGGGAGCTGTGCGCGGCGACTCCGCCGGAGGCGGGGTTCGAGGGGCGGGACGCGGAGGAGGACGAGGACTGTCCGCCTCCGGCGTCGCCGTTGTGCCGGGTGCTGTGGGTCCTGATGCCCTGGGCCACCAGGTTCGCCGGCGAGCTGATCACGGCCGCGGCCTTGCCCTCGGCGCCCTGCATGATGCGGTTGTTGCGGGAGCCGGCGATCTCGTCGCCGAAGCCGGGGACGAAGCGGTAGATCATCGCGGACGCGAAGATGGCGAGCAGGATGATCGCGAGGCCGGAGACGACGGCGGAGAAGGCGTCGGGGCCGTCGTCGGCGGACAGGGCGCCGGCGAGGCCCAGCACGATCACGATGACCGGCTTGACCAGGATCACGGCGATCATGATGCCCGCCCAGCGGCGGACGTGGCCCCACAGGTTCTTGTCGACCAGGCCGGCGTACACGACGGTGCCGAGCAGGGCGCCGACGTAGAGCAGGGCGGCGCGGATGACGAGTTCCAGCCACAGGACGCCGGCGGCGAGGATCGACACGAGGGAGACGACGATCAGCATGATGGGGCCGCCGCCGATGTCCTCCCCCTTCTCCAGGGCGCCGGAGAACGTGCCGAAGAAGGAGTCCGTCTGGTCGCCGGTCGCCTGGGCGAGGACCTCCGTGACGCCGTCGGTGGCCGAGACGACCGTGTAGAGGATCAGCGGCGTGAACGCCGACGCCAGCACGGTCAGCCAGAGGAACCCGATGGCCTCGGAGAGCGCGGTGGTCAGGGGGACGCCGCGCACGGCACGCTTCGCCACGGCGAGGAGCCACAGGAGGAGCGTGAGGATCGTCGACGCGGCGAAGACGACGGCGTACTGCTGGAGGAACTTCGGGTTCGTGAAGTCGACGTTGGCGGTGTCCTGCACGGCGGCACTGAGCTTGTCGACGGTCCAGGAGGCGGCGTCGGCGCAGCCCTTGGCGAGGGAGGAGAGGGGGTCGAGGGCGGAGGTGGGGTCGTTGAGGGTTCCACTGCGGCCGTTGCCACCGTCGGACGCGCCGTCTTCGCAGTAGTCCTTGGCGGGGCCCGCGATGAGCGAGCACGGGTCATCGGTCTTTGTCGGTGTTGGGCTGGGCTCTGCGAATGCACGCGAGGCGAGCATGACGGCAAGGGCCTGCGTGGCGACCACCACGCCGGTGAGCTTGAGCGCACGGTGCTGGTTACCGGGCATACGTGAAGCCTCCGAACTCCTGGACCGCCTTGCTCATCTCTTCGGACCCGGAGACGGGACTGTCCCCTGGGACGGGGGTCGGGCCGGTCTTCTGGGCGGTCTCCACGACCTTCCAGTCGCTCCCGTTCCAGTTCAGCTGCATGGTCACGGTGAACCAGTTGTTCGCGACGGGATTGGTTGTTTTCTCGCCAGTGAGACCGAAGAGTCCGTTGCACCAGACTTCGACGGTGGCGGCACTGTCGCTGAAGGACGTCACCTTGGTGCCTGCTGGCAATGTGCGGTTGACAAAGGTGGCGCCCGACGGGGCCTTGCCGTCCTCGCTGAGACCGATCCGCTTGAGCAAGGCCGCCGAGTAGTCCGCGTCGAAACCGGACTGGAGGCGATCGAGCGAGCCAGGATCGGAGATGGCCTCCACGATCTCATGCCGCCTGGTCCTGTCGAACATGCCGTCAGAGCCCAGTGCCACCGCGTAGTTCGCCGCCGCGCTCTGTGCTCCCTGTTCGTCCCGGGCGAAGCCCGACTGGACCGGGCGGGTTCCCGTCGGCGCCGTGGCCGATGTCTTCGGCTTGTCGGCGGCCGTGTCGTCCGCGGAAGCGGAATCGTCTCCTCCACGGTTCGCGAAGGCGATCGCGGCGATGAGGAGGACGACGACGCCGACCACGGTGACCAGGCTCCTGGAGGAGGAGCGGCCGCCGCGCCGGGGAGTGCCGTAGCCGTCGGTGTCCCCTTCGGGCAGCCGGGTCCGCGTGTGGCCGGTGCCGCCGTAACCGCCGGAGGACTGGTGGTCGTCTCCGAGACTCATGCCGCGTACGTCCCCTCGCCGTCGTGCCCGCCGTAGGAGTACGACGGTAGCCGTGCTGGTTCCCGCGCGGGCGCGGTGTGGTGACTCGACATCAGGGAGACGCAACCTCAGCCGGTGGGCACGACGGGCGGGTGGGGTGGAGGAGGGTGGCGGGGAGGACCGATGCGCGTCGGGCTACACGGCCATCCCGTACACGATGGTGAAGAGCGTGCCGAGCGAGCCGATGATGAACACGCCCGTCAGCCCCGCGACGATGAGGCCCTTGCCCTGCTCCGCGCTGAAGGTGTCGCGCAGCGCCGTGGCACCGATGCGCTGCTTGGCCGCGCCCCAGATGGCGATGCCGAGGCACAGCAGAATGGCGACGGCCATCACCACCTCGATCATCACCTTGGCCTCGTTGCCCAGGCTGCCGAAGGGGCCCCAGTCCGGAGCGATCCCCCCGATGATGGTGTTGATGTCTCCCTCGTCAGCCGCAAAGAGCATGTAAGTCACCGCCCCTGTCGGGTAGTTCCGCACCCCCTGCGGACGTGCAGAGGTCAGGCCTCATTGTCGCCGACAATGGCGCCTTCGGATGTCGACTTGGCGTCATTGATTGGCGGATTTCGTATGAATAGCTTGCCACCGCCTCACATCTGCCGCTCAAGCAGGTGTGAAACGGGGCACGAAGTGTCGTATCGTCACTCTGTGTATCACGGCAGGTCACGCCGGGCAACGAGGCCGGAGCGAAACCTGCCGCCCGGTTCGGTCGTTAGGCCCTCTTCGCGCCTCGGTGGCGGAATCTGACGGGTGGACGGGTGAACAGGCGTGTTCCTGTTCGCCCGGTGACAGCCGCCGCGGCGGTGCGGCCTCTACACTGACGTCGGCCACGACTCCTGAACGGCAAGGGGCGGTTGACGGTGCGTAAGGCGTGGATCGCGGGGACCGTAGTCGTCGGCTCCGGTCTGTCGTTCGTGATGCTGCTCGTCGTGGGCGTCTACCTCGTCGCCGGAGACCTCGCGGGCGGCGCCGGCGGGGGGTCGAAGAGGCTGGCCCAGGGCTCCGTTCCCGCCGCGTACCAGCCGCTCGTGCAGAAGTGGGGCAATCTCTGCCCCGCCATCAACCCCGCGCTGCTCGCCGCCCAGCTCTACCAGGAGAGCGGCTTCAACCCGAGGGCGCAGAGCCACGCGGCGGCGCAGGGGATAGCGCAGTTCATCCCCGGGACGTGGGCCGCCCACGGGGTCGACGGGGACGGCGACGGCGACCGGGACGTGTGGGACCCGAACGACGCCATCCCGTCGGCGGCCTCCTACGACTGCTCCCTCGCGTCGTACGTGAAGGACGTGCCCGGCAACCCGACCGAGAACATGCTGGCCTCCTACAACGCGGGGGCCTATGCGGTGATCAAGTACCAGGGTGTCCCGCCGTACAAGGAGACGCAGAACTACGTCAAGGTGATCACGACCCTGGAGAAGAGCTTCGCCGCGCCCGAGACGCGGGTCGACCCCTCCGAGCAGGCCGCCGGGGCCATCGCCTACGCGCAGGAGAAGCTCGGCACGCTCTATCTGTGGGGCGGGAACGGGACGGCCGAGCAGGGTGGGCGTTTCGACTGCTCGGGGCTGACCAAGGCGGCGTACGAGAGTGTGGGGATCACGCTGCCCCGGGTCGCGAACGACCAGTACAACGCGGGGCCGCATCCGAGCCGGGACGAGTTGCTCCCCGGTGACCTGGTGTTCTTCTCCGATGATCTCACCAACTCCCGGGCCATCCGGCACGTGGGGATGTACGTCGGCGGCGGGTACATGATCAACGCGCCGCGGACGGGGGCGGTGATCCGGTTCGACCGGATCGACACCCCGGACTACTTCGGTGCCACCCGGGTCACCGAGGATGGCGCGAAAGCGCTGCCCACCACGGTGTGAATGCCATGGTTTGGACGCAGCGTGAACCCCAGCCCTGAGCTGCGACGACGTATCTCTCTTCGATAACGTCTGCGTGATCATTCAGTGGAGCGTGGAACGTAACTGCGGAGTCCGTGCGTTCCTGTTGACGTGTAGGTGTGCGGCGACGGACGGAGCCGGCGGATCTACGACCACGGGGGTGGCGGAAGAGGCGTGCGCAACGGCGCGCCGGACGACATGACGATAGGGGCCGCAGCACCATGGCTGGACTCGCCGAATCCGGGTCGAACCCCGACGTCGAGCTGCTCTACGACATCAACGGCCTGGCCAAGGACGCACCGCACTGGTTCGACCGGGTCATGGAGTTCGTGGGCGAGTACGGACTGCTGTTCGCGATCGTGCTGCTGGTGGTGTGGTGCTGGTGGTCCGTACGGCGGCGGGGCGGCGAGGACGCCGCCTCCGGCGTGGCGGCCCTGGCGTGGGCGCCGCTCGCGGCCGGTGTCGCGGTGCTGGTCAATGTGCCGATACGGGGCTTCGTCGAGCGGCCCCGGCCGTTCAAGACCCATGACGGGCTGGAGGTGCTCATCGAGGGGAAGAACGACTTCTCCTTCGTGAGCGATCACGCGACGCTCGTGATGGCGCTCGCCGTCGCGTTGTTCGTCGCCGACAGGAAGTTCGGGATCGCCGCGATCGTGCTCGCGGTGTTCGGCGGTTTCGCCCGGGTCTACATGGGCGTGCACTACCCGACGGACGTCGTCGGGGGCTTCGCCCTCGGTACGGCGGTCGCGCTGCTGCTGTCGCCGGTCGCCATGGCCCTGCTGACGCCGCTGACCCGGGCCGTCGAGCGGTCGCCCCGGGCGGGGTGGCTGGTCAGCGCGCGGGGGCGAGGCGAAGCCGCCGGGCAGGGCGCCGTGATCCCGGGGGCGCGCCAGGAGAATGCCGAGGCCGGGGAGCGGGATCTCGCCGCTTAGGGCTCCGCACAGGGTTGTGTGTGTCGCCGGAGCGCGTGCCGCCGGGCCCGTCCGTGCCGCCGGGCCCGTACGGCAGGGAGGTCAGGCCGACGCGTGGGTCTGCGCGTCCGTGCGGGCCTGGCTTCTCGCTCTGCGGGCCGGGCCGCGCCAGCCGCAGGTGCAGCGGGCCAGGCAGAAGGGGCCCTGTTCGACCGTCGTCGTGAGGTGTTCCGGGACTTCCTGGGGGGCTTCGAGACCGTCCTGCTGCGCCACACCGACCACGTTACCGGGGTCGCCCACCCCTCGTTAACCGGGACGGCAGAGGGTCCGGAACGGGCGTGACGGCTGGGGCAGGTGGCGATGGTCGAGTGGGAGAGGGCGCGGGAGAGGCGGGTGGGGAGGGCCGGCGGCCCCGCACTCGCCGGGGGCCTGATCTGTGCGTGCCTCGCCGCGAGCGCGTGCTCCGGGCAGGGGACCGCGGACCCGGGCGCCGGTGATCCGGTCGCCGTGCTGCACCGGGCCGCCGACCGGCTGGTGGCCGCCGGGAGCGCCAAGACGCGGACCGCGATGGAGATGGCCAGCGGCGGGACGCGGGTGACCATCCGGGGCGAGGGCG
Source organism: Streptomyces sp. JK94 (assembly GCF_053613315.1). NCBI lineage: Bacteria > Bacillati > Actinomycetota > Actinomycetes > Kitasatosporales > Streptomycetaceae > Streptomyces > Streptomyces sp. JK94. The sequence goes on along the minus strand of NZ_JBSICH010000045.1, from coordinate 56,178 downwards.
TGTACGACTTCGAGGGGCGGCGCGGGCGGCTGAAGGTGCGGCTGCCCCAGGACCCGGCGGGGACGAGCGAGCACCGGCCGATCACCGAACTGCTTGCGCCGGGTGCCCTGTACATGAAGAACCGGGGAGCCGGCGTGCCCGACGACAAGTGGGTGCGGGTGGAGACCGCCTCGATGTCCGACGGCAATCTGGTGACCGGCGGGGCGACGGACCCCCTCGCCGCCGCCGAGGTGCTGCGGGGAACGCGGGAGGCGGCGTACGTGGGGCGGACGGAGGTCGCGGGGACCGCCGTACGGCACTACCGGGGCACCGCCGATCTCGCGCGGGCGGCGCGGCGCGCGTCCGACGGCAACCGGGAGGCGCTGGCCGCGGCGGCCGAGGGGTTCGCCACCGCGGAGGTGCCGTTCGACGCCTACCTCGACGACGAGGGACGCATCCGCAAGCTCCGGCACCGCTTCAGCTTCTCCAACGGGCGGGACGAGGCCGACGTGGCCGTCGCCTCGACGACCCTGCTCTACGATTTCGGCGCCGCCGTCCGCGTACGGCTGCCCGAGGAGCGGGACATCTACGCCGGCCGGATCGCCGAGGGACCGGGCGAGGCGGGCGGGGGGCCCGGCGAGGGGGCGGACGGCAAGAACTAGCCCTTCCGTGCCATGCGCGTTGTGTGTGCCGCTCCCTACTCTAGGAAGCCGAGGAAGCCGGTGACGGCAGAGACGAGGTGACGGCGTGGCTCCGGTCGGCGGTACGGCAGTTCAGGACCACGTGGCCCTCGCCGAGATCGAGCTGTGCGGTGAGCTGATCATCGCGGCGTCGGCCGCCCGGGAGCGGCTCAGCCTGGAGAGCATCGACGAGGTGCTGCGGGTGGCCGAGGAGCGGCGGGCCGACCAGTAGGGGAAGGGCCGGGACCGGCCGGGAGGAGCAGGCCGGGGCCCCGGCGGCCCGGGCCGCGTGTCCGGTGGACCCGGGTCACGTGCGCAGCAGCCGGCCGATCGCCTTCGTCGCCTCCTCCACCTTGGCGTCGATCTCGGCGCCGCCCTTGACGGCCGCGTCGGCGACGCAGTGGCGCAGGTGCTCCTCCAGGAGTTGCAGCGCGAAGGACTGCAGGGCCTTGGTGGAGGCGGAGACCTGGGTGAGTATGTCGATGCAGTAGACGTCCTCGTCGACCATCCGCTGCAGGCCGCGGATCTGGCCCTCGATGCGGCGCAGGCGCTTGAGGTGCTCGGCCTTCTGCTGGTGGTAGCCGTGCACCCCGCGGTCGTGGTCGGTCAGGACGTCCGCGCCGCCGTCCGTCCCGTCCGTCGCATCCGTCCCGTTCGCTGTGTCTGTCCCGTTCGTCTTCACCGCGTCCACGGCGGGGGAGGGCGCGCCTGCGCCGGCCTCGGTGGTCGTCATCGCGTCCTCCTGTGGGGAGAGAGTGGGCCGGGACCGGGTGGATAGCGGACAAATACCCCTGGCGGGTATATCGTAACGAACTTTGCGGGGCAGCGGGTCCTGCGTGGAACCCCGGCAGCGGCCCCGGCGTCGCCCCCCTGCTCATCACTCTGCCTGATGGGCGACACTGGAGGACGGCCCGTTAGCCGTGGCCGGATGATGCGCCTAGCATCAGCCTGACCGAAACCGATGCACCCCGAGGACCCCACGTGCGCTTTCGTCTGACCCCCAGGGAGACGAGCTTCTACGACATGTTCGCCGCCTCCGCGGACAACATCGTCACGGGCTCCAAGCTCCTGATGGAACTGCTCGGGGCGGACGCATCCGCCCGGGCCGAGATCGCAGAGCGTATGCGGGCCGCCGAACACGCAGGTGACGACGCCACGCACGCGATCTTCCACCAGCTGAACTCCTCGTTCATCACGCCCTTCGACCGCGAGGACATCTACAACCTCGCCTCGTCCCTCGACGACATCATGGACTTCATGGAGGAGGCCGTCGACCTGGTCGTCCTCTACAACGTCGAGGATCTGCCCAAGGGCGTCGACCAGCAGATCGAGGTGCTGGCACGGGCCGCCGAGCTGACCGCCGAGGCCATGCCGAACCTGCGGACCATGGACAACCTCACCGAGTACTGGATCGAGGTCAACCGGCTGGAGAACCAGGCCGACCAGGTCCACCGCAAGCTGCTCGCCCACCTCTTCAACGGCACGTACGAGGCCATCGAGGTGCTGAAGCTGAAGCAGATCGTGGACGTTCTGGAAGAGGCGGCGGACGCCTTCGAGCACGTGGCGAACACGGTGGAGACCATCGCGGTCAAGGAGTCCTGACCCCTCCATGGAGACGTTTGCTCTGGTCGTGACCATCGGGGTCGCGCTCTTCTTCACGTACACCAACGGTTTCCACGATTCGGCCAACGCGATCGCCACGTCCGTGTCGACGCGTGCGCTGACGCCCCGGGCGGCGCTCGCGATGGCCGCCGTGATGAACCTCGCCGGCGCGTTCCTCGGCTCCGGCGTCGCCAAGACCGTCAGTGAGGGGCTGATCGAGACCCCCGAGGGCTCGAAGGGGATGGGCATCCTCTTCGCGGCGCTGGTGGGCGCCATCGTCTGGAACCTCATCACCTGGTACTTCGGCCTGCCCTCGTCCTCCTCGCACGCGCTGTTCGGCGGCATGGTCGGAGCGGCGCTGGCCGGGAGCACGACCGTGTACTGGGACGGGGTCGTCGACAAGGTCGTCATCCCGATGTTCGTGTCGCCGGTGGTCGGTCTCCTCGCCGGTTACCTGGTGATGACCGCGATCATGTGGATGTTCCGGCGGGCCAACCCGCACAAGGCGAAGCGGGGCTTCCGTATCGCGCAGACGGTGTCGGCGGCGGGCATGGCGCTGGGGCACGGCCTGCAGGACGCGCAGAAGACGATGGGCATCGTGGTGATGGCCCTGGTCATCGCCGACGTCGAGGACTACGGCGACCCGATCCCGGTGTGGGTGAAGATCGCCTGCGCGCTGATGCTCTCCGCCGGGACGTACGCGGGTGGCTGGCGGATCATGCGGACCCTGGGCCGCAAGATCATCGAGCTGGACCCGCCGCAGGGCTTCGCCGCGGAGACGACGGGGGCCTCGATCATGTTCGGGTCGGCGTTCCTCTTCCACGCGCCGATCTCCACGACGCACGTGATCACCTCGGCGATCATGGGTGTGGGCGCCACGAAGCGGGTGAACGCCGTGCGGTGGGGGGTCGCGAAGAACATCATCTTGGGGTGGTTCATCACGATGCCGGCCGCCGCGCTGGTGGCCGCGTGCTCGTTCTGGCTGGTCAACCTGGCGTTCCTGTAGCTGTAAGCCGTAGCCGTAGCCGTAGCCGTAGCCGTAGCCGTAGCCGTAGCCGTAGCCGTAGCCGTAGCCGCGGCCGTGCCGGGTGCGTTCGCTTCCGCCCGCAGCTGACAGGGCCCGCCCCCGGATTCGGGGGCGGGCCCTTTGTGCTCCTCGCGGTGGCACCGCCATGCAGCACCGCGAGGGGTCGGGGTGGGGCCTAGCCGAAGCGGCCCGAGATGTAGTCCTCCGTGGCCTGGACCGACGGGTTGGAGAAGATGCGCTCCGTCTCGTCGATCTCGATCAGCTTGCCGGGCTGGCCGACCGCCGCCAGGTTGAAGAACGCCGTACGGTCCGAGACGCGCGCCGCCTGCTGCATGTTGTGCGTCACGATGACGATCGTGAAGCGCTCCTTCAGCTCGCCGATCAGGTCCTCGATGGCGAGGGTGGAGATCGGGTCCAGGGCGGAGCAGGGCTCGTCCATGAGCAGGACGTTCGGCTCGACCGCGATCGCGCGGGCGATGCACAGGCGCTGCTGCTGGCCGCCGGAGAGGCCGGAGCCCGGCTTGTTCAGGCGGTCCTTCACCTCGTTCCAGAGGTTGGCGCCGCGCAGGGACTTCTCGACGACGTCGTCCAGTTCCGACTTCCTGAACTTGCCGTTGAGCTTCAGGCCGGCCGCGACGTTGTCGTACACCGACATGGTCGGGAACGGGTTCGGCCGCTGGAAGACCATGCCGACCTCGCGCCGCACGGCCACCGGGTCGATGCCGGCGCCGTAGAGGTTCTCGTCGTCGAGCATGACCTTGCCGTCGACGCGGCCGCCGGGCGTGACCTCGTGCATGCGGTTGAGCGTGCGCAGGAAGGTGGACTTGCCGCAGCCGGAGGGGCCGATGAAGGCCGTCACGGAGCGGGGCTCGACGGTCATCGAGATGTCCTCGATGGCCAGGAAGGAGCCGTAGTAGGCGTTGAGGCCGCTGACATCGATGCGCTTGGCCATGGGAATCACTGCTTCTTTCGGGTCGCTGACGGAGTACTGTCCGGGGCCGCGCGTCAGCGACCGGTCTTCGGGGCCTTCCAGCGCGCGATGCCGCGGGCCGCAAGGTTGAGGATCATGATGAACGCGATGAGCGTCAGGGCCGCCGCCCAGGCGCGGTCGTGTGCCGCGTCGTAGCCGGCGCCGTACTGCAGGTAGATGTACATCGGCAGGGACGCCTGGGGGTCCGAGAAGGGGTTCGTGTTGATGAAGTTCGTACCCCAGACCAGCAGCAGCACGGGAGCGGTCTCGCCGGTGATGCGGGCGATCGCGAGCATCACACCGGTGGTGATGCCGCCGACGGACGTCGGGACGACGACCTTGAGGATGGTGCGCCACTTGGGCACGCCCAGCGCCAGCGACGCCTCGCGCAGCTCGTTCGGGACGAGCTTGAGCATCTCCTCGGTGGAGCGGACGACGACCGGGATCATCAGGATGCACAGGGCCAGGGAGCCGGCGAAGCCGGAGTAGCCCATGTCCAGGATCACGATCCACAGGCTGAGGATGAACAGACCCGCGACGATCGAGGGGATGCCCGTCATGACGTCGACGAAGAAGGTGACGGCCTTGGCGAGCCTGCCGCGACCGTACTCGACCAGGTAGATCGCGGTCAGTACGCCGAGCGGCACGGAGATCGCGGTGGCGATGCCGACCTGCTGCACGGTTCCGAGCAGGGCGTGGTAGATGCCGCCGCCCGGCTCGGAGTCGGAGACGACGCCCATGGAGTGGCTCAGGAAGAAGCCGTCGAGGACCTTCACGCCCTGCTTGACGGTCTCCCAGACGAGGGAGGCCAGCGGGATGACGGCCAGCAGGAACGCGACCCAGACCATGCTGGTGGCGACCCGGTCCTTGGCCTGCCGCCCGCCCTCGATCTTGGCCGAGATGGCGTAGGAGCCGAGGACGAAGAGGACCGCGGCGATCAGGGCCCACTGGATGGAGCTGTGCAGGCCGGCCACGGCGCTGATGCCGAGGCCCAGGGCGACGGAACCCGCGGCGACCGCCCAGGGGAACCACTTGGGCAGGGTCGCACCGCGCAGCGAACTGCGCGGGCGCTCGGCCGGCTTGTCGGTGAGGGTTGCGTGGCTCATGCGTTGGCCCCCGAGTACTCCTTGCGGCGGGCGATGATCATCCGGGCCGCGCCGTTGACCAGCAGGGTGATGACGAAGAGCACCAGGCCGGACGCGATGAGGGCGTCCCGGCCCATGGGGGTGGCCTCGTTGAACTTGCTGGCGATGTTCTGGGCGAAGGTGCCGCCGCCCGGGTCGAGCAGGCTGGCGCTGATGTCGAAGGTCGGGGAGAGCACCATGGCGACGGCCATCGTCTCGCCGAGCGCGCGGCCGAGGCCGAGCATCGAGGCGGAGATGACGCCGGAGCGGCCGAAGGGCAGGACGGACATCCTGATGACCTCCCAGCGCGTGGCGCCGAGGGCCAGGGCCGCCTCCTCGTGCATCTGCGGGACCTGCCGGAAGACCTCGCGGCTGACGTTGGTGATGATCGGCAGGATCATGATCGCGAGCAGGATGCCGACGGTGAGCAGGGAGCGCGGTGCGCCGCCGTTCCACTCGAAGACGCCGGTCCAGCCCAGGTACTCGTCCAGCCAGCCGTAGAGCCCGTTCATGTGCGGCACGAGGACGAGCGCGCCCCACAGGCCGTACACGATCGAGGGCACGGCGGCGAGCAGGTCGATCACGTACCCGATGGTGCCGCCGAGGCGGCGCGGGGCGTAGTGCGTGATGAACAGGGCGATGCCGACCGCGATCGGGACCGCGATGGCCATGGCGACGATCGACGACACGACGGTGCCGAAGGCCAGGACCGCGATGCCGAACTCCGACGGGACGCCGCTCGGGTTCCACTCGAAGGTGGTGAAGAAGTTGGCCTCGTCCTCGCTGATCGCGATGGAGGCGCGGTAGGTGAGGAAGGCCGCGATGGCGGCCATGATGACCAGCACGAGGATGCCGGACCCACGGGACATCCCGAGGAAGATCCGGTCGCCGGGGCGGGTGACGCCGTGTGCGGCGCCGTCGTCCTGGGCCGCGGGGGGCTGGTGGGGTACGGGGGCTGGTGCCGGCTTCTGGGGGTCAGTGGTTATGTCCATCGGGTTCTCCGGTCTGCGGAGCCGCCGTGGTGGCGGCTCGGGCGGAGCCCGTCCGGATGGCGGGGGGCTCCTGGCGGCGGTGCACCGGACGGTGCGGTCCGGCCCCCGTGCCGGGGGCCGGACCGCACTCGGGTCAGCTCAGGCCCGAGATGGTCTCGCGGACCTTGGTGATGATCTCGGTGGGCATCGGGGCGTAGCCGGCGTCGGCGAGCAGGCCCTGACCCTCCTCCGAGGCGACGTAGTTCAGGAAGGACTTGGTGGCGGGCAGGCTGTCGGCCTTGTTGCCCTTGTCGCAGACGATCTCGTACGTGACGAGGACGAGCGGGTAGGCGCCGTCGGCGGACGGGGTGTAGTCCAGCTCCAGCGCGAGGTCCTTGCCGGTGCCGACGACCTTGGCCGCGCCGATGGCGGCGGTGGCGTTCTCGACGTTGGCCTCGACCGGCTCGGCGGCCTCGGTCTTGATGTCGACCGTCTTGATGCCGTCCTTGGCGTAGGACAGCTCGAAGTACGAGATCGCGCCGCTGGTCTGCTTCACCTGCTGGGCCACACCGGAGGACTGCGGAGCGGACTGGCCGCCCTTGGCCGCCCAGGCCTTGGCCGGCTCGTACTTCCAGTCGTCGGGCGCCGCGGCCTGCAGGTACTTGGTGAAGTTGTCCGTGGTGCCGGACTCGTCCGAGCGGTGGAAGGCCTGGATCTTCAGGTCGGGCAGCTTGGCGTCGGGGTTGAGCTCGGCGATCGCCGGGTCGTTCCAGTTGCTGATCTTGCTGTCGAAGATCTTGGCGAGCGTCGAGGCGTCCAGGACGAGCGTGTCGACACCCGGGACGTTGAAGCCGATGGCGATGGGGCCGCCGACCATCGGGAGGTCGATGCCCTGGCCGTCGGTGCAGACCTTCTTGGAGGCCTCGATCTCCTCGGGCTTCAGCGCCGAGTCCGAGCCGGCGAAGGCGGTCTGGCCCTGGGTGAACGCGGTGATACCGGCGCCCGAACCGTCGGGGCGGTAGTTGATCTGCACGTCCTTGCAGGCCGCGGTGTACTGCTTGACCCAGGCGTCGATCGCGTTCTTCTGGGCGGAGGAGCCGGAGGCCTGGAGCTGGCCCTTGGCGTCGTCGCACTGGACGTTGCTGTTGGTGGTCGCGGCGGCGTTGTCGCCGCTGCCGCTGTCGCTGCCGCCGGTGTCGTCGGAGCCGCACGCCGTGAGGGCCAGGGCGCCGGAGACGGCGAGAGCACCGAGAGCGAGGGCCCGCCGGTTCATGCGCTGAAGCTTCACTTGAGGGAGTTCCTTCCAGGAGCCGCCGTCCTGAATTCGGCGGCGTGCGGAGAAGACTGGGTGATACGGACGCGTTTTCGGGATGCGCCCCGTATCGGGTAAGGCCGAAATTAGGCAGAACAGGTGAAGCCGCCGATGGCCGTAAATGAACGCGGGGTGAACCCCTGTGGACGGTGTGGTGAGGTCACGGAACGCTTACGCCCAAGACACGGTGAGGTATCCGACGGGCGCGGGGCGCGAAGACGCGGGGAGGCCTGACGGTGCGGAGGGGGGCCTGACGGTGCGGAGGGAGGCCTGACGGTGCGGAGGTGGGGGCCTGACGGGGTGGAGGGGCCCCGGCGGGCGCGGAGGGGCCGGATGACGCGGAGGGCCTGACGGCACGGGGCCCGGCGGGCGCGGCGTGGGCCCCGACGGCGGGCGCGGTCGGCCGTCACGGTGGAGGCCTCTCCGGTGCCGGGCGGTGACGGAGGGCGTCCTGTCTGGCGCCGGACGGTCATGGACGGCGTTCTCTCCCGTCCCGGGTGGTCGTGGGAGGCGTTCTCTCCGGTCCCGGGTGGTCACGGGAGGAGTCCTGCCCGGTTCCGGGCGGACGCCGAGGGTGCCCGCTCGGTCGTCGGGGCCCGCCCTCGGCCGTTCCCCGTCGTCTCAGGCCGGCCCGAGGGTGGCCAGCAGCGCGTCCACGAGGGACCGGTCCCGGGGCTGGGTCAGCCGGGCGCCGGCTGCCGCGGGGTCCAGCCACAGGATGCGGTCGACCTCGTCGGACGGGGTGAAGGCGCCGGTGGTGGCCGCCGCCGCCCAGTAGCGGACCTCCTTGGGGCGGCCGTCCGCGAGGTAGCGCACGGTGGGCAACTCGGCGCCCGGCGCGGCGGCGTACCCCGTCTCCTCGGCGACCTCGCGCAGGGCGCCCGCGAGCGGGTCCTCGCCGGGCATGAGCTTGCCCTTCGGGTGCGACCAGTCGTCGTACTTCGGCCGGTGCACGAGGCAGAGTTCCAGGCCCGGCGGGCGAGGGGACCGGCGCCACAGGACGCAGCCGGCCGCGCGGATGGTGGGGGCGTTGGTGTCTTCGGCTCGGTTCACGGTGCGTCGGCGCCTCCTGTCCCTACGGCAGCCTGATCGGTTCCTTGCGCCAGCTGTGCTGGAACGCGTACCTCGCCGCCTCCACCTCATGCCGCTGGTCGGCGTGGAGCACGCCGAGCGCGTACGCCGTCGCCGGGGCGATGCGCGGCGTACGGGCGGCCTGGGCCGCGGCCGCGGCGGCCTCCGAGGCGTCGCGGTGACGGTCCAGGGCCTCGCCGGCGGCCAGGAGGCGGACGTCCGGGGACGCCTCCGGAGCCTCGGCGTCCTCGTCGGCGAGCACTTCGAGGGCGTACCGGTGCAGGCGCAGCAGCAGGCGGACCTGGTGCCACTGGGTGTCCTGGGGATGGGGTGCCGGGTCCGGGGAGAGGCCGTGGACCAGGGCCTGGGCGTTGTACGGGCTGCCCGCGGTGACGAGGGGGAGCGCGGCCACGGCGTCGGTCAGCCGGTCCGCGGCGGCGGTGGCCAGGGGACGCAGGTCGGTGGTGGGCGCGGTGGTGCTCCGCAGCGGGACCTCGCTGGCCAGCAGGGCGACCTTGTCGGCGACCGCGTGGAAGCGGCTGCTGCCCAGCGCCTGCAGGGCGGTGGAGTGCGCGCGGGTGCGGGCCAGGGTCAGCTGGCGGTCGAGCAGGGCGCCCGCCTTGGCCGCGCCCACGGTGAGGCTGCCCCGGTCCGGGGGCGACTGGTGGGGGGCGGGCACGGTGACGGCCACGGTCGCGGTCGCCGCGGTCCGGCCCGGCGGCTGCGCCGGGAACCCCGACGGCCCGGTCGCCCCCGACAGCCGGTGCAGGGCCTCCAGCAGGCGCTCCAGACGGGACGCGCACGCGTGCTCCAGGGCCAGCGTGCCGGACAGCCAGGCCAGCTCGGGGCGCATGGCCTCCGCCCAGTCGGCGTCCAGCAGGGGCTGGAAGGTGTGCAGGGTGCCGCTGAGGCGGCGGGCCGCCCGGCGCAGGGCGCGGACCGCGTCGACGGGGCCCGCGGGCGCGGGCGCCTTGGCGGAGCCGTGCGCGCCGTTCGCGCCCGTCTCCCGGTGCAGGCGCAGCGCGCGGAGGAACTCCGTGGCCTGGGCACGCAGGTAGCGCGCGAGGGCGTCCGCGTCCGCGGGTCGGAGCGGGCCGGCCACGGCGGCGGCGGCCGTGGCCGTCGTCGCCGGGTCCGTCGTCGTCGCCGTCGCCGTCGGGTCCGCCGCGGTCGCCGTCGTCGCCGTCGGGTCCGTCACCGCCGCCGTCGTCGCCGTCACCGTCGTCGGGTCCGTCGGGTCAAGGTGTCGCTGTGCCACGCCGGCGCCTCCGGGCGTCTATGAGCATCTCCTGGATGTTGCGCAGGGGCTGGCCGTCCGCGTCCGCCGCGTGCCGGGTCCACTCCCCGTCCGGGCCGAGGTGCCAGGACGCGGTGCCGTCGGACATGCCGGTCTCCAGCATCCGGTTGAGGGCAGCCCGGTGGGCCGGGTCGGTGACCCGGACCAGCGCCTCTATCCGGCGGTCGAGGTTGCGGTGCATCATGTCGGCGCTGCCGAACCAGACCTCCGGCTCGCCGCCGTTGCCGAAGGCGAAGACGCGCGAGTGTTCGAGGAAGCGGCCGAGGACCGACCGGACCCGGATGTTCTCCGACAGGCCCGCCACGCCCGGACGCAGCGCGCAGATGCCGCGCACCCACACGTCGACCGGGACGCCGGCCTGGGACGCGCGGTAGCACGCGTCGATCACGGCCTCGTCGACCATCGAGTTGACCTTGATGCGGATGGAGGCGGGGCGGCCCGCGCGGTGGTGCTGGATCTCCTTGTGGATACGGGAGACCAGACCGTCGCGCAGGGACTTGGGCGCGACGAGGAGGCGCCGGTAGGTCTCGCGGCGGGAGTAACCGGAGAGGCGGTTGAACAGGTCGGAGAGGTCCGCGCCGACCTGCGGGTCCGCGGTGAGCAGGCCCAGGTCCTCGTAGAGGCGGGCCGTCTTCGGGTGGTAGTTGCCGGTGCCGACGTGGCTGTAGCGGCGCAGCGTCTCGCCCTCCTGGCGGACGACCAGCGACAGCTTGCAGTGGGTCTTCAGGCCGACCAGCCCGTAGACGACGTGGCAGCCGGCCTCCTCCAGCTTGCGGGCCCACTTGATGTTCGCGTGCTCGTCGAAGCGGGCCTTGATCTCGACCAGGACGAGGACCTGCTTGCCGGACTCGGCCGCGTCGATGAGCGCGTCGACTATCGGGGAGTCGCCGGAGGTGCGGTAGAGCGTCTGCTTGATCGCGAGGACGTCGGGGTCGGCGGCGGCCTGCTCCAGGAAGGCCTGGACGGACGTCGAGAACGAGTCGTACGGGTGGTGCAGGAGGACGTCCCGGCTGCGGAGGGCCGCGAAGACGTCCGGCGCGGAGGCCGACTCGACCTCGGCGAGGTCGCGGTGGGTCCCGGCGACGAACTTCGGGTACTTCAGCTCGGGCCGGTCGAGGCCGTGGATGCGGAAGAGCCCGGTGAGGTCGAGGGGGCCGGGGAGAGGGTAGACCTCCGCCTCGCCGATCTTCAGCTCGCGGACGAGGAGGTCCAGGACCTCGCGGTCGACGCTCTCCTCGACCTCCAGGCGCACGGGCGGGCCGAAGCGGCGCCGCATGAGCTCCTTCTCCAGGGCCTGGAGGAGGTTCTCGGTGTCGTCCTCCTCCACCTCGAGGTCCTCGTTGCGGGTGAGGCGGAAGGCGTGGTGCTCCAGGACCTCCATGCCCGGGAACAGCTCTTCGAGGTGGGCGGCGATGACGTCCTCGAGGGGGACGTAGCGGCCCGGGGAGGCCTCCAGGAAGCGGGAGAGCAGCGGCGGGACCTTGACGCGGGCGAAGTGCCGGTGGCCCGTGACGGGGTTGCGGACGACCACCGCGAGGTTCAGGGAGAGGCCCGAGATGTACGGGAACGGGTGCGCCGGGTCGACCGCGAGCGGGGTGAGGACCGGGAAGATCTGGTGCCGGAAGAGGGTGAAGAGGCGGGCCTGCTCCTTCTCCGCCAGTTCGCTCCAGCGGACCAGGTGGATGCCCTCGTCGGCCAGGGCGGGCAGGACGTCCTCGTGGAAGCAGGCGGCGTGCCGGGCCATCAGCTCGCGGGAGCGGGCCCAGATCATCTCCAGGACCTCCCGCGGCTGGAGCCCGGAGGCGGAACGGGTGGCGACGCCGGTCGCGATACGGCGCTTGAGGCCGGCGACGCGGACCATGAAGAACTCGTCGAGGTTGCTGGCGAAGATCGCGAGGAAGTTGGCGCGCTCCAGGAGGGGCGTGCTCGGATCCTCGGCGAGCTCGAGCACACGTTCGTTGAACGCGAGCCAGCTGCGCTCGCGGTCCAGGAAGCGGCCCTGCGGGAGCCGGGCTCCCCCGGCCTGGGACTCCTCCGACTCCTCGTACGCGTCGAGGTCGGCGTCGATGTCGGGCTCCAGGTCGGAGACCGTCGCGGCCACGGTGTGCGGCCGGTGTGCGGCGATGGAGCCCACGGAGGGCTGCGTGTGCTGGATCTCTGCCCGGGTGTTCGGCTGCCTCATGAACCCATTCTTCCGCGCCACGCGCGGGACAGGCGCGTCGGAAGGCGCGGGATGCTCCGCTCCTGGTCGCTCTGGCACGGTCGGCGTCATTCCGTGAGCGTCGCAAGGCAGTCTGAATCAATGGTTACGGGGACATGACGTGTGGGATAGCGGCGGGCCTCCGGCAGTGGGCGCGGGCGGTGCGCCGTACGGCCGCGGGGCCGCGCGGCCGCCGGGGCGGGGGAAGCCGCCCGTCGCGGCAGGCGCCGCGGGTGGCCCTGGTCGCACCGCCGGCCGCGCTGTGGTGGACGGCCGTCCCGCTGCTCGCTCCCTCCGCGTCCCGGCCCCCTGCCGCCGGCGTCACCCTGGAGACGGGGGCGACGGGCGTCCTGGCGCTCACCGGGGCCGCGGCGGTCGTAGGGCTGACGGACGAGGCGCGTCCGGGGCCGGCGGTCACGGTGGCCCTGCTGCTCGCGGCCGTCCTCGCACGGCTGGTGGCGCCGGAGGACGGGGCGCTGTTCGCGGCGCCCGGCGATCCCCGGTGGCCGGCCGCGCACGACCGGTGGGCGGTGCCGCCGGCCGCGGCGGTGGCGGTGTGGGTGGCCTGCGGGCCGGAGCCGCTGGGGCGGCGGGGTCGCTGGGACGGTGGAGCCGTTGGGGCGGCGGGGCCGATGGCCGCGCGGGATCGCTGGGACGGCGGAGTGGCTGGGACGGTGGGGTCGCTGGGACGGTGGAGCCGCTGGGGCGGCGGGGTCGCTGGGACGGTGGAGCCGTTGGGGCGGCGGGGCCGATGGCCGCGCGGGATCGCTGGGACGGTGGGGCCGCTGGCCGCGCGGGGTCGCTGGGGCGGCGGGGCCGTTGGGGCGGTGGGGCCGATGGCCGCGCGGGGCCGTCGGACATCCCTGACCGCGCGGCTCAGGTCTCCGTGCGGTACATCAGGTCCGTCTCGTGGGTGACGAACCCCAGGCGTTCGTAGACGGACACCGCCGCCTTGTTGTCGGCGTCGACGTACAGCATCGCCGTGGGCAGCCCCCGTTCCGCCAGGTGCCGCAGGCCGATGGTGGTCAGGGCCTTGCCCAGGCCGCCGCCCTGGGTGTCCGGGCGGATGCCGACGACGTACACCTCACCGAGCCGCTCCTCGGCGTGCACCTTGGTCCAGTGGAAGCCGATCAGCACGCCGTCCCGCTCGGCCAGGAAGAACCCCGACGGGTCGAACCAGGCCTCTGCCATGCGGTCGTCGAGGTCCCGCTGGGTGAGCGAGCCCTGCTCGGGGTGGTGGGCGAAGGCGGCGGCGTTCACCGCGAGCCAGGCCGTGTCGTCCCGGCCGGGCACGAAGGTGCGGACGCTCACGCCCTCGGGCAGATGCGGGTCCGCCAGGTCCAGGCCGGCCAACGGGCGCCGCATCTGCCGCAGTTCCCGGAACAGGGTCAGCCCGAGCACCTGCGCGAGGTGCCGGGCGGCGGAGTGGCCGCCGTGCGCCCACACCCGCAGCCGCTTGCCGGAGGCGGCGAGCAGCGCGGCACCCAGCGCCCGCCCGTGCCCCCGGCCCCGGTGCGAGGGGTGGACGACCAGTTCGGCGGCCGGGGGTTCGATCGGGTCGGTGCCCTCCAACTGGGCGTAGCCCACGAGTTCGTCGCCGTCCCCGGAGAGCAGCAGGTGCGAGACGCCCTCCCGGGCGGGGCCGCGCAGTTGCAGCCGTCCCTGCTCGGACACGGCCTGCTGTCCGTCGCTCCGGGCGGCCTCGGCGAGCAGGGCGAGGACGGCCTCGGTCTGCTCCGGGGTGAGTTCGGCGAGGGTCTCGATCGAGCGGGGGCGGCCGGGCCGCACGGTGTCGTCGCTGGTCATGCGTACGAGGGTAAGGGGCGGGCGCGGCAAAGCGGCGGCAGTGGAGGAGGAGCGGGGTACACCAGGATGTAACCGGGAAACACCTGTCGCGCTACGCGCGTTGACTCTAGGCTGCTGCGCCGGCGAGCCGTCTCCTCAGCGGCTCGCGACACGCACACCCACAGGGGGGCGCATGCCAGCCACAGCACAGTCGCACCGACCGCGCCGCGGACGCCGTACGAACCGTCTCCTCGCCGTCGCCGCCACCGTCGTCACCGCCGGTGCGCTCGCCGCGGCGGCCCTGCCCGCGTCGGCGAGCGCGGACGGGAACCACCGGGGCCACGGCGGCCCCGGCCGCTACCAGGACGTCCAGCTTCTCTCCTTCAACGACCTGCACGGCAACCTGGAGCCGCCCGCCGGCTCCTCCGGCCGGGTCACCGAACTCCAGCACGACGGCACGACGGAGACGGTCGACGCGGGCGGTGTGGAGTACCTGGCCACCCACCTGCGCACGGCCCGCAAGGGCAACGCCTACTCGATCACCGCGGCGGGCGGCGACATGGTGGGCGCGTCCCCGCTCCTGTCCGGCCTCTTCCACGACGAGCCGACCATCGAGGCGCTGAACGCGCTCGACCTGGACGTGACGAGCGTCGGCAACCACGAGTTCGACGAGGGCGCCAAGGAACTGGCCCGCCTGCAGAACGGCGGCTGCCACCCCACCGAGGGCTGCTACACGGACAAGCGGTTCAAGGGCGCCGACTTCCCGTACCTGGCGGCGAACGTCCTGGACGAGAAGTCCGGCAAGCCCCTCCTGAAGCCCTACTGGGTGTGGAAGCAGAAGGGCGTCAAGGTCGGCTTCATCGGCGTGACCCTGGAGGGCACCCCGGACATCGTCTCGGCGGAGGGCGTCAAGGGCCTCTCCTTCAAGGACGAGGCCGAGACGATCAACAAGTACGCCAAGGTGCTCCAGCGCCAGGGCGTCAAGTCGATCGTCGCCCTGGTCCACGAGGGCGGCTTCCCGGCGTCCTCCTCCTACAACTACGACTGCGACTCCCCGGGCGCCGGCGACGGCATCTCCGGCCCGATCGCCGACATCGCCAGGAACGTCACGCCCGAGGTCGACGCGCTGGTCACCGGCCACACCCACGCGGCGTACGTCTGCACGATCCCCGACCCGGCGGGCAAGCCCCGCACGGTCACGTCGGCCGCGTCCTTCGGCCGCCTGTACACGGACACGACGCTGACGTACGACCGCCGCACCGGTGACATCGCCCGTACGGCCGTGCAGTCGGCGAACCACGTGGTGACGCGGGACGTCCCGAAGGCGCCGGACATGACCCGTCTGATCGACAGGTGGAGCACCCTCGCCGCCCCGATCGGCAACCGCCCCATCGGCTACATCTCCGGCGACGTCTCCCGCGACGGCACCGAGTCCCCGCTCGGCGACCTGATCGCCGACGCGCAACTGGCGTACGGCAGGACCCAGGACCCGGAGACCGACCTGGCCCTGATGAACCCCGGCGGTATCCGCGCGCCCCTCACCTACACCTCCACGAGCGGCGAGGGCGACGGCGTCGTCACGTACGCCGAGGGCTTCACCGTCCAGCCCTTCGCCAACACGGTGAACCTCAAGGACTACACGGGCGCCCAGCTGATCCAGGTCCTCAAGGAGCAGGTGAGCGGCCCGAACGAGGCGGCCCCGAAGATCCTCCAGGTCTCGTCCGGCCTCACCTACACCCTGGACCTGACCAGGTCCGGCGCGGACCGCGTCGTCACGGACTCCATCCGCCTGAACGGCGCCCCGATCGACCCGGCGGCCACCTACCGCGTCGCGTCGAACAGCTTCCTCGCGGGCGGCGGCGACGGCTTCGCGACCCTGGGCCAGGGCGCGAACGAACTGGTCGGAACGGACGACCTGACGGCGCTGGAGCAGTACCTGACCGCCAACTCGTCGGAGGCCGCGCCCCTCGCGCCGCCGGCGGCCGACCGGATCACGGTCGTGCGGTAGCCGGCCGGGCCGAAACGGGTACACATGGGCGTGTGATGTTCGCGCCGCGCTCGTATGGGCGCGGCGCGGACAGTTTGCCTGTGGGTGTCACTGCATCCGGGGGTCACCGTCGGTGATCCGTTCGCCTCGGCTGACCGCGATACGGAGCAGGTCCGCGAGGGCCTCGGTCGCCCTGGTCAGCGCGAACCGCACCGCCCGCTCCCCGGCCCGCCGGTCGGCGAGCACGGCCCTGGCCCCCGCGAGCACCTGCTCGCCCGAATCCATCTGGGCTTCCTCGATGTCGTCCGCGAGCCGGGACAGCAGGCTGCGATCGCTGTCGGTGCTCAGATAGCAGGGGTTGCCTTCGGGGGTGGTCCAGGGGAGGAGGCGGAGTGGCGGAGGAGTCATCAGATTCCCTTTCCAGACGTCGGCCAGCGGTTATCACCGTTCGTGAGTGAATCGTCACCGTCACGACGTACGCTGCGAAAGAGGTCTGGCGTTGCCTGAGTACCAGGCAACGGGGAAGGGTGACGTGACCGAAGGTTCACACGGGGCACGGGAATCGAGGCGTGCAGAGCTGGGGCAGACGCTTCGGATACTGCGGGAGAAGGCAGGCCGGTCGCTCGGGCAACTGGCCGAGGAGACGTCGTACGACAAGAGCTACCTGTACCGCTTGGAGAAGGGCGAACGGCTCTCCAAGCGGGCGGTCATGGAGGACCTGGACAGGTACCACGGCACCGGCGACCTGCTGGTCCGCCTGTGGCGGGACGCGCGCCAGGAGGTCATCAAGGACAAGTACAAGACGTTCATGGAACTTGAGTCGACGGCGCGGGTGATGTGGCTGTTCCAGCTCCGGGTCCCGGGGCTGTTGCAGACCGAGGGTTACGCGCGGGCGGTGTTGTCCGGCTTGTCGGGGGCCCAGACAACGGCGGGCAATGGCGAGGCAGTCGAGGAACAGGTGGCCTTGCGCCTGGGTCGGCAGGAGCTGCTGTACCGCCGGCCTGCGCCGAGCGTCCGCGTGATTCTGGACGAGGGCGCGCTGCGGCGGCCCGTTCCCGACGCCAAGGTGTGGCAGGAGCAGTTGTCGCATCTGGCGGACGCGGCGGCACTGCCGTCGGTCGCACTTCAGGTGCTGCCCTACGCGGCTGGTGTGCACGACCTCATGGACAGCCACCTCTGGCTGCTGTGGCAACGGGTCGGCGATCCCGTCGCCTACGTGGAAGGCAACGGCTTCGGTGAGCTGATCGACGATCCGGACAAGGTTCTGTCCTTTCGCTTGTCCTACGATCTGGTCAGGGACGCGGCTCTGACTCCGGTGGAGTCGTTGGCGTTCATCAAGGGCCTTCTGGAGGAGCGCAGATCATGAACCGAATCCCTGACCTCACGACGGTTACGTGGCGCAAGTCCTCCTACAGCGACGGGGGCGGCACGAACTGCGTCGAGGTCGCCCAAGGTCACCCCGGCCTCGCCCCCGTGCGGGACAGCAAGGTGCCGGACGGTCGGGTGCTGGTCTTCGGGGCGGCCTCGTGGGGGGCCTTCGTGGCGGGGATGAAGGGGCACGTGGCGTAGGGGCGGTGCCCGTACTCCGTCCGCCGGAGTACGGGCCGTCGGTTCCGTCCGCTACGACGCCGTGGGGACCCAGCCCGCCAGCCAGTCCGCGACCTCCTGGTCCGCCGCCTGGGCGTCGGTGAGGTGGGGGCGGTCGGGGCCGGCCGCGCCCGCGCCGGGGCCCGTGTTGCGGTACTCGGCGAAGCGGTCGTCCTTCCAGGAGAAGCCGCTCATGTCGGTCCAGGGAGCGGACTTGACCGCGGCGCTCAGGGTGGTGTTGCGGACCGTGGTCTGCGGGTCGAGGGAGGCGTCACCGCCCGCGTGCCAGGGGCGGCCCAGGTGGAAGGTGCCGTCTGCGACGTCTCCGTTGACCGTGGAGTTGTTGATGAGGATGCCCTTGCGGCCGGCCGCGGTGCTCGGTGCGGTGATGTAGCCGGCCGAGGTCCCGTTCCAGCGCTTCTTCAGGGTGATGACCGACCGGTCGATCACGGCCGTCGCCCGGCCGAACACGAAGTCGACGTTGCCGACGACGTAGGAGTTGGTCATGTAGACCCGGCCGAGCCTGTCCTTGGCCGCCGTGTCCAGCAGCAGGGTGTCCTGGTCGCCCTCGACGATCACGCCGTCCAGGAAGACCCGGTCGGCGGCGGTGCGCAGGGCCACGGCCTGGTGGCCGGAGAGCGACTGGTTGGCGGCCTCGTCGAAGTCGTTGGAGACGGTCAGGTTGCGGGCCTGGAAGTCGTCCGCCTCGACGGCGACGGTGGCGCTGCCGGACGTGCCGTAGGTGCCCGAACCGTCGGGCTTGGGGGTGCCCGAGGCGTTGTTGTGGACGATCACCGTGTCCTTGCGGCTGCCGCCGGTGCCCTGCACGGTGACGTGCGGCTTGTTGGCGGGCACCTTCACCGTCTCGCGGTACGTCCCCGGCTTCACGGCGATGACGACCCGGGACGGGTTGTTCGCGGGCACGGCGTTCACGGCGGCCTGCACGGTCCGGTACTGGCCGGTGCCGTCCTTGGCGACCGTGAGGGTCGTCGCCGCCCTGGTGGAGGCGGTCGCCCCGGCGGGCGGGGCGGCCGTCGCGGCGGACGCCTGCC
The DNA here is from genome assembly GCF_053613315.1 of Streptomyces sp. JK94. NCBI lineage: Bacteria > Bacillati > Actinomycetota > Actinomycetes > Kitasatosporales > Streptomycetaceae > Streptomyces > Streptomyces sp. JK94. Next base: position 37,534 of record NZ_JBSICH010000045.1, on the reverse strand, counting down.
GGGCACCGGCGCCGAGGACGCCCAGGTCCGTGCCGTAGGCCAGGGTGCCGGCGGCGGTCAGGGCCAGCGGGACCCCGACGGCCAGGGCCCTCCCGCCTCTGCGGTGCCGGGGCTTGTTGCGGTGCTCGTGCTCACTCATACGGCGATCCGTTCCGCGTGGGGGGATGGGTCGCCGCTCAGTCGCCGCCCCGCACGGAAAGGTTGCCGCCCGCCGGGCCGGTCCCTACGGCACCTCGGGCGGCGGCGTCGGCGCCCCCGGCAGCCGGACCGTGGCGGACGTGCCGCCGCCCTCCGCCGGGGACAGGTCCACCTCGCCGCCCGCCTGCTGCACCGTCCGGGCCACGATCGACAGGCCGAGGCCCGAGCCGGGCAGGGCGCGTGCGCTCGGCGAGCGCCAGAAGCGGTCGAAGACGTGGGGGAGTTCCTCGGCGGGGATGCCGGGGCCGTGGTCGCGGACGGTGAGGACGCCGTCGGCGAGGCACACGTCGATCGTGCCGCCCTCCGGGCTGAACTTCACGGCGTTGTCCAGGATGTTGACGACCGCGCGTTCCAGGGCGGCGGGCTCGGCACGGACGTACCAGGGCCGCACGTCGGCCGTGAGGGTCAGCTCCGGGCCGCGCAGGCGGGCGCGGCGCAGGGCCGACTCGACCACGTCGTGCCAGGCGAGGATGCGGGTGCGGCCCTCCTGCTGGCCGGTGTCGGGGCGGGAGAGTTCCTGGAGGTCGCCGATGAGGGCGGCCAGTTCCGTCATCTGGGCCTTCACCGAGGCGAGGAGTGCCCTGCGGTCCGCCTCGGGGATCGGCCGGCCGGTCTCCTCGCTGCGGGTGAGGAGTTCGATGTTGGTGCGCAGAGAGGTCAGCGGCGTGCGCAGTTCGTGGCCGGCGTCGGCGATCAGCTGCTGTTGCAGGTCGCGGGAGCTGGCCAGGGACGAGGTCATGCTGTTGAAGGAACGGGAGAGGCGGGCGATCTCGTCCTCGCTGTCCGGCTCGACGGGGATGCGGATCGCCAGGTCCTCGGTGCGGGCGACGTGTTCGACCGCTTCGGTGAGTTCGTCGACCGGGCGCAGGCCCGCGCGGGCCACGGCGAGGCCGGCGGCACCGGCTCCGACGACTCCGATGCCGCTGACGACGAGGAGGATCCAGACCAGGGAGGACAGGGGCTTGGTGACGTCCTCGACCGGCTTGGCGATGGAGACGGCGGTCCCGGGCTGCACCTGCCCGGTCCCGGCGTCGTACACCCGCTGGGTGTAGACGCGCATGGTGGTGCCGTCGGTGGTCTTCGCGGTGTGCAGGGCGTCCTCCGCCCGGCCGTCCGCGACGTCCACGTCCGCGTCCTGCACGCGCAGCTCCTCGTTGCCGGGATTCACGCAGGTGGATCCGTCGGAGTAGAGGATGGTGACGACGGGGGCGTTCGGTGCCTGGGGGAGTTCCTCCGAGCCCCCCGACTGGCAGTTGCGCAGCATGCTGTTCAGCAGTCCCCTGGAGACCTGTTCACTGCGAAGCTGGTCGTCCAGCTGCTTGTACAACTGCTCACGCACCAGGAACCAGCACGCCACCGACACCGCCGCCACCGCGAACGCCACCGCCGCAGCCACCAGCAGCGACAGCCGGGCCCGGATGGGCAGGGCGCGGAAGCGCCGGGCGAGACCTCTCACTCCGCGCCGCCCTGCCGCAGCACGTAGCCGACGCCGCGGACGGTGTGCACGAGGCGCGGTTCGCCGCCCGCCTCGGTCTTGCGGCGCAGGTACATGACGTACACGTCGAGGGAGTTGGAGGACGGCTCGAAGTCGAAGCCCCAGACCGCCTTCAGGATCTGCTCCCGCGTGAGGACCTGGCGCGGGTGCGCCATGAACATCTCCAGGAGGGTGAACTCCGTGCGGGTCAGCTCCACCGGGCGCCCGGCCCGGACGACCTCCCGCGTGGACAGGTCCATGGACAGGTCGGCGAAGGTGAGGGTGTCGTCGTGGCCCGCGGTGGCCTCGACCGCCGCCGCGTAGGAGCTGCGCCGCAGCAGCGCGCGGATGCGGGCGAACAGCTCGTCCAGTTCGAAGGGCTTGACCAGGTAGTCGTCGGCCCCGGCGTCCAGACCGGTCACCCGGTCGCCGACCGTGTCGCGGGCCGTCAGCATCAGGATCGGGGTCAGGTCGCCCGCGCCGCGGATCCGGCGGGCGGCGGTCAGGCCGTCCATGCGGGGCATCTGGATGTCGAGGACGACCAGGTCGGGCCGGTACGCCGCCGCCTTGTCCAGGGCGTCGGCGCCGTCGACGGCGACCTCGGTGTCGTACCCCTCGAAGGCGAGACTGCGCTGCAGGGCCTCGCGGACCGCCGGCTCGTCGTCGACGATCAGGATGCGCTGGATGTCACGGTCGCGGTCGCCTTCTGCGGGGCTCATGGGCTCGGGTCCTCGGAGTGGTGGGGTACGGGCTGACGATGTCTTCAGCGTCGCACGTTCTCGGGCCCGCTCAGCTGTCGGCGCCCGCTCGCAGCGCGGCCAGGTCGTCCTTGACGGTGTTGATCGGGATGGCGAAGCCGAGACCGACGCTGCCCGCGCCGGCGGAGGACTCGGCAGCCGAGTACATCGCGGAGTTGATGCCGATGATGTTGCCGTTCATGTCGATCAGGGCGCCGCCGGAGTTGCCCGGGTTGAGGGACGCGTCCGTCTGGATCGCCTTGTACGTCGTCGTGGACGACCCGGTGTCGCCGTTGAACTCCTGGCCCCCGAACTCGAACGGCCAGCCACCGCTCTGCCCTCGCTGCTGCTGCTGTTGCTGCTGCTCCTCGTCCGTCGACACGGTCACGTCGCGGTCAAGGGCCGAGACGATGCCGCTGGTCACGGTGCCGGTCAGGCCCTCGGGGGAGCCGATGGCGACGACCTGGTCGCCGACCCCGACGCCGGCGGAGTCGCCGAGGGTCGCGGTCTTCAGGCCGGAGGCGTTCTCCAGCTTGATCAGCGCGAGGTCCTTGCCGCTGTCGGTGCCGACGACCTGGGCGGTGTACTCCTTGCCGTCGCTGGTCGTGACCTTGACGGACGAGGCGCCGGAGATGACGTGGTTGTTGGTGATGATCTCGCCGTCATCGGTGATGATCACGCCGGACCCGGTGGAGGAACCGGCGTTCGAGGTGGCGTTGATCTCGACGATGCTCGGGCTGACCGCCTCGGCGACCCCGGCGACCGTGCCCTTCTGGCTGGAGGGCACCACGGTGGTGCTGGTGGAGCTGGAGGCGACGGTGTCGCCGCCGGTCAGCTCCTGGATGCCGAACGCGGTGCCGCCACCGACGGCGGCCGCGACGATCGCCACGGCCGCGAGCAGGGCGACGGGGCCGCGGCGGGCGGCACGCTTCCTGCGCGGCTGCTCGGGGTGCTGGGCGTGCTCGGGGTGCTCGGGGTGCTGGGGCTGCCCGGAGTGCTGGGGCTGCCCGGAGTGCTGGGGCTGGGGGTGCTCGGGCTGCCCGGTCCCGCCCTCCGGGAAGGCGGCGGCGGGCGGCTGGGCCGGCGGGGGCGGCCACTCGGGACTGACGGGAGAGGAGGCGTGCTGCCGGGTTCCCTGGTACGGGTTCGCGTGCTCGTACTCGCCGTCGCGGCGGAGGCTCTCGGTCATGTCCATGAGCTTCGCGCCCGCGGATGAGAGCGGTCTGAGCGCTGCCTGAGAAGCCCGGCAGAACCTCGTATGCCCGATATAAAGACGCCCGTGGGGCGGTCCCGCGGTCCTACGCGCAGCCGCAGGACTGCCGTACGACCAACTGCGACGGGAAGACCTTCAGCCGCTCCCGCCGGGAGCCCGCCACCCGCAGGCCGTCGTCCAGGACCAGGTCCACGGCGGCCCGCGCCATCGCGGAGCGGTCCGAGGCGACCGTCGTCAGCGGCGGGTCCGCCAGGTTCGCCTCCTTGATGTCGTCGAAGCCGGCCACCGCCAGCTCGCCGGGAACGTCGATGCGCAGCTCGCGGGCCGCGCGCAGCAGGCCGATCGCCTGGTCGTCGGTGGAGCAGAAGATCGCGGGCGGGCGCTCGGGCCCGGAGAGCAGCTCCAGCGCCACCCGGTACGCGTCATACCGGTTGTACGGCGCCTCGAAGAGCCGGCCCTCGGTGGGGAGCCCGGCCTCCTTCATCGCGCGCCTCCAGCCTTCGACGTGGTCGGAGACGGGGTCGCCGACGGACGGGGTCTCGGCGGTGCCGCCCATGCAGGCGACGTACGCGTACCCGTGCTCCAGCAGATGGCGTACGGCGAGCTGGGCGCCGCCGAGGTCGTCGGTGACGACGGCGACGTCGTCGATGGCCTCGGGCCGCTCGTGCAGCAGCACGACGCGGGCGTCCCAGGCGTCGATCTCGGCGGCGGCCAGGTCGTTCAGGGCGTGGCTGACCAGGATCAGGCCGGAGACGCGCATGCCGAGGAAGGCGCGCAGGTAGTGGACCTCGCGTTCGCCGACGTAGTCGGAGTTGCCGACGAGGACCATCTTCCCGCGCTCGGAGGCGGCCCACTCGACCGCGTGGGCCATCTCCGCGAAGAAGGGCTGGCGGGCGTCCGGCACGATCAGGCCTATGAGGTCCGTGCGCCGTGACGCCATCGCCTGGGCGACCCGGTCCGGCCGGTACCCCAGTTCCTTGATCGCGGCGAGGACACGCTCGCGCGTGGCCGGGGCGACCGGCCGGGGTCCGTTGTTGATGACGTAACTGACGACGGCGGTGGAAGTCCCCGCCAGCCGCGCCACGTCATCCCGAGTCACCTTGGCCACGCGCGGAGTCTACGCGGATGGATGCGCCCTGGGCAGGGCGTATCGCGCCTTGGTTCACACCGTGGCCGACGCCGCCTCCGTCGCGGTGTCCGTCACCGCGCCGCGGTGTCCGCCCGCGCCGCCGGCCGGGCCCCGGCCTCCGCCGCGGCGTCCTCGGCCGCGTGCTCCGTCTGCTCCGTCTGCTCCGTCTGCTCCGGCTGCTCCGGCTTCTCGGTCTTATCGGTCCTCTCGGTCTTCTCCGGCTTCTCCGGTGTGACGAAGCGGTAGCCGACGTTGCGGACGGTGCCGATCAGCGACTCGTGCTCGGGGCCCAGCTTGGCGCGAAGCCGCCGTACGTGCACGTCGACCGTGCGGGTGCCGCCGAAGTAGTCGTACCCCCACACCTCCTGCAGGAGCTGGGCGCGGGTGAAGACCCGGCCCGGGTGCTGGGCGAGGTACTTCAGCAGCTCGAACTCCTTGAAGGTCAGGTCCAGGACCCGGCCCTTGAGTTTGGCGGAGTAGGTCGCCTCGTCCACCGACAGGTCGCCGTTGCGGATCTCCATCGGGGAGTCGTCGCCGGCGATCTGCTGGCGGCCCGTCGCGAGGCGCAGCCGGGCCTCGACCTCGGCCGGCCCCGCGGTGTCGAGCAGCACGTCGTCCATGCCCCAGTCGGCGGTGACGGCGGCGAGGCCGCCCTCGGTGACGACGAGGACGAGTGGGCAGCCGAGCCCGGTGGAGCGCAGCAGCTGGCACAGGCTGCGGACCTGCGGGAGATCACGGCGTCCGTCGACGAGGATGACGTCGGCGCCGGGGGTGTCGACGAGGGCGGGGCCCTCCGCGGGCGCGACGCGGACGTTGTGCAGCAGCAGGCCGAGGGCGGGGAGCACCTCCGTCGACGGCTGGAGGGCATTGGTCAGGAGCAGCAGAGAACTCATCGTGCCCCACCTGCCCGGGTCGTCCTGCGGTCGTGCACGGTTCGCTCGCCCATAACGTCTGGTTCCTCCTCGGTCCCTGCGAGGACGTTTACGGCACTGCTTCGTACGGGTGCGGATCCCCGTGCTGGTGGGGCCCGCCGCGCGGCCGGGAGGTGAACGCCCGGCGATCGCTCGACGACCGCCCGGGAACGCTCCCGAAAGCACAAAAGGACCCGGGGGCTACGTTGCCCGAGTCCTCTGCCCAGCAGAATAGCCGACATGAGCAGTCGTCCGTCAGGTCATGTGGCGCGTTCCACCGTCCGTCCGCATTCCGAGACACCCCGGGAGGGGCCGCGCCGTACGCCCTCACGCACCTTTCTCCGCGCGTCCGACGGGGTGCGGATCGACGCCGTGTACGAGCCCGGCGCGTCCGGTCGCGCCACCTCTGACCTGGTGTTCGTCGTGGCGCACGGCTTCACGGGCGACGCGGATCGACCGCATGTGCGGCGGATCGCGCAGGCCTTCGCCCGGCACGGCGCCGTGGTCACGTTCTCGTTCCGGGGGCACGGCGCCTCCGGCGGACGCTCGACCGTCGGCGACCGCGAGGTGCTCGACCTGGCGGCGGTGGTCGCCTGGGCGCGCGGCTTCGGGCACGCGCGGGTGGTGACCGTCGGTTTCTCGATGGGCGGCTCGGTGGTGCTGCGGCACGCCGCGCTGTACGGCGACGACGACGGGGCCCGCGCGGACGCCGTCGTGTCGGTGAGCGCGCCGGCCCGCTGGTACTACCGGGGGACGGCCCCGATGCGCCGGCTGCACTGGCTGGTGATGCGGCCGACGGGACGCCTGGTGGGCCGCTACGGCCTGCGCACCCGTATCCATCACCGGGACTGGGACCCGGTGCCGCTGTCGCCGGTGGAGGCGGCGGGGCGGATCGCGCCGGCGCCGCTCCTGGTCGTGCACGGCGACCGGGACGGTTACTTTCCCGTCGACCACCCCCGGATGCTGGCCGAGGCGGCCGGTGACCACGGGGAACTCTGGCTGGAGCCGGGCATGGGCCACGCCGAGCACGCGTCCGGCGAGGGGCTGCTGCACCGGATCGGCGACTGGGCAGTGGCCCGGGCGGGCTAGCCTGACGGTGTTCACCGCCGATCGGCACGGACGCCGATCGGCACCGGCGACGAAGGAACCAGATGGCAAAGGTCACGGTGCGCTACTGGGCCGCCGCGAAGGCCGCGGCGGGGGTGGCCGAGGAGCCGTACGAGGCGGTCACGCTCGCCGACGCGCTCGGCGCGGTGTGCGAGCGGCACCCCGGCGAACTCACGCGCGTGCTGCTGCGCTGTTCGTTCCTCGTCGACGGCGACCCCGTGGGCACCCGCGGGCATGAGACGGTACGGCTGGCCGACGGCGGCACGGTCGAGGTGCTCCCGCCGTTCGCAGGAGGGTGAGCGATGACCGACCAGCCGCATCAGCCGTACGGACCGAACCAGCCGTACGAGGGGTATGAGGGGTACGAGGCGCAGGCGGGGTACGCCGCCCCGGCCTGGCCCGGACACCAGCAGCCCCAGGGGCAGCAGGCGTACCAGGGCTACGAGGACCCGGACGCCGCCCAGTACACGCAGCAGTGGCAGGGGCAGACCTGGGAGACCCAGGTGCAGCCGCCGGTCCCGGCGGAGGAGACGGCGTACCTGCCGCCGCAGACCTACCAGGAGCCGACGGGCACGCCGTACGGCGCGTACGGCGCGTACGGCGCGACTGCCGGGGGCTACACGCCGCAACCGCAGTCGCCACAGCCGTATCAGTCCCAGCAGCAGCCGTATCTGTCGCAGCCGCACGCCTACGCTCCGCAGCCCGGCCCCCAGCCGTACGAGCCGGCCGCGCCGGCCCCCGCTCCCCCTCCCGCTCCCGAGGCCCCCGCCTCCGCCTCCGTCTCCGCCTCCGGCGACGCGCCCGGATACGGTCCCGCGACCCTCGCCGGGAACACGCGGGTCACCGACGCGCAGCGCGCCCGGGCCGAGGGGCGGTCACCGATCATCGACCCGGGGATGCAGCCCGCCGGGCTCACCGCGCTGCTCGGGCTGCTGCTGGCCGGTGCGGCGGCGCTGGGCACGTACGCGCTGCTCGTCCCGCTCGTCGCCCTGCAGGCGGTCACCGCGGCGGGCTGGTTCCGCCTGAACGGCATGTGGCCCGCCCGGCAGGGCATCGCGCTGGGCTTCGCGGGTGCGCTCGCGGCCGATGCGGCGATGCTGGTGTCGGACCGTTCCCCGGCGGCGATCCTCGGCACGCTCGGGGTGTGGGTGCTGCTCTCCCTCGTCCTGCAACTGCGCTCGCACGCCGACCCCGACGAGCGGATGTACGGCCTGATGGCGACCGTCGCCGCGGCGGCCCTGGCCGTCGTCGCGGGCGGCTACCTCGCCGCCGACGCGGACGCGGTGACCGTCGGCGCGATCGCGGTGGCCGTCGCCGTCGTCGCCCGTGCCCTGCCGCTGCCGACGCCGGCCTCCTCGGCCGTTGCGCTGCTCGCGGCGGCCGGGGTGGGCATCGCGGTCGGCTCGATGACGGGCTTCGGTGCGTCGGGGGCGCTGCTCGGCGCGGGCTCGGCGGTGTGCGCGCTGATCGGACACCGGGTGGCGGCCTACGACTACCCCTCCCGGTTCGTCCACTTCACGGCGGGCGTGGCCCTGCCGCTCGCCGCCGCGGCCCCGGCCGTGTACGTGCTCGGCAGGGCGCTCGGCTGATCCGTACCGGGCCCGGGCGTCTCCCGGGCCCGGTGCCGGGCCCCGGACGGCGCCCCAGGCCCCCGGACGGCTCCCCGGGCCGTCCCGGACGGCGCGCCCCTGTCCCGCTTTGGATGGCGTCCCCATGCCGTCCCGGATGGCGCGCCTCTTGCCCGCCCGGGGTCGCGTCCCCGGCCCGTCCCGGATGGCGGCGGCCCTTGCCCGTCCCGGACGGCGCCTCTTGTCCGTCCCGGACAGTGCGCCTCTTGCCCGTCCCGGATGGCGCGCCCCTGTCCCGCCCCGGATGGCGTCCCCGGCCCGTCCCGAACGGCGTCCCGGGCCCGCCCCGGATGGCGTCCCCGGCCCGTCCCGAACGGCGTCCCGGGCCCGCCCCCGGACGGTGTCCCCAGCCCGCCCCGGACGGCGTCCCGGCCCGGCCCCGCCCCGCGGCCCCTGTCACAGGTGATCGACAAAATCCCGGTGGCCCGTTCCGTTCGCGTTACCCTCGCGTCGGACGGCCGCCGGCCGTCGGGGGACCGCCGTCGTCGACCGCCCGGGTTGGGGAACACCGCATGCGCGCACTGCGAATACTGTTGATCGTCGTCGTGGTCCTCGGTGGGCTCTTCGTGATCGCGGACCGCGTGGCGGTCAACTTCGCCGAGGGCGAGGCGGCGGAGAGGCTGCGGAGCACCGAGAACCTGCCCTCGACGCCGGACGTCTCGATCAACGGCTTCCCCTTCCTCACTCAGGCCGTCGCCGGTGAGCTGGACGACGTCGAGGTCGGCATCGACGACTACCCGGCCTCCACCGGAGAGGGCGCCGAGAGCATCCGTGTCGACGAGCTGCGTGCGCACCTGCGGGGCGTCGAGTTCTCCAGCGACTTCGGCTCCGCCACGGCGGCCACCGCCACCGGCACCGCGACCGTCGGCTACGACGAGCTGATGAAGGCCGCCAAGTCCGAGCCCACGGACATCGCCCCCGGGGTCACCGCCAAGGTCGTCGGCCTCTCCGACGGCGGCAACGGCAAGATCAAGGTGTCCCTCCAGGCCACGGTGCTCGGCGTCGAACTGCCCGAGCCGGTCGACGTCCTCAGCTCGGTCACGGTCAAGGACGACCACGTCGAGGTCGTCGCCGACGGGCTGCCGGAGATCGGCGGCAAGCAGCTCGCCGAATCCCGGATCCGGGCCATCACCGACTTCCAGCAGACCATCGACGAACTGCCCGGCGGGATCGAGCTGGACAAGGTCGAGGCCGCGAAGGACGGCGTCGACATCACGGTGCAGGGTTCGAACGTCAGGCTGGCCGGGTAGGACGACGACCGGCCCTCTCCGGGAGGGCGACCTGCGTCCGACAGGCGAGACAACGGCGTCCGTACCGCAGATGACGTGACGGAGGCCCCGCCCGGACGCCCTCCGGCGGTACCCCGCGGGGCCCTGGTATCCCGTATCGCGGACGATCCCGTCTCATATGGCGACACGGCGGTGACACGGCCCGCCGTCCCTCCCTACGATCGGGACTCATGGAGCGACAGGCGGACCTCACGAAGCGGCGGGCAGTGGACCTGTGCCGCGTTGCCGCCATGCTCTGTCGCACCTTCTGAGCGGACGGCGCCGCCGCCGTCCGCGTCCCCCTCACCCGCCCTGCTGCCCAGGGCACCCGCGCGCCGCCCCGGCATGAGCGCGCCCGCCCTCTCACCCGCACGCCCCGCCGCCAACTGCCCCGGAGGAGAAATCATGAGCCGCAGCGACGTCCTGGTCGATGCCGACTGGCTGCAGGACCACCTGGACGACCCGAACATCGCGATCGTCGAGGTGGACGAGGACACGTCCGCCTACGAGAAGAACCACATCAAGAACGCGATCCGGATCGACTGGACCCAGGACCTCCAGGACCCGGTCCGACGCGACTTCGTCGACCAGGAGGGCTTCGAGAAGCTCCTCTCCGCGAAGGGCATCGCCAACGACACCCTGGTGATCCTCTACGGCGGCAACAACAACTGGTTCGCGTCCTACGCCTACTGGTACTTCAAGCTGTACGGCCACGAGAACGTCAAGCTCCTCGACGGCGGCCGCAAGAAGTGGGAGCTGGACGCCCGCGAGCTGGTCGACGGCACCGAGGTGCCCGAGCGCCCGGCCACCGACTACAAGGCCAAGCCGCAGAACACCGCGATCCGCGCCTTCCGCGACGACGTGGTCCAGGCGATCGGCGCCCAGAACCTGGTCGACGTCCGCTCGCCCGACGAGTTCTCCGGCAAGCTGCTCGCCCCGGCCCACCTCCCCCAGGAGCAGTCGCAGCGCCCGGGCCACGTCCCGTCCGCCCGCAACATCCCGTGGTCGAAGAACGCCAACGACGACGGCACCTTCAAGTCGGACGACGAGCTGAAGCAGCTCTACACCGACGAGCAGGTCGACCTGGCGAAGGACACCATCGCCTACTGCCGCATCGGTGAGCGCTCGGCCCTGACCTGGTTCGTCCTGCACGAGCTGCTGGGCGTGGAGAACGTCAAGAACTACGACGGTTCCTGGACCGAGTACGGCTCCCTCGTCGGCGTGCCGATCGAGCTCGGCGCCAACAAGTAAGTCCGCCCCCTCAACCCCTCGGGAGTACGACATGTGCGGTGCGAAGGCCGGTGGCCCCGACGCCTCGACGATCAAGCCCGGTGAGACCACGATCCAGGGCCAGGTGACCCGCGACGGCGAGCCGGTGACGGGCTACGTCCGCCTGCTGGACTCCACCGGCGAGTTCACGGCGGAGGTCCCGACCTCCGCGACGGGCCAGTTCCGCTTCTACGCGGCCGAGGGCACCTGGACCCTCCGGGCGCTCGTCCCGGGCGCCAGCGCCGACCGCACGGTCGTCGCCCAGCAGGGCGGGCTGGCGGAGGTCGCCATCGCCGTCTGACGGCGAGCGTGAACGGCGAGCGGCAAGCGACGGTCGGAAGGGCCGCACCCCACGGGTTGGACGCCCGGGGTGCGGCCCTTCGGCCTGTCCGGAGGGCCCGTCCGGTCCTACCCTGGACGTATGTACGCGCGGCGGCGGCATCGCTACTTCGTGATGATGGGCATCTGCATCGCGCTGTTCGTCCTGGCCTGGGGCGTCGTCCGGCTCTGGTCGGTCCCCGCGGCCGTCGGCATGTGCGTGGTCGCCATGGTCATCCCCCCGCTCGCCGCGATGGTCGCCAACCGCCGCGGCCCCGACGACCGCTGGTGGGACGACCCCTCCGGCGACCCGGAGTCCGACGAGTGGTGGGACGAGTTGGACGGCAGGAAGGGACGCCGCCCCTAGCGTCCCCGGGCGCCGCGCCCAGCGTCCCCGGGCGGTGGAGGTGAACCGTCCGGCAGACCGTGGCCCCGCAGACCCGACTGCTTCTCCGGCAGAAACGTGAGCATTTCGTCCCCTGCTGTCCTCGGGGCGCTCGATTGAGCGTTCCGAGGACACTTTTATCTTGGGTGCTCACGCTTTTTAGGGGGGTCAGTAGACGAGCGCCTGGGTGTCGTCGGCCAGTGCCTCCTGCACGAAGACCTGGGCGCCCGCGATCCGTACGCCCTCGATGACGTCCTTCTCGGTGAGGTCGCGGCGGGCCGCGCACTGCGTGCACAGCGTCACCCGGCCGCCCGCCAGGAGCGAGTCGAGCAGGTCGGGCAGCGGCGCGGCGTGCGGCAGCTCGAACTCGGCGGCGCGTCCGGGCACCGCGAACCAGGCGGACTCCCCGGTCAGCCACAGTGACACGTCGACCCCACTGGCCACGGCCACCGCCGCCACGGTGAACGCCTGCGAACACCGCTCGGGAGCATCGGCCCCCGCTGTCACCTTGATCACGAGCTTCTTCGCCATGCCAAAAGCGTAGCCCGCGCGGGCGGCGTCAGAGGGCGACGGTGATCGTCACCAGCAGCGACGCGACGCACAGGACGGTGAGCAGGCCGCTGACCGTGGCGCCGTCCAGCCCGACGTACGGCCGGGCCCGGCACCGGGCCCCGGACTCGCGCCCCGGGGCGGGTGTCGGTGCGGGCCCCGGTGCACGCCCCGGTGCGGGCTTCGGTGCGGGCTTCGGTGCGGGCTTCGGTGCGGGCTTGGGGGCGCCCCCCGGTGCGGGTGTCGGGGCAGGCTTCGGGGCGGGTGTCGGTGCGGGCCGAGGCGGGTGGGCCGGGTGGAACGGGGGCATCGCGTAACCGGGGGAGAGGGACGTCCGGTCCCGTCGCGGCGCGAGCCGCTGCGCCCGCGCGCACTCCTCGTAGGGCAGTCCGCCGTCGTGGGTCATGCCTCGTGCTCCTTGCGCCGGTGCCGGCGCAGCAGGACGTTCGCGTCCGTCACCGCGCTGTGGTCGAACGCCGCCCGAGCGGCCTCCCGCCGGGCGGCCAGCCGGGCGCAGGCCTCGCAGCCGGGGGCCGGCACGGGCGGCCCGCCCGGGTCACCGGGGGCCGGGGGCGTGGCGAAGGTGCGCTCGTTCGCGGCGCGGAGATTCGCCCCGAGGCGCTCGCGGTCGGTCGCCGGGCGCAGCGCGGCCGGCTCCGCCTCCCACTCCCGCCCGCCGCCGAGCGGGCGGAGCATCGCACGCGGCCCGCTGCGGCCCCGGTACTCACCGACCTTGGCTGCGGCGGTGTCGTAGAGCACGGTGCCGGGCTCGAAGGTGGCCGGTTCTGTTCTCACGGGTCCGCTCCCTTACGTCAATGTCTGTACGGAATGCGACAGTTGCCCTACTCTGCGTAGTCTGGGCAGTACGAGCATGACCCACTCCGGGGGTCGCCAAGCCTGGAACGGCCGCTAGTGCCACAACGGGCGCTCCGAATTCCACAAATTCCACAGCCGGGAGGGGTGCGGTGCCGCAGCGGAGGGCGATCACGGGTCGCCGTCAGGAACCGAGGGCGCGGTTCGCGGAGGAGCTGCGGCTGCTCCGCCACGCGCGGGGCGTGTCCCTGCGGGGCATGGCGGAGGCGGTGGGGTGGGACGCGTCCCAGTTCGGAAAGATGGAGAACGGCCACACCCTGGGCGGCCCGGAGATCGTCGAGGCGCTCGACCAGTACTACGGCACGGGCGGCATGCTCCTCACACTGTGGGAGCTGGCGGTGGCCGATCCCACGCAGTTCAAGGAGCGGTACCGCCGGTACATGGTCCTTGAGGCCGAGGCGGTGAGTATGTGGCAGTACTCGCCTAGCATCGTGCCGGGCCTGCTCCAGACGCCGGAGTACGCGGCTGAGCTGCTCGGCCAGGGTGGTCTGACGGGCGTTGACCTGGACAAGCAGGTGGCGGCGCGCATGGGCCGCCGTGAACCGCTGCTGGCCGAGGGCGGACCACAGTTCAGGGCCCTCCTCTCCGAGGCAGCACTGCGCAGCCCAATGAGTGCACCCGCCAAGTGGCGGGCGCAGCTGCGTCATCTCCTGCTGATGGGGGGCCGTGCCAACGTCATCGTCCAGGTGCAACTGCTGTCGGCTGGGCTGCACGGCCTGCCCAATACCGACGCCATGTTCCTGCGCGGTACCAGCGGCCGGACCGTGGCTTGGGTGGAGACGGGCTACTCGGGCGAACTGGTGCAAGAAACCCAGGCCGTTGATCTGCTTCAGCTCCGCTACGATCGAGTGCGAGATACGGCCCTGTCTCCTGGGGCGTCGCGGGAGTTCATCGAGCGGATGCTGGAGGAAGCGCCATGCGAGCCATCGACCTGAGCGCGATCACCTGGCGCAAGAGCAGCTACAGCAATCCGGACGGCGGCAACTGCGTCGAGGTCTCCGACGACCTCCTCCGCACCGCTGACTGGCGCAAGAGCAGCTACAGCAACCAGGACGGCGGCGAGTGCGTCGAGGTCGCCCCCCACCTCCCCTCCCTCGTCCCCGTCCGGGACAGCAAGGACCCCGCTCGCGGCGCGCTCCTGTTCGCCGCCCCCGCGTGGGCCGCCTTCGTGGACGGAGTCCGAGGGGAAGCTGCGGGAGGGGCCGCGTAAGCTGGGGGCGGCCCTGTCGTATGCCCCCCGCTCAAGGAGCACCCCGTGGAGATCTTCTTCGAAGCCCTGCTGGTCCTGGTCTGCGTCGGCGTCCTCGCCTTCGCCGGTCTGACCGTGAAGAAGCTGTACCAGGGCCAGCGCTGATCACCGACGCCAGGAAGTACCGCTCATGATCGAGATCCCGTCCGACCTCCACAAGGACCTCGTCCCCCTCGCCTTCCTGCTGGGCGACTGGGCGGGCGCGGGCGTGCACGACTTCCCGGGCGCCGAGAAGTGCAACTTCGGGCAGGAGGTCTCCTTCACCCACGACGGCCGGGACTTCCTGGAGTACCGGTCGCACACCTGGGTGCTGGACAACGACGGAAACAAGCTCCGTCCGCTGGAGTCCGAGCACGGCTTCTGGCGCATCGACGCGCACCGCAAGGTCGAGGTGACGATGACCCGCGACGACGGCGTCATCGAGATCTGGTACGGCGAGCTGGCCGACCAGAAGCCGCAGATCGACCTGGTGACGGACGCGGTGGCCCGCACGGCGGCTTCTCAGCCCTACACCGGCGGCAAGCGGCTCTACGGCTACGTCAAGAGCGACCTGATGTGGGTCGGCGAGAAGCAGACCCCCGAGGTCGAGCTGCGCCCCTACATGTCGGCGCACCTGAAGAAGGTCGTCACCCCGCAGGACGTCGAGCGCTGGGCCAAGGCGCTGCCCGATGACATGCCCGACGACGGGATCGCCTTCTTCAAGTAGGCCCCCGCCCGGGAGGTCCTAGACTCGTGGGTGTGGTGAGCACCGACTGGAAGAGCGACCTCAGGCAGCGCGGCTACCGGCTGACCCCGCAGCGGCAGCTGGTGCTCGAAGCCGTCGACACGCTGGAACACGCGACCCCCGACGACATCCTCGGCGAAGTGAGGAAGACGGCGTCGGGGGTCAACATCTCCACCGTCTACCGCACGCTGGAGCTCCTGGAGGAGCTGGGGCTGGTCAGCCATGCCCACCTCGGGCACGGCGCGCCCACCTACCACCTCGCCGACCGGCACCACCACATCCACCTGGTCTGCCGGGACTGCACCAACGTGATCGAGGCCGATCTGTCGGTGGCCGCCGAGTTCACCGCCAAGCTGCGGGAGCAGTTCGGGTTCGACACCGACCTGAAGCACTTCGCGATCTTCGGCCGGTGCCGGGACTGCTCCGGGAAGGCCTCGGGCACCGAGTCGTAGGCTAGGCGTATGAAGAGCCCCCTGCTGTCCCTGCCCGGCGCCGTCCCCGCCGAGGGCGTGGACGAAGGCGTCGCCGCCCACTACGGGGACCTGTTCCGCGAGCAGCGTGCCCTCGCCGACGGCGCCGGCTTCGTCGACCTCTCCCACCGCGGCGTCGTCACCGTCACCGGCGACGACCGGCTGAGCTGGCTGCACCTGCTGCTCACCCAGCACGTCAGTGACCTGCCGGCCGGCGAGGCCACCGAGGCGCTGATCCTCTCCGCCAACGGCCACATCGAGCACGCCCTGTACCTCGTGGACGACGGCGCGACCGTCTGGGCCCACGTGGAGCCCGGCAGCCAGGAGGCGCTGATCGCCTACCTGGAGTCGATGAAGTTCTTCTACCGGGTCGAGGTCGCCGACCGCACCGCCGACACCGCGGTCGTGCACCTGCCGGCCGGCTCGATCACCGAGGTCCCGGAGGGCGTCGCCGTCCGGCAGACGCCGTACGGCCGTGATCTCTTCCTGCCGCGCGAGGAACTGGAGGCGTTCGCCGACCGGTCCGGACCGCCGGCCGGAATCCTCGCGCACGAGGCGCTGCGGGTCGAGCAGCACCGCCCCCGCCTCGGTTTCGAGACCGACCACCGGACCATCCCGCACGAGCTGGGCTGGATCGGCACGGCGGTCCATCTCCAGAAGGGCTGCTACCGCGGGCAGGAGACCGTCGCCCGGGTGCACAACCTCGGCAGGCCGCCGCGCCGCCTGGTCTTCCTGCACTTGGACGGCAGCGAGGTCCACCTGCCGCCCGCCGGCGCCGAGGTGCGCCTCGCCGACGACGGCCCCGACGGCCGGAAGATCGGTTTCGTCACCACGTCCGTACGCCACCACGAGCTGGGCCCGGTCGCCCTCGCCCTGGTGAAGCGGAACGTGCCGGCGGACGCCCGGCTGATGGCGGAGGACACGGCGGCCGCCCAGGAGACGGTCGTCGAGCCGTAGGCGGGCCCGCGCGAGCCCGGCCGGCGCCCCTCCCGGGGCCGTACGGCCGGGACGCGCGCCGGACGACGGGCCCTACACCTCGATCAGGACCGTGAACGGGCCGTCGTTCGTCAGCGACACCCGCATCCGCGCGCCGAAGCGGCCCGTCGCCACGGTCGCGCCCAGCGCGCGCAGCCGCGCGACGACCTCGTCGACCAGCGGCTCGGCCACGTCACCGGGCGCGGCGGCGTTCCAGGTGGGACGGCGGCCCTTGCGGGCGTCGCCGTAAAGGGTGAACTGGCTGATCACCAGGAGCGGGGCGCCGACGTCGCTGCACGACTTCTCGTCGTGCAGCAGGCGCACCGACCAGAGCTTGCGGGCCAGCCGCGCCGCCTCCTCCTCGGTGTCCTCGTGGGTGACGCCGACCAGAACGCACAGGCCCTCGCCGTCGATCGACCCCACCGTCTCGCCGTCCACGACGACGCTCGCGCCGTCCACCCTCTGCACCACCGCACGCATCCCGTCATGATGCCGTGCGCCTCCGGTCCGCCGCACACGGGCCCGTACGGGGTTTCTTTTTGTTGCCTAACCCCCCATCTGGGGCCGATCGTGGGCACTCGGTCACATAGCGGCCACTTGGGGTGGCACGATGCTCTCCTGAGGCCGGTCGAGGGGACGGACGGTAGAGGCACATGAGCACACCGAGTACGGGGCAGCCGCTTGGGACTGTCGCACTGACCTGCCCGGGTGGCCTGGAGGCGCCCCGGCCACCCGTGCAGCGCACGGACAGCCCGGAGCTGCCCGCGGGCCCTCCGGGGCGCGACCTGACCGCGCTGAGCCTGCCCGAACTGCGCACCCTGCGCCGGGACGCCCAGCGCGAGGAGGCGGACCTCAGCTACGTACGGCGGCTGTTGCAGGGGCGGATCGACATCCTGCGGGCGGAGCTGGCGCGGCGCGGTCCGGCGTCGGTGGTGACCACCGCCACGAGGGGGCCCGTCGTCGAGCGGCTGTCGGAGATCCTGGCCGACGGCCCGGCCCGGCAGCGGTCCTCCGCCCGCCACGTGACGCTGGGCACGCCGCGGAGCGAGGAGTGCCGGAGGTTGGCCGCGGAGATGCTCGGCGAGGTGGAGCTGTCGGACCTGACGGCCCGCACCGATGTCGAGCTGACCGCCGGCATGGGCCGGCTCGTGCGCTACGAGCAGCAGGTCTCCCGGCGCAGGCAGCGGCTCCAGCGCACGGCGGACGGCTGCAGCGCAGAGATCGCCCGCAGGTACCGTGAAGGGGAAGCACAAGTCGACGACCTGCTGGTGTGACACGAGCGGCGGCTCCCGGGCCGCCCTCCCACGGCCCGGTGACCCCGGGCCGTCGCCGCGGCGGGTCACCCGTCCGGAAGGCCACCGCCGATGCCCGCGCCCCAGTCGCCCCAGCCCACGCCCCCGCCCGCCCCCTCGTCCGCCGTGCCGCCCGTCCTCGCCGAGGTCGTCCGGTCCGGCTTCGTCGAGGGGCGGCACCGGGGCAGTCTGGTCCTGCTGGACGCCGACGGGGCCGTGGAGCTGGCGCTGGGGGACGTGACGGCGCCGGTCTTCCCGCGCTCCTCCAACAAGCCGATGCAGGCGGCCGGCGTCCTGCGCGCCGGTCTCGGCCTGTCCGGGGAGCGGCTGGCGCTGGCCGCCGCGAGCCACGCCGGGGAGCCCTTCCACCGCGACCTGGTCCGCAGGATGCTGGACGAGTACGGCCTGGAGCCGGCCCTGCTCCAGTGCCCGCCCGACCTGCCCCTGGACCCGGAGGAGCGGGACGCCCGGCTGGCGTCGGGCGCGGTGCCCGACCGGATCACCATGAACTGCTCCGGCAAGCACACCGTGATGCTGGCCGTCTGCGCGCAGCGGGGCTGGCCCCTGGAGTCGTATCTCGACCCGGAGCACCCGTTGCAGCGGATCATCCACGAGGTCGTGGAGGAGGCGGCGGGCGAGCCGGTCGCCGCCGTCGGCACGGACGGGTGCGGCGCGCCGCTGATGGCGGTCGGTCTGACCGGGCTGGCCCGCGCCTTCCGCTCCTTCGTCGGCGCCGAGCCCGGCACGGCGGAGCGCCGGGTCGCCGACGCGATGCGCGCCCATCCCGAGTACGTCGCCGGTACCCGCCGCGCCGACACCTGGCTGATGCGCGAGGTGCCGGGCGCCCTCTCCAAGATGGGCGCGGAGGCCGTCCAGGCGGTGGCCCTGCCGGACGGCCGCGCCCTGGCCTTCAAGGTGGAGGACGGCTCGACCCGGGCCCTGGGACCGGTCCTGGCCCGCGCGCTGACCCTGCTGGGCGTGAAGGAGCCCGTGGTCGACCGCATCGGCCGCGCGCCCCTGCTGGGCGGCGGGCGTGAGGTGGGGGAGGTCCGGGCGGCCTTCTGACCGTCCCGGCGGCCCCGAATACCCGCGCGACGGGGGCGGGGGCGGCGGCCTACCGTGAGGCCATGACCAGCCGCACCGACATCGGCATACGCCCCGTCACCGAGGCCGAGTTCCCCGACTGGAACCGTGCCCTGAACACCGGATTCCTCCTGCCGCCCGCCGTGGGGGCGGAGCAGTTGGAGACCCGCCGCAACGAGTTCGCGCCCGGCCGGTTCCTCGGTGCCTTCGACGGCGACCGGTGCGTGGCGACCTTCCGGTCCTTCGACCAGGAGGTCACCGCCGTCGGAGGCGCCCCGGTCCGGGCCGACGCGATCTCCAACGTCACCGTCACCGCCACCCACCGGCGCCGCGGCCTGCTGACCCGCATGATGGCGCGGGACCTGGCCGCGGCGAAGGACCGCGGGGACGTCGTCGCGACCCTGATCGCGGCCGAGTACCCGATCTACGGCCGCTACGGCTTCGGGCCCGCGACCACGATGACCGAGTGGACCGTCGACGTGCCCCGGGCCCGTCTCGACCCGCGCTGGGCGGCCCCCGGGGACGGCGGCCGGATCGACCTCGTGGACGGGGAGGACGTCCGCAGGCTCGGCCCCGGGCTGCACGAGCGGCTGCGCCGGGCCCAGCCGGGCGCGGTCAGCCGGACCGACCTGTGGTGGCGGGTACGGACCGGCGTCGTCAACTGGAACGGCACCCCGTGGACCGAGCCCTTCTACGCCGTGTACCGCTCGGCGGAGGGCGAGGTCGAGGGCATGGTGTCGTACCGGTCCGACGACCACTGGAGCGCCAAGCAGCCGCTGAACACGGCGACCGTCGACTGGCTGCTGGCGGTGACGCCGGCCGCCGAGCGCGCCCTGTGGCGCTACCTGTGCTCGATCGACTGGGTCCAGACCGTCAAGAGCGGCTGGCGCTCCCCCGACGACCTGCTCCCGCAGCTCCTGCCGGACCCGCGCGCGGCCAGGATCACCACGCAGGCCGACTGGCTGTGGGTGCGCGTCCTGGACGTCGTACGGGCGCTGGAGGCGCGCACGTACGAGGGGCGGGGCACGCTGGTGCTGGAGGTCGAGGACCGGGGCGGGCCGGCCGGCGGACGGTGGCGGCTGGAGGCGGGGCCGGACGGCGCCGCCTGCACGCCGACCACCGAGAGCGCCCACCTCGTGCTCGGCGCGGCCGAGCTGGCGGCGCTGTGGCTCGGTGACGAGTCGGCCGTACGGCTGGCCGCGCTCGGCCGGGCCGGGGAAGAACGAGCGGGCGCCGCCCGTGTGGCCGACGCCCTGCTGCGTACGTCCAGGCGGCCTTGGTGCCCGGACATGTTCTGAGAACGGCTCCCTTCTGCCGGTGACGGGCGGGTGTGCGCATCCGTAGCGCGTGCTCTTCGGTTGCGGTGGCCGTGCGGTGGTGCCGACTGCCGTCCGGGCTCCCGGCTCCCCTCCGGAAGGGGGCCCGGACGGCAGTACGCCGGTTCAGCCGGACTGGGCGAGCAGCATCACGAGGATCACCGCGCCCACACCGCCGATCATGGTGTTCTTCGCCTTGATGCCGATGGACAGCGCGACGAACGCGATGATGCCCATCGGGCCGTACTTCCACTGCACGAGCTGCTCGAACCCCACGGCCAGAGCGGCGACGAGGATGGCGATGAGCGGCATGGTGGACCCCCTGTTCACCGTGGTGGCCAACCCCTGGAGGGTTCGACCACGTTGCTCAAGTTGGCTGCCAACTTAGCGTTGGTTATGCTCGGACGGAATACTCTGGAACCGCCTTTCTGTGAACTCGCCCAAGGTGGCGGGAAGTTGTTGCGTCCTCGGCAGTCCTCGGCCGTCGTCGGCTCACAGGGCGGGCCGTGCGACCAGGAGGGCCAGCACCACCGCCCCGGCGGAGCTGAGCGACGGGCTCCTGGCCTTGACGCCCAGGGCGAGCAGGAGCAGGCCGATGATGCCGGTGGTGCCGTACCTCCACTGGGCGATCTGCTCGAAGGCGAGAACGCAGACCGCGGACACGAGAGCGAGGACGGGCATGGTCGTCCCTTTCGGAAGCCTGGAAGGAAAACTCCCGCCAACTAGGGTAAGTTGGCAACCAACTTTAGTCGTGTTGTCCCCACTTGGCAGCTGCCGGTAAACGGGTTTCAAGCAACTCCCGGCAGGCAGGTCGAAGTTGTAACGTTCGGTCGTGACCCAGGAGAACGTGTCCGTGAACGGCAGCAGAAGGCTCTCGTCCCAGGAGATCGCCGACATCCTGCGGGAACGGATCCGCGGCGGAGAGCTGAAGGCGGGCGACCGCCTGCCCACCCAGGCCGAGCTGGCCGACGAGTTCGGCGTGGAGCGCGGCGCCGTCCGCCAGGCCCTGCGGGCGCTCCACGAGGACGGGCTGCTCGCCAACGTCAGCAAGGGCAGCCCGCCGCGCATCGCCGAGCCCGCCCCGGCCGGGGGCGACCAGCCGCAGCCGACCATGCGGGCGCTGGGGCACCGCCTGACGGCGGCGTTCTCCGCCCCACGGGTGCGGGTGGACGTCGTGTGCCACACCTCGGAGACGCTGGTGCTCGCCCTCAGCGAGCCGCTCCGCCTGATCCACGAGGGCCACGTCCGCCCGGAGTCGATCGACTTCCGCGTCCTGCTGCCGGCGCGGGACATCGCGCTGGCCTTCCCCGTCCTGGTCGAGCAGGAGGAGGACGACCCGGTCCACCGGCGCTGGCTGGAGATGCGCAACGCCCAGGCCAGGGTGCTCCGGCACAATCTGCGCGCCGTGCGCACCACCCGCCACGTCGACGTGCGGGTGACCTTCCGCACGCTGCCGTTCACCCCGCCGACGAAGCTGTACCTGCTCAACGGCGAGGAGGCGCTCATGGGCCACTACATGCTGACCCGGCGCGAGGAGGAGTACGAGAACCGGACACTGGAGATGTACGACGCCCTCGGTTCCCAGTCCCTGCTGTTTTCCTTCCTGAAGCGGTCGGGCCACCGGGACGCGGCGTTCGTGGAGGAGTCGGAGCGGTGGTTCGAGGCCCTGTGGAACACCATCGCCACCGACATGACCTTCTCCTGACACGGAGCGGACGCGACCGATGACCGCGGAGGCGGACGACGAGCGGCTGCGCTCCACGGTCCGGAACGCCCGGCTCGTGCTGTGGGACTTCGACGGCCCGATCTGCCGCCTGTTCGCCCGCTACCGGGCGAGCCGGATCGCCGGCGAGATGACGGCGTGGCTGGCGGACCGCGGCGTGCCGGACCTGTTCCCGCCCGACGGCCGCGGGGCCGACGACCCGCAGGAGGTCCTGCGGGCCGCGAACCGCCGCTGCCCCGGCAGCGCCCTGGTGGCCGAACTGGAGGAGTTCCTCACGTCGGCGGAGCTGCGCGCCGTGCCCTCCGCGACGCCCACCGCCTACGCCGATCCGCTGATCCGCACCTGGTCGGCGCGGGGCAGCCGGCTGGCCGTCGTCACGAACAACTCCCCGCGCGCGGCGCACGCCTACCTGGCCGGCCGCGGCCTGCTGTCCTGCTTCGCCCCGCACGTCTACGGCCGCACCCGGGACCCGCACCTCCTGAAGCCCGACCCGGACTCCCTGCGCCGCGCCCTGCGCCACACGGGCTGCGCCGCCTCCGCCGCCCTGATGCTCGGCGACTCACCCGCCGACCTGGCCGCGGCGCGGAGCGCCGGCGTCGCCTTCCTCGGGTACGCGAGGAACGACCGCAAGGAGCGGCAACTGCGGGACGCGGGGGCACCGGTGCTCGTCGGCTCCCTCGAACCGCTCCTGCGGGTACTGCGGGAACGGGCCCCCG
Organism: Streptomyces sp. JK94; assembly: GCF_053613315.1. NCBI lineage: Bacteria > Bacillati > Actinomycetota > Actinomycetes > Kitasatosporales > Streptomycetaceae > Streptomyces > Streptomyces sp. JK94. Next base: position 14,927 of record NZ_JBSICH010000045.1, on the reverse strand, counting down.
GTGCGGCCGGCCAAGGCCCGCCCGCGGAGCGACCGGACCGTCACCCGCGGGCCGGCAGCCCGGCGACGGCCCGTACGACCGGGAGGTAGGAGGAGACCACCGCGTCCGCGCCGCCCTCCGCCATGGCCCGCGCGCGGACCGGGCACGGTGTGAGCCCGAGGAAGCCGGTCCCGGCCGACCGGGCGGCCCCCAGGTCGGTGAGCTGGTCGCCGACGAGCAGGCAGCCGGCGGCGGGCAGGCCCAGGTGGCGCAGGGCCCGGTGCACGCAGTCCGGATGCGGCTTCATGAGCCGCGCGTCGTGCGGGGAGCGGCCGAAGACCCCGTCGAACGCCCGGTCCAGCCCGAGACGGCCGAGACAGTGCCGGATCGGGCCCGGCGCGTTGTTGCTGACGACGGCCAGGCGCGTGCCGAGCCCGCGCAGCAGGTCCACGAGCGTGTGCAGGTGGGGCGTGGGAGCCGCGGTGCGCACGGCCTGCCGCTCCCGGGAGGTGACGGCGGCCTCGGCCAGCTCCAGCGGGCGGGTGCTCGCTCCGGGTGCGGATCCCTCGTACATCTCCCTGAGGGGGCGGAGGATTCCGTGGGAGTCGTCGCACTCCTCCACCGCGGGGTCGAGCGGTCCCCAGTACCGCCGGGCCGTCCGCTTGACCTGCTCCGCCACGTCCGTCGTGGTGGAGGCGCCGAACAGGTCGCAGACGGGACCGTCGAAGTCGAACAGCACCGCGCGGGCGGACCCGAACGCGCGCAGCAGGGCGGACTCGTCGTCGTCGATCGTGTTCCGGCCGGAGCCCGTGTGGGTCATCGCGGCAGTGTCCCGCACGGAGCGCGGACGGGCGGCCGGGACACGGCCCGGCGCGGCGACGTGCCGCCAACCCCCTCGTCCCGCCGGCCTCCACCGGAACGGGCGGGAGTCACACGACGCTCCAGGAGCCTCGCCCGTCAGGCGGCGGGCGGGGGGCGGCGACGCGTGGGAGGCCACCGCTGACCGGGGGCCCGCGGACGGCCGCGAGAGGGCGGTGGCTCCGCGACCCGGGGGTCGGGGGCGGCTGCGTCCGGACGCGGGGGGCGTGGTTGGGGCACCGGGGCGCCGGGGCGCCGGGCCGCCCGGTCCGGACGGGGCCCCGGGACCCCGCCCGGTCCGCCCGGTCCGCCCGGTCCGGACGGGGTCTCGGGGCGGCCGGGGACGCCGGGGTGCCGGCAACCCCGGCCCGCCGGCCCGCCGGCACCGCGAGGCCGCAGGCCCACCACCGGGGGCCGGCGCCCGGAACGCGTTAGCCTCCCCCCATGAACGCCCCCGGTCTGCGAGAACGCAAGCGGCAGCGGATGTTCCGGACGCTGTCGGACGTCGCCGTCGGCCTCTTCCTGGAGAAGGGGTTCGACGCGGTGTCCGTCGCGGAGGTGGCCGCCGCGGCCGAGGTGTCCAAGCCCACGCTCTTCCGGTACTTCCCGGCGAAGGAGGACCTGGTCCTGCACCGCATCGCCGACCACGAGGGCGAGGCGGCACGGGTGGCCGGCCAGGGGCCCACGCCGCTCGCCGCGCTGCGCCGGCACTTCCTGGCAGGGCTGGAGCGGTCCGATCCGGTGACCGGGCTCAACGACCGTCCCGACGTACTCGCCTTCCACGCGCTGCTCTACGGGACCCCCGCCCTCGTCGCCCGGCTGTACACGCACCTGGAGCGGTCGGAGGCCGCGCTCGCCGAGGTGCTCGGCGGTGACCTGGAGGCCAGGCTGGCCGCCGGGCAGATCATCGCCGTGCAGCGGGTCCTCGCGCTGGAGAACTGGCGGCGGGTCGCGGCCGGGGAGCGGGTGGCCGACGTACGGGAGGACGCCGTGGCGGCGGCGGAGCGGGGGTTCGGCGTGCTCGCGGCGGGGCTGCCGTGGCTGGCCGGCCCGGGGGACGGGGAACCGCCGAGTAACGGGGAACCGCCAGGCAAAGGGGAACCGCCAAGCAAAGGTGCCTGAGTAAATAATGTAACTCGGTAACGCTAAGCGGGTACGCTCCATGGAATGACCTCACCCGACCCCGCCCTCCAGCACGCCCTCGCCCGGGAACGCGCCCACCACGAACACTGCCGCGCCGCCCTCGCCGCCCTGGTCGAGGGCGCCCGGGAACACGTCGTCACCGGCGAGGACGTCTCCGCCTCCGGTGTCGACGCCGAGGTCCTCGGGCACCGGCTGCGCAGCCGGGCCAGGGCACTGCGCGAACTGCCCGAGGGACCGCTCTTCTTCGGACGGCTGGACTTCGCCGGCCCGGACGCCGGCGAGGACGGCGCCCGGCAGCCGCAGCAGCCGCAGGCCGCCGGACCGGCCCTGCACATCGGGCGGCTGCGGATCACCGAGGAGCCGACCGCCCCGCCCCTCGTCGTCGACTGGCGCGCCCCCGTCTCCCGCGCCTTCTACCAGGCGACCCCGGGCGACCCGCGCGGTGTCGCCGTCCGCCGCCGCTTCGGGTGGGCGCCCGGCAGCCGCGGGGACTCGGCCGACCTCACCGGGCTGGAGGACGAGCACCTCGGCCGGGGTGAGTCCCGGGCGAGCGACATCGTCGCCCGGGAGATCGAACGGCCCCGCGTCGGCCCGATGCGGGACATCGCCGCCACCATCCAGCCCGAACAGGACGACCTCGTCCGCGCGGACCTCACCACCACGGTCTGCGTGCAGGGCGCCCCGGGCACGGGCAAGACCGCCGTCGGACTGCACCGTGCCGCGTACCTGCTCTACACCCACCCGCAGCGCATCCGTCGGGGCGGACTGCTGGTCCTCGGCCCCCACCCCGCCTTCCTCTCCTACATCGCCGAGGTGCTGCCCGCCCTCGGCGAGACCGGCGTACGGCAGTCCACGCTCGCCCGGGAGCTGGCCCGGCACCCGGTCACCGGCGCCGACGGCGAGCGGGCCGCCACCGTCAAGCACGACGCCCGGATGGCCGAGGTGCTGCGCCGCGCCCTGTACGCGCGGGTGGCCGTCGGCGCCGCCGGCTCCCTCGCCGTACCGGACGGTTCGTACCGCTGGCGGGTCCCGGCCGAGGAGCTGGACCGGATCGTGGCGGACGTGCGGGACGAGGAACCGCCGTACACCGTGGGGCGGGAGCGGGTGCGGGCACGGATCGTGCGGTACGTCCAGGACCTGGCCGAGCGGCGCGCCGGGCCGCGGACGGGCGCCTGGACGCGCCGGATCGAACGGTCCCGGCCGGTCGGCGCGTACGTCGACGCGGCCTGGCCCCGGGTGCGGCCGGAAGAGGTCGTCGCGCGGCTGCTCACCGACCCCGGCGCGCTCGCGCAGGCCGCCGACGGGCTGCTCGACGACGACGAGCAGAAGGCGGTGCTGTGGACGGACCGGGCGCCGCGGTCGTGGAAGTCGGCCCGCTGGTCCGCCGCCGACCTGGTCCTCCTCGACGAGGTCGCCGGGCTGCTCGAACACCCCGAGGGCTACGGGCACGTCGTCGTCGACGAGGCCCAGGACCTCTCCCCGATGGAGTGCCGGGCCATCGCCCGCCGGGCCGCCTTCGGTTCGCTCACCGTCCTCGGCGACCTGGCCCAGGGCACCACGCCGTGGGCCGCGCGGTCCTGGCGGACGGTCCTCGCGCACCTGGGCCGGCCGGACGCGCCCGTGGTCCCGCTGACCACCGGTTTCCGGGTGCCGCAGGCGGTCGTCGACCTCACCAACCGGCTGCTGGCGCGGCTCGGCGTGGACGTACCGGCGGTCCGTTCCCTGCGCGCCGACGGGGAGCTGACGATGCGCCCGGCCGCGCCCGGCCGGGTCCACGACGCGGTCGTCGACGCCGTACGGGCCGCCCTCGCCCGGGAGGGCTCCGTCGGCGTCGTCGCCGCCGACGCGGAGGTGCCCCGGCTCCGCAGGGCCCTCGACGCGGCCGGGATCGCGGCGGCGGGGCCCGAGACGCCGGGTGCGCGGGTGGCCGTGGTGCCGGCGAGCGTCGTCAAGGGCCTGGAGTACGACCACGTCGTCGCCGTCGAACCGGCGGCCGTCGCGGAGGCGGAGGGGCCCGGAGGGCGGGGCCTGCACCGGCTGTACGTGCTGCTCACCCGCGCGGTGTCCCGGCTGGACGTGGTGCACGGGCGGCCCCTGCCCTTCTGACGTCGCGCGCGCCGCCCAGTGCGCGCGGATGACCTCGGCGGCCCGGGTGTACCCGTCCGTGCCGTGCGAGTCGCGGCCGTGACAACAAGCGCTGAAATGTGACAGTCGATGTCCCTTCCCAACAGAGGTGAGGGGACGGACCTGTTCTGATCAGGGAGCTGTCGCTTTCGCTGGGACGGTGCCAGGCGGGGGCGTCCCAGCGAAGTTGTCGGGACGATTCTCATCTTCTGTTTCGTTCTCAGGAGCCCCGTGCATCTGAAATTTGGCGACGATCGTGACCTGGCCCTGTTCAGTTCTCCTGGGACGCCGGTGTCGTTTCCGCGCGGCGCCCGAAAGACGAAGGGGAGACGTGGTGTGTCCTGGTCGGTCAGATCCAGCGCGACGCCCGACTGCTCGAAGGCCGTGCGTGCGGCCTGGCAACGGGCGGAGTCATGGGAACCTCTTGCCAAGCTCCGTTCGTCCTTATCTACCTGAGCGGCCGCAGTTTCCGAACCGGCCCTGATGCGCGATGGAGGCAGGCGTTGCGCCAACCCGTAGGCCGGTACGTGTACTGGTCCCAGCGCCTGGTCACCGAGGTGATCGACGACAACGGGGTCCGGCTGAACCCCCGTATCCAGCCCGCCCTCAATCTCGGTCTGGCGGGCAATGGCGTCAGCCTCGCTGGCAGGGACCAGGAGAACACCACCTTCGACGTCGCCGAGAAGCTCAAGAGGAAGCTCCGCAAGTCGATCATCACGGACTTCAGCCCCCCGGCTTCTGGGCAACTCGTTTAAGGGGCAGGCCATGCTGAGGTGGCGGAGTTCCAGACGTGGGGGTACCCACAGCACCGCCTCCACCAGCGCACCGCTGTGATCCACACACAGGGAATCACGCGGGAGGGACGAGTCGATCTCTGCCTGTTCGGAAGCCTGAAGAACCTGAGGGGGTTCGCTGTTCCGGAGGAGGACAGTGTCGGCGGGTGGACTTCGTCGGCCGCCCCAATGATCGAGGAGTTCATTGCCCTCCGAGGTGCAGAGGTGAGCACGCGGACGGGACACGAGTTTCCGTTCGACGATGAGCAGCTTGCCGTGGAGATCCTTAAGGTCGCGATGTCGCAGGGCATCTACACCGAACCCGCTGCCCATCAGGGGCGTCCCGAGACCCGCGCATACACAGTGTTGGGGTTCGACGCGACCGAGTACGTCGCTCTCGTCTACAGGGACGTGGTCCTTACACCGGGGCGGTGGGACTTCCGGGTGGAGCCGGAGCTGGATGGCGTCCGCCGCATCCTCATCGGGGCTCCTCTATGGATGCGTACGACGCGTCAAGACTCCATCCGGCGGTACTTCGGTGAGAACCGGGTGGTGATCCCTCGAACTCTGGGTACATCGAGCACACCTGCAATTGGCCCCTCGCAGGCGACACCCCCCGGGCCCGGCCACGCGCTCCTTCGACCCCCGTGGGACGGAGATCGTACGCAGGACTGAAATGCCCGTTGTCCCCATCCGCACCATGACGACGGCATCACTCACTCAGATTAAGTAGGTCCACCGAGAACTTCTTCTAAATCCCGGCGTGGTCAGATGCTGCATCACTACGGTGACGGTGTGGCTACCACGAACATGCCCGCAGCGGGCCAACCACTCGCGCCGATCTATCCGTACAACGAACCGAGCCAGGCCGTCCTTCTGTACGACGGCCTGATCGGCGGGCTAGGAGCAACTGACGTTCCTGGCCGCGTCGAGTTGATCTGTTCAAACGGCTTCAACTTTGAGTGGAAGGTCGGAGATGGGGCATCTCCAGGCTTCGCGAACCGTGACGAGGTTGACCTGACTCTCCATCGTCCGATAGGCGACATGATCATGCCTGGGGTGCCGCGGAACATCGACGGAGGATGGTCGAACGGGGCCTCGTTCGGGAACTCCGGGGCCCCATTGACTCGACTCGTCGTTCATTGGTTCAACCTGCCCAACTGGCATGGTCCGCTGGGGCTGGTGGCGAGGACGGCCGACGGAGAGCAGGAGTGGTCAGGCCGTTGGGAGCATCAAACGAGTGGCTGGAAGATCACGCTAGATGTTCGCCCCGACTATCAGAGGGTTTGGCGCGATCTCCACAAGACTGATGTGTACGTGATGACGCACGTAATGGAAGTGCGTCGTACCGACGGCTCGCCCTTTACAGCCGACGAGGTGGATCCCGTGCTGACAGCGATGCACGTCGGGTTCTCGTTCGCGCTCGGCCGATGGGCTGCTCCCATGCTGTCAGTTGGCGAGGACAGCGGCGGTCGCGTGGGGTGGGAGCAGTGGGGAGCCTCCCACTGTGACCCGGCGCGCACGAGTAGCGATGGTTGGTGGTACGACCAAGATCACCAATCGCTTGGCGACTTCTTGAGCCTCGTGATCGACGCCTTTGCGGACCCTGACCGACTCGTGCCGCTGCGCTTTCAGATGATGTATGCCATCTCCGCCATGCGCAGCCGTGACTTTGTCGAGCCTCGAATCATCATGGGTACAGCTGGACTGGAACACATCATGTGGGAAAGTCTCGTCCTCAACGGCGTTTTGACCAAGCAGCAATACAAGCAACGTCCGGCACATGAGTTGCTGCGCAAAGTGCTGCTGAGTGCCCAGATCCCCGTCGACATCAATCCTCAGCTCCTGCCGGCGGCCGCACAGTACGCCGCTGATGTAAAGATGAACGAGAACAAGGCCATTGACGGGGCTGACGTCGTAACCTGGGTCAGGAATCGACTGGTGCATCCGCAAGAGTCGCAGGAGCCGGTTTACCGATTGGATGGCTTGACGAGGGATGCTTGGCTTCTCGCTCGCCATTACCTAGTGCTGTTGATTCTGAACTCCCTAGGATACAGCGGCAATTATAGGGATCTCACACGAATCCGGGGCTGGGTGGGCGACGTGGCTAACGTTCCCTGGGCATGATCAGCGGATTGCAGGTCGTCTGGGATGCTCCCTCGGGACTCGCCCGACGTATACGGGAGTTTGCTATTTCTGCTGAAGCTCATCCCGAAGGGCGTCGTGGTCGTCCGGCGTCATCACCAGCATCAGTGATCTTCCCAAAGGGTCGGTCCAGCGGAAGAGGGCGTCGTTGGAGAAGGCGTGGGAGTGGAGCTTCTCGCGAAGGGTGGGGACGTTCAGCCGGTGCTCGGCCTCTGCATAGACGGAGTTGATGGTGCGCCGGTGCTGGCTGAGGTTCGCCCATCGGCGAGGCGCCCGCAGTGTCCGCCAAGCAGGATCGGCCAGCATGCCCAACAGCGTGACGAACTCTGGATAGGTCGCGATGTAGTCCCGCTCGTCGACGCGTCGCCTGATGATGTTCCCGTAGATGGCTTCCTTGGGAGGGAGCTGGGCGAGGCGGTCATTCCAGCGTGAGAGCAGATGAGGTTGGTTCTTGTTATGGAGCCAGGAGCGGACCAAGTGCTGCGCTTCTTTCGTCGCTGCTTCCAGGGTGTCGGGGAAACGGCGGGCGATCCGTCGGTGTCGGTGCTCAGCGGAAACGAGCTCTGGGAGGTGGCCGACACGGTAGTGACGGTTGCCGTCCACCCAAATGCCGTGTCGGCGGCAGAGCTGGAGATCGGCGGGGCGATGGGCGAGGACGGGTCTGGTGATCCCGCGGCGGTGCATGCAGTGTGAGCAGGCGACGTAAAGACGCCGACGGTAGCGGACTACGTCGCCTGCGGTGCGCGCCTCAACCCGTGCGATCGCCGGTAGCAGCATCCGAAGGGTCTCGGGCGTAAGACCCGTCAGGGCGGCCAGCCGTGGCAGAACCATCGGAGTCCAGCGCCATAGTGTGTCTGTCCGCTTGCCGACCTGCGCGTTTTTGAACGGTGTCAGAGTTTTCGCCAGTTGACCCGCTGTCACTTGGTTGGCGGCGGCGAGGCGGTGCAGATACCAGCCGAAGACCTCCCCGTGAACCGGTGGCAGAGGAAGCGGCAGGAGCCGGACCGGGGCTTCCCAGGGCTCCAACGCTCAGGCCGCCCTCGGTTTGCGGGCGCGCTTGGCGCGGCGGTGATCAGAGTGAGGCTGCTGGACAGCGTGGTCGAGCTCAATCGCGTCGAGCATGCGCTTGGTGATCTTTTCTGCGCCCGTGTCGATGGCGTCCACCGCGGCTTCTCGGACGAGCTGGGAAAGGCTGCCGATCAGTCCGCCGGTGCGGTCGTGCAGGTAATCGGTCATGGCGACCAAGGTGCCCGGACGATGGGCGTGCAGTCGGAGGGAGTCCTCCATGGTCGCCACCAGGGCCTGCCAGTGCTCCTTGTCCGCGCGGTTCTTGTGGCCGAAGGGTCGGGAGGGGATGACCGTGTAGCGGCCGGCGATCTGCTGCCCGCGGGTGCCCTGGAACAGGCTGCTGGTTTCAACATCGAGACCAGCGAGCACGAAGGTGGCCGCGATCCGTTCCGAGAGGTACTTCAGCTGGTCGGATGCCTCGGCTCCGTTGCGGGTGGTCAGGTCGAGGTTGTGGATCCCGTCGACCAGGACGAGCGTGGTGCCGAGCCTGCCGAGCAGGTCACAGACGGCGTTGGTGATCTGGACCTGGCTCATGCGGTGCTCCAGCGGGACGCCGAGGAATCGGGCGAACTCGCCTGCGAGCATCTTCGGGGTGGCGGCCGGGGGAACGGTGACGAAGACGACCGGCAGTCCGCCGACAGCAGCGGGGTTGCGGCGCCGGGTGATCTGTTCGACGTTCTTGCCCAGCTGGGTGATCGCTGTTGTCTTGCCGGTCCCGGCGGAACCGGACACGATCAGGCCGCGCCGGGCTGAGACCTGGTGCCGGTTGAGCACGATGCGTTTGCGGCCGGTGGTGACGACGCCGCGGATCGTGGGGGTGTTCACGATGACGGATCGTGTGTGGTAGTCGATCCGCGCTTCCTTATAGGACTCCAGTTCGCCCTTGTCCAGGACGGTGCTGGACCCGAGGGACGGCGGGGGCTCCGGGTTCTCGTCGACGAACGCCCGCCAGCCTTCCTTCGTGGTCAGCGACGCCTGCGGATTGGCGATGTCCTGTGGCGGGGCCTGGCTCACAGGCGGCTCCCGTCAGTGAAGGCGTCGAAGACGCCGAAGGGGATGACGTTCGACGGCTGCTCCAGGACGGCGGTCTCGTCCTCGGTGTCGTCCGGAGCAGGTGCCTGTGGCAGCGCGGCGACGGGCCGAGCGGGTTCCAGGGCTGCGCGGGTGCGGGCTGCGATCCGGCGGTCCGGCCCGCTTTCCGCCCGGGTCAGCAATTGGTCTACGGCAGCGGCCACGGCGGCCTGGTCGGTGTCGTCCCGCCCTCGCATCGCGAGCAAGTCCCGGGCCCGGCGCCATGTGAAGTCCGCGAACGGCGCGGAGACCAGGTGCCGGTGTGTCCACGGAACCGTGATCCACTCTCCGGTGCGCGCGTCGCGTACCCAGACCTGGGACAGGTCGTAGGGGTCGTAGTGGACTTCCCAGAGCCCGCCTTTGGCGGTCACTCCCGAGGAGCGGCGCCGTAGCGGGTTCAGTCCGGGGCAGTTGTAGGTGCGATGGTTGATGCGGATGCCGTAGTCGTTGACCGAACGCCAGAGTGCTGGCAGTAGCTCCAGGTAGTCGGTGCCGCTCAGCGGCATCGGCAGGTAGCCAGTGCGGGAGACCAGCAGGGCATATGCGTCGTTGGGAGACATGGGTTGGCCCGGTAGGAACGGGCTGCGCAGCCCTTCGTGTGGCCGCTGTTGCCAGCAGGCCACGATCCACTCCTGGAGTAGGTCGTCCAGTTCCGCGAGCGTCCAGACAGCCTCGATCCCGGCGCCCCGACGGGTCGTGTTCCAACCGGTGTAACCGGGGATGTGTTGGCAGAACAGCGTGTTGATCGAGGAAAATGTCCTCTCGACGATTCCCTTGTCAGTCGGGGTCGCCGGGCGGGACGGCTGGACGGAGATGCCCAGTGACCGGCAGGCGGTCAGGAAGGTGTCGGAGGCGAACACCTTGCCGTGATCGATGCCGATCGTCTCCGGCACGATCACCGGCTTGGCGGCCGCTTGCTCCAGGCGTGCGTCGATGTCCAGCAGCCTTTGGTGGGGGATCAGCGTCATCGACATCGCCAGCGCGTCCGACCAACCGGGTCGCAGCGGCTCCGGGACCAGCATTTTGGCCAGCAGCAGTGCGGCGTCCACGGCCTTGGTTCCTGCCGGTCGCAGTACCGCAGCGCAGATCGACCTCGTTGCCACGTCAACGGCGATCGTGAGTTCCGGGCGTCCGCTCACCCCGTCCTCCAGGATCACCAGCACGTCCAGCGGTGTCGTGTCGATCTGCACCATCTCGCCGGGTCGGCAGGCCGAGGAAGGGGTGAACGCTCCTGGAGGGCGGCGAGCCGCTGACCTGCGTGATGTGGCCTCGCCGAAGGCGTGCGTACCTTCGCTCATCACCTCGACGAGCCGATAGAACGCAGACTTCGACGGCATCGCGACTGTGCCCGGCCCGTGCCGTTCCGCCAGCAGCGCCTCCACCCGCCGACGCAGCCGGCCGCGGGTGCCAGTGGACTCATCTGTCGTCGCGGCCAGGATCTCCGTGATGGCGGCCACCACCCTGTCATCGGCCCGTCCCGTCGGTGAGGACGGGCGAGTCGCACGGTGATCCACCAGGCCCCACAGCCCCTGCTCGCGGTAGCGCCTGCGCATTCGCTGAACGGTCCCCACACTCGCCTGCCAGCCGATAGCCCGCAGTTCCGCCGCCTTGGCCGCCACCCGCTCCTCCACCGTGTGGCGGGCCGGGTCATATTCCGGACGAGGCAGGGCTGTGGGATCAGCATCCAGCGGCTTGCCGAACTCCACCTCGGTCACGTGCTGTTCCCAGGCCGCCGCTTTCTCGGCCTCCCGCTCCGGCACGATGTCCAAGAGCGCGAACGGTGGCATGCGCGCCTGATCGGCACCCTGGCCGATCAGCTCAAAGCCTTCCGAGGCCAGCAGATGGGGTAACAGCACCAGGCTCGCTGACCCGGCTTCGTCCAGGAGCCGCACCGTCGTGCCGGAGAGGCCGACGACTGTGTGCAGCCGGTCATCCAGGCGCACTCGGTCCCCGACCCTTAACGCCGCCCTCGGCCCGGGGCGCCCGTTCACAGGGCCTCCGACCGCAATACCAGAGTGGCATCTGACAGTGGCCGCGACAGATCGGCTGTCAGCCGCCCCGTGCCGAGGATGCCGATATCCCGCCAGCCAGCGGACGTTCGCCATCCGCGCTTGATCAACCTCGCCGACAACCCGGTAGCCCCACCCCACCGCCTCACACGCTGTCTGTGCCGCCGCGAACTTGGCCGCCCACCGTGCGTCGATCCGGTCCAGCGGCCGGCAGTCCACCACCAGCCCCCGCCCGTCCTCGAACCGAGCGAAGTAGTCCGGAGCGTGCGAGACCCGCTTGCCCCGCTCGTCCTCCCAGAACAGCCACAACGGCTGCGACAGCAGCCCCGTCACCTGCGGAGTGAAGTCGAGCAGCATCGCGTGATCCCGCTCCAGCCAGGACTCGAACCCCACGTGCCCACCGGTCGTCGAAGACCAGTACAACCCAGGGAAATGCCGTTGCCTGCGATACGACGGGAAGCTGCGGACCGGCCGCCCGGCCTCGAACCGCACCGAAACCGCATCCGCCAACGGCAGCCGATGTTCACCCTGGTCGTCCCGCCAGCCGACCTCGAAGCCGTCCACTCGCGACGGCGTCGCCCCTTCCTCCACGCGCATCCCCATGGTGGCCACTGTGCAGTTCCATGGGGACTGAGGGGACCGAACGGGACCAAACCCATAATCCGAGTGAACATCCGCAGCACGATGGCACCTCAGCGGTGAGGCCGTCCGGCGTCGGGGATGAAGCGTCAGTTGGTGACCTGGTCTCGATGAAGCTGGGCGGGTAGGGCCGCGACGACCCAATGCAGGATTCCATCTCCGCGTTCACGGAGGTCCTTGACCGTCTTCTCGGCCTCGGCCTTGGTGATGGTGAGAAGTAGCTCCGGCCTACGCCTCTTGCTGACCAAAGCCATGGTCTCGATCACGGGTTCAGGGGCCGTCTCGGCAGTACGGGTGTCGCTATCGCTGGCAATTGCGATGAGGCCGTGCACGAGGTTGTTCCGCGTATTAAGCAGGTCTTTCAGTCCCGACAGCAGCGCCAATCCTTCGGTTCGCTGGTCGCTGTTGATCTCCTTGTTCACCTTGAGCAGGACTGTGCAGGTGTCGATGAGATCGCCTGCGCTCAGGCCAGCTGCGACCAACTTCGCGTATCTGGAGTCCAGTAGCGCGACCATGAGTTGGCGGAGGTGAAGTTCCACGAGGGCGCTGGCCTGCGCCGCCTGCCCGACAAGTGTGATCATGTCATCGTAAGCAGCAGCGCGGATCTTCTGCTGCCGCTCGAACTCGTCGTGTCTCGCCTGTTCTTCTGCATTCATTACGGGAGGGTAGCCAGAGTTCAAGGCACCGTGGGTGTCGGTCTTATCCCTCGCTCGGTCCTCACCAGTCGCGGCCGTCCGGAGGGAGTTCATCTGTCACGTCCTGTATACGGTCCAGGGCAGAGGCCGCGAGGTCGCGGTAGAACTGTTCCTCGACGCTGCCCGTGGCGCATCCGTCGGCCAGCTCAGTGGCCTTCGCGTGTTCCTCGACATCCTCAGGGTAGGGCTGTCCGGGTGTCCCGGAGCGCATTCCGCTGTTGCTGGCGTTGTACAGAGCGCCCCTCATTCTCCTCAGGCTGGCGTCTCCATGGCGGTCCGCGGCACGCAGGCAGCGGCGTACGAACCCGACGTCCCAGACGATCGTCCGAGGGGCCTTGGACAGCATCGCCGCGGCGACTTTGATCTTCACTGGGTCGCTGCCATCGAGATACTCGTCGATCACGTCAGTGACTCGACTGTCGTAGGGCCCAGCTACAAGCTCGAAGATGTGGACTCCCAGGAAGCGCCTGCGGGTGGACTCCGGGTCGGCGGCGATCCAGTCGCGAATCTGTCGCAGCAGGTGTGGGAAGTCGTCGTGATCGCGGAACGGCGGGGTCACGTGCCAGCGGAAGGGCAGGGGGGAGTGCATGCCTGTCACTTGGTGTAGTGGGCTTTCCACCCTGGCTTCGAGTAGTTCGATGACGGCGAGGGGCTCGGTGCGGGCGAGTTTTGCGAGGAACTGGCCGATCTCGTAGCCGTCGATGGACGGTGCCGCGGCCAGGGCGGCGAGGAATGCGCTCTGCTGGTCCTTGGAGAGATCCGACCAGGACAACTGACTGTATGGAGGACCTGCTACAGCCAGGGCGAACGCGTCGAAGTCCCCTCTCTCCACGGGGAGCGATGCGGTGAGCAGTTCGACGGCCAAGTCCTTGTGCTGCGCGGCGATGGCGTGCACGGCGCCGAGAGCGGCCCTTCGCACGACGTTGTCCCCGTGGGCAGCGAGTTTCCGGAGCAGGTCCCCCTCGCCATCCAGTAGATCTCCGCGACCGCGCTGGATGCCGAAGGCGTGCGCCACTTCTCGGGTGAGTTCGGTGTTCCCCGAGCCCATGAGCGTCCGGCCCCAGTGGACCGCGCGGTCGCCGGCGACATGTCCCATCGCAGCGAGAGCGACCGACGCCAACGAGGTCAGCGAACTCTCGGGCGCGGCCATGGCCTGTTCGCAGATGGCTTCGCCGATGGGCGGGCGGTGGGTGACCAGCGTCAAGATGAACGGCCGGGCCCGTCCGATGTCCGTGTCGAAGACTCTGTCGTTCTCGCTGAGCAAGGCATCGACACGCGCGGCGATCGTATGGTCTGCCCAGTCGGCGAGAGCGGCCATCACGTCTCCGAACAGAGAGTCTTGCGCGGCACGCCAATCCGAGATGTCGGCGTAGATCGCAGGGTCGGCCGGTCCGCCGTGCAGCGCACGTGCGAGCTCGTTGTCCGGTGAGGTGAGAATCGCGCTCAACAGGTCCTCTGAAGCTTCCCCTTGATCGTGGACACCTGGAGACTGGGATCTTGAGGTTCCAGAGGAAGTAGCACCAGGTGGGAAGCAAGTACACGCAGCGGTACACCGAGGAGTTCAAGCGGGACGCGATCGCGCTCGTCGACTCCTCGGGCAAGACGGTCACCGCCGTCGCCCGGGAACTCGGCATCAGCTCGGAGTCCCTGCGCGGCTGGTACCGCAAGGCCAAGGCCGACCGGGGCGAGGGCGAGTCCGGTGAGCTGACCAGTGCCGAGCGCGAGGAGCTCAAGCGGCTGCGCAAGGAGGTCCGCGAACAGCAGCAGACGATCGAGATCCTGAAAAAAGCGACGGCCTTCTTCGTGAAGGAGAACGACCGGTGAGCGAGCTGTACCGGTTGATCCATGCGGAGAAGGCTACGTACCCGATCGTCCTGCTGTGCCGGGTGCTGAAAGTCGCCCGCTCCTCCTACTACGCATGGTGGGAGGGCGAGGCGGCCCGCCGTGCCCGGCAAGCCGCCGACGATGCGCTCGCGCACGAGATCACCGTGGTGCACATCGCCTCCCGCCACACCTACGGTGTCCCGCGCATCCACGCCGAACTACGCCGCCTGGGACGGCAGGTGAACCGCAAGCGCATCGCCCGTGTGATGCGTGAGCGCGACATCCGTGGTGTCACCCGGCGCAGACGGCGTTCGCTGACCCAGCCCGACAAGAAGGCGACGCCGGCCCCGGACCTGATCGGCCGCGAATTCCACGCCGAGCGGCCCGGCATCAAGCTGGTCGGCGACATCACCTACCTGCCCACCGCCGAAGGCTGGCTCTACCTCGCCTGCTGGCTGGACCTGGCCACCCGCGAGGTCGTCGGCTACGCCATGGCCGACCACCACCGCGCCGAGCTCGTCGTCGACGCTCTCAACATGGCCCACGGCCGCGGCGGCCTGGAGCCGGGCTGCGTGGTCCACAGCGATCGCGGCAGCGAA
>NZ_JBSICH010000044.1:0-78859 GCF_053613315.1 Streptomyces sp. JK94 | reverse complement strand
AGAGGTCCTAACAAAGCCGCTGGACGTGGCGGTGGGTGATCAGGCAGACGGCGAGGCCCAGGAATGCTTCGTGGATGTCGTCGCGTCGTTCCCAGCGGATGCGCAGGCGGCGGAAGCCGTGGAGCCAGGCGATCGTGCGCTCAACGACGTAGCGGAAGGTGCCCAGGCCGGTGCCGTGCGGCTCGCCTCGCTTCGCGATCACGGGGCGTATGCCTCTCTGCCAGAGCAGGCGGCGGTACTTGTCGTGGTCGTAGCCGCGGTCGGCCAGCAGTGCATCCGGGCGCCGGCGCGGCCTGCCGACCCGGCCCGCGACGGCGGGAATCTTGTCGAGCAGCGGCTCGAGTTGGGTGACGTCATTGCGGTTGCCGCCGGTCAGCGACACCGCGAGCGGGATGCCCTGGCCGTCGACGATGAGGTGGTGTTTGCTGCCCGGCCGTGCGCGGTCGACCGGGCTGGGCCCGCTTTTGGGCCCCGTCGGGCGGCCCGCACATGCGAGGAGTCGATCACCGCCCGTTCCCAGTCCAGCTGGTTCTTCGACCGCAGCTCGTTCAGCAGCAGCTGGTGCAGCTGGTCCCAGACGCCGGCCTCGTTCCAGGCCGCAAGGCGCCGCCAGCAGGTCATGCCCGAGCCGAAGCCGAGTTCCTGGGGCAGGTACTCCCACTGGATTCCGGTGTGCAGGACGAAGAGGATGCCGCACAGGGCCTGCCGGTCTGGCACCCGCGGTCTGCCCTCGGCCTTCTTCGGACCCGGCTGCGGCAGCAACGGCTCGACCAGCGACCACAGTTCGTCCGACACGATCCACGGCCGCGACTGACGGTTTCCCATGCCCAGACATACGGGCAGAGCGGCCGACAGCCTCATGATCAGCAGCTTTTGTTAGAGCCAGTTAGGGCGGCGCACGGTGGCGCCGGATGCCCTAAGACCCCTCAGGAGCCGCGGAAGCCTCAGCCCACGGACGGCACGGCCAGAATGACGTCGGTGTACTTGAGCACGGCCAGGATCAGGCCGATCACGCCCAGCGCGACGCCGGCCCAGGAGACCGACTTGATCCACGCGGCCTGCGGCTTGCCGGGCGCGCCGAACGCGGGCCGGACCAGCACCACGACACCGACGATCAGCGCGATCAGGGCGAAGACGCCGCCCCAGAACGCGGTGGCCTGCCAGGCCTCGCCGTAGCCCTTCTCGAGCATGGTCTGGACGTCCGAGGACGAGCTGGTCTCCAGCTGGCCGAAGACCGACTCGCGGTCGGAGGCGACGGTGCCGACCCAGCTCCCCGTCAGCGACACGATGCCGAGCCCCGCGGAGACGACGGCGCCCGCGCCCTGGCCGACGCCGGTGGCGCCCCGGTCCCCGGCGGCGCCGTCCTCGGTGTCGTCGACGTCCGTGCCGGCAGTGCCGTCCTCGGCGCCGGCGGTGTCGTCGTTCCGGACGGTGCCGTCCTCCGAGTCGGCGCCGTCCGGGGCCCCGGACGCGGTGGTCCCGGCCGCAGTGGTGCCGGCCGGGGCGGTCTCGGCCGGGGTTTCCTCAGGAGCCTTCGTGGCCTCGTCCGTCTTGTCCTTGTCGATCTTCACGCCGGTCCCGTCCACTGTCTTCGTTCCCATGCCTCGAACCGTACGGACGCTGTCTGAGAGGTCCCTTAATGATCCTTGTGAGCGGTACGCGCGCGTGCCGCGCGTGCCGCACCCCACTCGGGTGCGAGCACCGCCCACACCTCCATGTCCTGCCGGACCCCCCGGTGGGGGAAGCTCTCGCGCAACACGCCCTCACGCATCATGCCCAGTCGCCGGGCGGCGCCGAGACTCGGGGTGTTGGCCGACGACGCGTGCCACTCGACGCGGTGCATGCCGCGCTCGTCGAAGGCCCAGTCGATCAGGACGCGGGCCCCGCGCGTGACCAGCCCCCGGCCCGTGGCGGCGGGCTCCAGCCAGCAGCCGATCTCGCAGACGCCGGTGCCGGCGTCGAAGACGCGGAAGAGCAGGCCGCCGACGAGCTTGCCGTCCAGCCACAGCCCGTGCAGGAAGCCGCTGTCGGCGGCGCGCCGGTCGGCGTGGGACTGGAGCAGTTCCCGGGCGGACTCCACGTCGATGGCCTTCGCTCCGAAGGGGATGTGCTGGGTGATGAAGTCCCTGCCCCGCTCCAGATGGGCCAGGAACTCCGTGGCGTGCCAGGTCTCCAGCGGGCGCAGTTCGGCTCCGTCGTCACCCAGTGGTATCGCGTACATCCCGCTGCCGTGCCTCCTCCGCAAGGACGTCCGCCACTTCGGCGTCCGTCGCCGCGGCCAGCCTCTCATGGGCGGTACGGCACTCGGGCGGCTCGATGCTGATGCGCGGCAGGACCCTGTCCAGCCGGCGCGGCAGCCACCAGTTGGCGCCGCCGAGCAGGTGCATCAGGGCGGGCACCAGGAGCGTACGGAGGACGAAGGCGTCCAGGGCGACGGCGACGGCGAGCGCGATGCCGAACATCGCGATCACCCGGTCGCCGCTGAGCACGAAGGCGAGGAACACCGCGATCATGATGACCGCGGCCGAGTTGATCACCCGGCTGGTCTCGGCGAGCCCGACCCGGACGGCCCGGCGGTTGTCTCCGGTCTCCAGCCACTCCTCGTACATCCGGCTGACCAGGAACACCTGGTAGTCCATGGAGAGCCCGAAGAGCACCGACACCATGATCACGGGCAGGAAGGGTTCGATCGGGCCGGCGCTGCCGAGGCCCAGCAGGTCGCTCCCCCAGCCCCACTGGAAGATCACCACGACGACGCCGAAGGAGGCGGCGACGGCGGCGACGTTCATCGCGGCGGCCTTGAGCGGGATGCCGACGGAGCGGAAGGCCAGCAGGAGCAGCAGGCAGCCGAGGCAGACGACGACGCCGACGAAGAGGGGCAGCTTGCCGACGATGACGTCGGCGAAGTCGTCGTAGCCGGCCGTCACGCCGCCGACGTGCACCTCGAGGGCGGTGCCGGCCTCCGCCCGCGGCAGCACCTCGGAGCGCAGCCGCTCGACGAGGTCGCTGGTCCTTGCGGACTGCGGTGCCGACTCGGGTACGAGCGTGAGGTACGCGGTGTCGCCGCCCGAGTTGTACGCCACGGGTGTCACCGAGGAGACGCCCTCGGTGGTGCGCAGCGAGGCGTCGAGGTTGTCCAGGGCGAGCCGGTCCTCGGCCCCGCCGACCTTGGTGACCAGGGTGAGGGGGCCGTTGACGCCGGGCCCGAAACCCTCGGCGAGGAGGTCGTAGGCCTGGCGGGTGGTCGTGCCCGCGGGGTCGTTGCCCTGGTCGGAGGTGCCCAGGCGCAGGCCGAGGGTGGGCAGCGCGAGGACGGTGACGACGACGAGGGCGACGGCGCCGAGTAGCCCCGGGTGGCGCTCGACCAACGCCGACCAGCGGGCGGCGAAGCCGGTGGGCAGCTCCGGCTCGGGCCCGTGCTCCGCGAGCCGCCGCCGCTCGCGCCGGCTCAGGGCGCGCGGGCCGATGTACGACAGCAGGGCCGGCAGCAGCGTCACGGAGGCCGCGACGGTGAGGACGACGGTCAGCGAGGCGGCGACGGCGACACCGTTGAGGAAGCCCAGCCGGAGGATCAGCATGCCCAGCAGGGCGATGCAAACGGTCGCGCCCGCGAAGACGACCGCGCGCCCCGTGGTCGCGACGGCGTTCTCGGCGGCCTCGGCCACGAGCAGGCCCCGCTTCAGCCCCCGCCGGTGCCGGGTGACGATGAAGAGCGCGTAGTCGATGCCGACGCCGAGGCCGATGAGGGTGCCCAGCATCGGCGCGAAGTCGGCGACGGTCATGGCGTGCCCGAGCAGGGTGATCCCCGCGTAGGCGGTGCCGACGGAGACCAGTGCGGTGGCGATGGGCAGCACGGACGCGGCGAGGGAGCCGAAGGCGAGGAAGAGCACCACCGCGGCGACGACCACGCCGGCGACCTCGGCGAGGTGGCGTTCCGGCGCCTCGGCGAGCGCGACGGCCCCGCCGCCGAGTTCGACCTGGAGGCCGTCGCCCTCCGCCGCCCGGGCGGTGTCGGCCACGGCCCGCGCCTCGGCCTCGTCGATGTCCTGGGAGGCGTCCTCGAAGGTGACCGACGCGTACGCGGTGTCGCCGTTCTCGCTGATCAGGGGCGATTCCGCGTCGTCGTACGGGTGGGTGACCGAGGCGACGCCGGGCAGCTGCGCGATGCGGTCCAGGGTGCGGGTCATGGTCTGCTCGACGTCGGCGGCGCGCACGGTGCCGGACGTGGTGTGCCAGACGATCGTGTCGCCGGCGCCACCGAGGCCGGGGAAGCCGGAGGCGAGCAGCCGGGAGGCCCGGTCGGAGTCGGTGCCGGGGACCCCGTAGTCGTTGGAGTACGCGGAACCCGCGAGCAGGGCGGCCGTGGCGGCGCCGCCGAAGGCGAGGAGCCAGAGCAGGACGGCGACGAGGCGGCGTCGGACACACCAGCGCGCAAGGACGGCCACGAACGTGCTCCCAGGTGTCTGTCTGTGGATCTTTGACCGGGAACAGTCATTCATGGAGTGAACGGCCCGCAAAGAACGCATGAGCAATGCGACGTCACTCTTTCAGGCAGAAGTGATCGATTGCGGATTTCGTGGGCTTCTTCACATGACCGCCGCGGGTGCGGCGGCCGGGGCGACGGCACGCCGAAGGGGGATGCATCGTCACCGACGCATCCCCCTTCGGGTGCGGGTGTCAGCCCTCGACGCCCAGCTTCTGCAAAATCAGCTCCTTGACGCGGGCCGCGTCCGCCTGGCCCCGGGTCGCCTTCATGACCGCGCCGACCAGGGCGCCGGCCGCGGCCACCTTGCCGCCGCGGATCTTGTCCGCGACGCCCGGGTTGCCGGCGATGGCCTCGTCGACGGCGGCGGTCAGCGCGCCCTCGTCGGAGACCACCTTCAGGCCGCGCTTGTCGACGACCTCGTCCGGCGTGCCCTCACCGGCGAGGACGCCCAGGATGACCTGGCGGGCCAGCTTGTCGTTCAGGTCGCCCTCGGTGACCAGCTCGGCGACCCGCGCCACCTGCTCCGGCGTGATCGCCAGCTCGTCCAGCGCCTTGCCGGACTCGTTGGCGCTGCGGGCCAGCTCGCCCATCCACCACTTGCGGGCGGACGCCGCGTCGGCACCGGCGTCGATCGTGGCGACGATCGGGTCCAGCGCACCGGCGTTGAGGATGGACTGCATGTCGGTGCCGGAGACACCCCACTCCTCGCGGAGCCGGTTGCGGCGCACCAGCGGCAGCTCGGGCAGGGCGGAGCGGATCTCCTCGACCCACTCGCGGGACGGGGCGACCGGCACCAGGTCGGGCTCCGGGAAATACCGGTAGTCCTCGGCCTCCTCCTTCACGCGGCCCGAGGTCGTGGACCCCGTGTCCTCGTGGAAGTGGCGGGTCTCCTGGATGATCGTCCCGCCGTCGTCCAGCACGGCGGCGTGCCGCTGGATCTCGAAGCGGGCCGCGCGCTCCACGGAACGCAGCGAGTTGACGTTCTTGGTCTCGCTGCGGGTGCCGAACTTCTCCCGGCCGTGCGGGCGCAGCGACAGGTTCACGTCGCAGCGCATCTGGCCCATCTCCATGCGGGCCTCGGACACACCGAGGGCACGGATGAGTTCGCGCAGCTCACGGACGTAGGCCCGGGCGACCTCGGGGGCGCGCTCGCCCGCTCCCTCGATCGGCTTGGTGACGATCTCGATGAGCGGGATACCGGCGCGGTTGTAGTCGAGGAGGGAGTGCGAGGCGCCGTGGATACGGCCCGTCGCGCCGCCGACGTGGGTCGACTTGCCGGTGTCCTCCTCCATGTGGGCGCGCTCGATCTCGACGCGGAAGGTCTCGCCGTCCTCCAGCTGCACGTCGAGGTAGCCGTCGAAGGCGATCGGCTCGTCGTACTGGGAGGTCTGGAAGTTCTTCGGCATGTCCGGATAGAAGTAGTTCTTCCGGGCGAAGCGGCACCACTCGGCGATCTCGCAGTTCAGCGCGAGACCGATGCGGATCGCCGACTCGACCCCGGTCGCGTTGACGACCGGGAGCGCGCCGGGCATGCCGAGGCAGACGGGGCAGGTCTGGGTGTTCGGGTCGGCACCGAGCGCGGTCGAACAGCCGCAGAACATCTTGGTCTTGGTGCCGAGTTCGACATGGACCTCGAGGCCCATGACGGGGTCGTACGACGCGAGTGCGTCCTCGTACGACACCAGGTCGGTCGTGGTGGTCACGGTGAAACTTCCCTCTCAGCCCAGCAGGACGTCGTCGTCGCCGAGACGCTTCAGCTCGCGGTACAGGATGGCGAGGTTGGTGACGACCGCGGCGCCGGTCACGACGGCGTCGAGCAGCCGCAGCGTGTCGCTGTCGCCCCGGGCCTTCTTGATCTGCTTGTACACCCCGACGGCGCCGAACGCCGACGTGGCCATCGAGACGTACAGGCCGGACTTGGAACTCTTGAAGCCCTTGGCCTTGGACAGTGCGCTCACAGCGACGGTGCCTCCTCGATCAGCGGGTGGCCCCACTTTTCCACGAAGGCGGCCTCGACGGCGGCGCCGACCTTGTAGAGCCGGTCGTCCTTCATGGCGGGGGCGATGATCTGCAGACCCACCGGCAGGTTGTCCTCGGGGGCGAGGCCGCAGGGCAGCGACATGGCCGCGTTGCCCGCCAGGTTGGTGGGGATGGTGCACAGGTCGGCCAGGTACATCGCCATCGGGTCGTCGGCGCGCTCGCCGATCGCGAAGGCGGTGGTCGGGGTCGTCGGGGAGACGATCACGTCGACCTGCTCGAAGGCCCGCTCGAACTCCTGCTTGATGAGGGTGCGGACCTTCTGGGCGCTGCCGTAGTACGCGTCGTAGTAGCCGGAGCTCAGGGCGTACGTGCCGAGCATGATGCGCCGCTTGACCTCGGGGCCGAAGCCGGCCTCGCGGGTCAGGGAGGTGACCTCCTCGGCGGAGTGCGTGCCGTCGTCGCCGACGCGCGCGCCGTAGCGCAGGCCGTCGAAGCGGGCGAGGTTGGAGGAGCACTCGGACGGCGCGATCAGGTAGTAGGCCGACAGCGCGAGGTCGAAGGACGGGCAGTCCAGCTCGACGACCTCGGCGCCCAGCGACTTCAGCAGCTCGACGGACTCGTCGAAGCGCTGGATGACGCCGGCCTGGTAGCCCTCGCCGCGGAACTGCTTGACGACGCCGACGCGCATGCCGGACACCGAGCCGTTGCGCGCGGCCTCGACGACCGCGGGGACCGGGGCGTCGATGGAGGTGGAGTCCATCGGGTCGTGCCCGGCGATCACCTCGTGCAGCAGGGCCGTGTCCAGGACCGTGCGGGCGCAGGGACCGCCCTGGTCGAGGGAGGAGGAGAAGGCCACCATGCCGTAGCGGGAGACGCCGCCGTACGTCGGCTTGACGCCGACCGTGCCGGTGACGGCCGCGGGCTGGCGGATGGAGCCGCCGGTGTCGGTGCCGATGGCGAGCGGCGCCTCGAAGGAGGCGAGGGCCGCGGAGGAGCCGCCGCCGGAGCCGCCGGGGATCCTGGTGAGGTCCCAGGGGTTGCCGGTCGGGCCGTAGGCGCTGTTCTCCGTCGAGGACCCCATGGCGAACTCGTCCATGTTGGTCTTGCCGAGGATGACGACGTCGGCGGCCTTCAGGCGCTGGGTGACCGTGGCGTCGTACGGCGGGATCCAGCCCTCGAGGATCTTCGAGCCGACGGTCGTGGGGACGCCCTCGGTGGTGAAGATGTCCTTGAGCGCCAGCGGTACGCCGGCCAGCGGGCCGAGCTTCTCGCCGCGCTCGCGCTTGGCGTCCACGGCGCGGGCCTGGGCGAGGGCGCCCTCGCGGTCGACGTGCAGGAAGGCGTGCACCTTCTCGTCGACGGCCTCGATGCGGGCCAGGTGGGCCTCGGTGACCTCGACCGCGGTCAGCTCGCCGGAGGCGATCTTCGCGGCGATCTCGGCCGCGGTGAGCCTGATGATGTCGCTCATGGCGGTTACTCCTCCCCCAGGATCTGCGGCACCTTGAAACGCTGCTGCTCCTGGGCCGGGGCGCCGGAGAGCGCCTGCTCGGGCGTGAGCGACGGACGGACCTCGTCCGGCCGCATGACGTTCGTCAGCGGGAGCGGGTGCGAGGTCGGCGGTACGTCTTGGTCGGCGACCTCGCTGACGCGGGCGACCGCGCCGATGATGTCGTCCAGCTGTCCCGCGAAGTGCTCGAGCTCTTCGGGCTTCAGCTCCAGACGCGCCAGCCGGGCGAGGTGGGCGACCTCCTCGCGCGTGATGCCAGGCATGCAGCGTTCCTCTGGGGTGAGTGCGTGTGGTTCGGTCAAGTCGGTTCGCCCAATCCTATGGGGCCGGGCGTCCTGGCCGTTAAACGGTTTCCCCCTGGGCCCCCTCCGCGGCGCCGCGCGTCCCGCACGGTGCTCCTCGGGACGTGGTCGCGGCCGAGGTGCCGACCCGCGGGCGGACGCGCCGCGGCGACTCGCGAGGGCGGCACGGGCGGCACGGTACGCGCGGCG
Source organism: Streptomyces sp. JK94 (assembly GCF_053613315.1). Lineage (NCBI taxonomy): Bacteria > Bacillati > Actinomycetota > Actinomycetes > Kitasatosporales > Streptomycetaceae > Streptomyces > Streptomyces sp. JK94. The sequence continues at coordinate 70,395 of NZ_JBSICH010000044.1, read as the reverse complement.
CGGCGCGGGCGGGTGGCACGGGTGACATGGCGCGGGCGGTACGGGCGCCGGCGGGCGGCACGGGGGACACCAGCTCGGTGAGGGGGCGCGGCAGGAAGTCCTCGTCCGGCACGGCGCGGGCGGGCGGTGCGGGTGGCGGACGGACGCGAGGCGCTCGACGCCGGGCGGTGCGCGTGACCGCCGCGACGCGGGGGTCACGCGGCCGGAGGGCCGCTCCCCGGTCGCCGCACGCCGGGCAGGCGCACCCGCCGGCCCGCCGGCCCGCCCCCGTCGGCCTGCCGCCGGGTCACTCGTCGGTCGCCGCCGCGGGCAGGGCGGCGGCGGCCCGCACCCAGCCCCGGGAGCCGCGGGCGAGCAGCCAGGCGGTGGTCTCCTCCGGTGGCATCGCGGCCGCGACCAGCCAGCCCTGTACGGCGTCGCAGCCCAGGTCGCGCAGGCGCTCCCAGGTCTCGTCGTCCTCCACTCCCTCGGCGACGACGAGCAGGCCGAGGGAGTGGGCGAGGTCGACGGTGCAGCGCACGATCTCGGCGTCCTCGGTGTCGATGGCCAGCCGGGCCACGAACGACCGGTCGATCTTGAGTTCGCTGACCGGGAGCCTGCGCAGGTGGACCAGGGAGGAGTACCCGGTGCCGAAGTCGTCCAGGGACATCTTCACGCCGTGTCCGGTCAGCGCGTTGAGGGTGTCGGCGGCGCGCTGCGGGTCCTCCAGGAGGACGTGCTCCGTGATCTCCAGCTGGAGCGCTCCGGCCGGGACGCCGTGCCGGGCCAGCCGGGCGGCCACCGCGCCCGCGAAGCCGGGCGTGTGCACGTCGCGCGGGGAGACGTTGACCGCGACCGGCACGAAGAGGCCCTGCGAGCGCCACCGGGCGACCTGCCCGAGCGCCGTCTCCAGCACGTACTCCGTCAGGTGGGGCATCAGCCCCGAGGACTCGGCGATGGCTATGAACTCGTCCGGCGGCACCCTGCCGCGCTCGGGGTGCACCCACCGCACCAGGGCCTCCAGGCCCGCTACCTGTCCGTCGAAGCGGACCTTGGGCTGGTAGTGCAGCTCGACCTCGTGCGCGTCCAGGGCCCGGCGCAGGTCGCCCAGCAGCCCGAGCCGGTCCGGGGTGTTGGAGTCCCGCTTGGACTCGTAGACCTCGACGCCCGTGCGGTCCCGCTTCGCCTGGTACATCGCCACGTCCGCGCGGCGCAGCAGCCCCTCCGCGTCCAGCGCGTGGTCGGGGAAGACGGCGACCCCGGCGCTGGCCTCCAGGACGAGGGTGAGCCCGTCCAGGTCCAGCGGGGAACCGAGCGCGGCCACGAGGCCCCGGGTGATCCGGGTCGCCGACGTGGTGGAGTCGGCGACGGGCAGCAGGACGGCGAACTCGTCGCCACCGAGCCGTGCGGCCTCCGCGCCGCGCGGCAGGGCCTGCCGCAGCCGGTCGGCGGTCTGCAGGAGCAGCCGGTCGCCGGCCAGGTGCCCGAGGGTGTCGTTGACCGACCGGAAGCGGTCGAGGTCGATCAGCAGCAGGGCGGAGCGGGCCCCGATGCGCTCGGCGTCGTCCAGCGCGGCCCAGGTGCGCTCCAGCAGCCACTGCCGGTTGGGCAGTCCGGTGAGCGGGTCGCGCAACTGCTCCTCGGCCCGGGCGCGGGCGATCCACAGGGTGGAGTCGAGGGCGATCAGCGGGATCGAGAACAGCGGCAGCAGCAGCGGCTTGGCGACGGCGACCACGCAGATCAGCGGGGCGATGCCGAGCAGTGCGACGGCGACCAGCCCGTGTCGGACCAGGGCGGTGCGAGCGACGGTGGGCAGGCCGGCGCGCGGTGACTGCACGTACCACAGGAGGGTGCGGGTGACGGCGAGGTAGGCGAGCGCGACGAGCACCGCCTTGGGCGCCGCGGACACGCCCCACGTGTTCGGGTCCCAGGGCATCTCGACGGACGGTACGGAGCCGCACACGCCCAGCACCAGGGCGCCCGCGGCGATGCCGAGGATGTCCACCGCGCCGTGCAGGACGCCCTGCCGCCAGCGGCCCCGGCGTGCGATGCCGACCAGGACGACGACGGTGAGGCTGACCATGCCGGCCGGGACCCAGCCGTACAGCAGCAGGACGGCGAGGGTGAGGGCGGCGCCGGAGCCGGTGCCGCCCCACCAGCGGGAGCGGCCGAGCATGACCAGGTGGCCCACGACGATGCCGGTCAGCACGGCCAGGGACCAGCCGGCGACGCCGGACGGGAAGACGGCGTGGCCCTCGCTGAACGCGCGGTAGAAAGCGGCGCCCAGCACGAAGGCGGCGGCCGCGACGACCGCCGAGGGCAGCGCGGGCCAGGGCAGGTGCCGTTCGCCGTCGGCGTCGGTGCCGGACAGGACCGAGAGGGGCGGGGCGGCCGAGGGCGCGGGGCCCCGGCCGGCCGACGACGGCGTGAAGCCGCCGGCGTTCCCCGGCGGCGCGCAGCCGCGGGCGTCCGCCGCGGGATGCGGTGCGCCACCACCGCGCTGCCCGAGCCACCGGCTCACGTGCCACGCGTCCACCATGCGACGCAGGCGCAGCCGTGAGCCCGCGGCGGCGCTCTCGGTCGGTTCCATTCCCGTCCCTCTCACGGCCGGCGGTGCCCACGCCACGCGGCCCGACGCCCGACGCCCGACAACCAATCAACGGCTCCGCGTTGGAATGCCCTTCCCCCCGTCCCTCAGGGGCAGGAGAATGCCCCGACCGTAGCTGGGCACGGCAGGCGCACATCCCAACAGTAGGCCGCGGAAGCCTTCCAGGGGCACCGGTCGTCGACGGTTGCCCGAATGCGACCCGGCCACCCGTATGCATCTGGTATGCGCCGATCGGGTGGCCTTCAACCGCTATTCCTCGGCCGAAAGCGCGACGTCGGCCGCTGCTTCGGGTCCCTGTTCGAGCAGGACCGTGAATCCGCCCTCGTCCAGAACCGGCACCTTCAGTTGCATCGCCTTGTCGTACTTCGACCCGGGATTGTCACCGGCCACGACGAACGACGTCTTCTTGGAGACCGATCCGGTCACCTTCGCGCCCCTGCTCTGCAGGGCGTCCTTGGCACCGTCCCGGGTGAAGTTCTCCAGGGTGCCGGTGACGACGACGGTGAGCCCTTCGAGCGGGCGGGGGCCCTCGTCCTCCCCGGTCGACCGGTCCTCCAGGGGGACTCCGGCCGCCTTCCACTTGCGGACGATCTCGCGGTGCCAGTCTTCCGCGAACCACTCCTTGACGGCGGCGGCGATGGTGTCGCCCACTCCGTCCGCGAGCGCCAGCTCCTTCTCGGTGGCCTGCTCGATGCGGTCGACCGAGCGGAACTCCCGGGCGAGGGCCTGGGCGGCGACGGGCCCCACGTACCGGATGGAGAGGCCGTTGAGGAAGCGGGCGAGCGGGCGGGTCTTGGCCTCCTCGATGTGCTTGAGCAGTGCGAGGGTGTTCTTCTTCGGCTCGCCCTCCTTGTTGGCGAAGACCGTGACGATCTTCTCCTCACCGGTCCTGGGGTCGCGCTTGGGCAGCCCGCTGTCCGGGTCGAGGACGTACGCCTTGATGGGCAGCAGCTTCTCGACGGTGAGGTCGAACAGGTCGCCCTCGTCCACCAGTGGCGGGTCGGCCGGCTCCAGCGGCCCGGTCAGCGCCGCCGCGACGACGCCGCCGAAGTGCTCGATGTCCAGGCACTGCCGGCCGGCGAGGTAGGAGACGCGCTCGCGCAACTGGGCCGGGCAGGTGCGGGCGTTGGGACACCGCCGGTCGATGTCGCCCTCCTTCATGGCCTTCAGCGGCGTCCCGCACTCGGGGCACTCGGCCGGCATCACGAACTCCCGCTCGCTGCCGTCCCTCAGGTCGGCGACCGGACCGAGGATCTCCGGGATCACGTCACCGGCCTTGCGCAGCACCACGGTGTCGCCGATGAGCACGCCCTTGGCCTTGACGACCTCCTGGTTGTGCAGCGTGGCGAACTCCACTTCGCTGCCGGCCACGGTGACCGGCTCGACCTGCGCGTACGGCGTGACGCGCCCGGTGCGGCCGACGCCCACCTTGATGTCGATGAGCTTGGTGTTGACCTCCTCCGGCGCGTACTTGTAGGCGATGGCCCAGCGCGGGGCGCGCGCGGTGGAACCGAGCCGGCCCTGGAGGCGGATCTCGTCGAGCTTCACGACGACGCCGTCGATCTCGTGCGCCACGGAGTGGCGGTTCTCGCCGTAGTGCGCGATGAACGCGCGGACGCCGTCGAGGCCGTCGACCACCCTGTTGTGCGGGGAGGTGGGCAGGCCCCAGGTCTTCAGCAGGTCGTAGGCCTGGGAGAGGCGGGTCACGCCCGTGAAGCCCTCCAGGACGCCGATGCCGTGGACCACCATGTGCAGCGGGCGGGTGGCGGTGACGCGCGGGTCCTTCTGGCGCAGCGAACCGGCCGCCGCGTTGCGCGGGTTGGCGAAGGGTTTGTCCCCCGCCTCGTTCAACCGGGCGTTGAGTTCCTGGAACTTCTCCATCGGGAAGTAGACCTCGCCGCGGATCTCCACCAGGTCGGGGACCTCGTCCCCGAGGAGGCGCTCGGGGATGTCGGTGATGGTGCGGACGTTGGGCGTGATGTCCTCGCCGGTGCGGCCGTCGCCGCGGGTGGCCGCGCGCACGAGGCGGCCGCGCTCGTAGGTGAGGTTGACGGCGAGTCCGTCGACCTTCAGCTCGCACAGGAAGTGGTACTCCTGCTCGCCCAGCTCCTTGGCGATGCGCTCGGTCCAGGCGGCCAGCTCTTCGTCGTTGAAGGTGTTGTCGAGGGAGAGCATGCGGGAGCGGTGCTCCACGGCCGTGAACTCCGTCTCGTAGGAGCCGGCGACCTTCTGGGTCGGGGAGCCCGGGGTCCGCAGCTCCGGGTACTCCTCCTCCAGCTCCTCCAGGGAACGCAGCAGCCGGTCGAAGTCCGCGTCGCTGACGACGGGGGCGTCCTTCACGTAGTACCGGAAGCGGTGCTCCTCGATCCGCTCAGCGAGCTGCACGTGCTTCTCGCGCGCCTCGGCGGGCACGCTCGTCGTCTCCGCCTGCTTGTCGCCGGCCACCGTGTTGTCCTCCCGTTACTCTGGGTTGTCCGCGAGGGATCTCGCCGCCCGGGCGCAGTGGGCGAGCGCCCGACGGGCGTACTCGGGGGACGCGCCCGCGAGTCCGCACGCCGGCGTGATGGTGACCGCTTCCGCGAGAAGCCCCGGATGCAGCCCCAGCCTGCGCCACAGCGTCCTGACACCCATGACGCTACCGGCAGGGTCCGACAATGCGGTGTCCGTGCCGGGCACGACACCGGCGAACAGCCGGGTACCGCCCTCCACCGCCTCGCCGATCGCGTCGTCGTCACGCTCGGTGAGGAGCGAGAAGTCGAAGGAGACGCCCGCGACGCCGGCCCGGCGCAACAGAGCGAACGGCACGTCGGGGGCGCAGGAGTGGACGACGACGGGGCCGCCGTCGTGCACCCCGGCGATGTCGCGGAGGGCGGCCTCGACGACCTGCCGGTCGACGGCCCGGTGGGTGCGGTAGCCGCTGGCGCTGCGCACCTGGCCGCGCAGGACGGCGGTGAGGGACGGCTCGTCGAGCTGGAGCACCGGCCGGGCGCCGGGCACCCGGCGCCGGACCTCGGCGAGGTGCAGGCGCAGGCCCTCGGCGAGCGAGGCGGCGAGGTCGCGGCAGGCACCGGGGTCGGAGAGGACCGCCTCGCCGTTCCTCAGCTCCAGGGCGGCGGCCAGTGTCCACGGGCCGACGGCCTGGACCTTCAGCGGCCCCTGGTAGCCCTGGGTGAATTCCTCCAGGGCGTCGAGGTCCTCCCCGAGCCAGGCACGGGCCCGTTTGGTGTCCCGCCCCGGCCGGTCGCCGAGCCGCCAGCCGCTGGGCTCCACGCGCGCGTACAGCTCGACGAGCATCCCGGCGGTGCGGCCGATCATGTCGGCGCCCGGGCCGCGGGCGGGCAGTTCGGGGAGGAAGGGGAAGTCCTCGAAGGCGCCGGTGGCGGTTCTGCCGGCCTCGCGGGCGTCCTGGCCGGGCAGGGAGCCGATGCCGGTGGCGGGGGCGAAGCGCGGGCTGGTCTGGCTGTTGTCGCTCACCCGGCCAGCCTATGCGGGAGGACGCGGCCGGCGCCCCGGCGGGCCGGTCACCGCCCCGGGCGCACCGTCAGGTCGTTGACCTCCGCGTCCCTCGGCAGGTCCAGGGCCATGAGGATCGTCGTGGCCACGGACTCGGGGTCGATCCACTGCGCGGGGTCGTACTCCTTGCCCTCCTGCCGGTGGACCTTGGCCTGCATGGGGCTGGCGGTCCGGCCGGGGTAGACGGAGGTGACGCGGACGCCGTTCGCGTGCTCCTCCTCGCGCAGGGAGTCGGCCAGTGCCTTCAGGCCGTGCTTGGAGGCGGCGTAGGCGGACCAGCCGCCGTGGGCGTTGAGGCCGGAACCGGAGTTGACGAAGACCACCTGGCCCTGGGCCACGCGGAGCTGGGGCAGGAAGAGCCGGGTCAGTTCGGCCGGGGCGACGAGGTTGACGTTGAGCTGGTTGCGCCAGGCCTTGGGGGTGAGGTCGCCGACCGGGCCGAGGTCGATCACGCCAGCGACGTGCAGCAGCGAGTCCACGCGCTCGGGCAGTGTCTGGTGGGAGAAGGCCCAGGAGAGCTTGTCGGGGTCCGTCAGGTCGCCGACCAGCGTCCTCGCTCCGGGGAACGCTGCGGCCAGCTCCTTCGCCCGGCCCGCGTCGCGCGCGTGCAGCACGACCTCGTCGCCGCGCTCGTGCAGGCGGCGGGCCACGGCCGCGCCGATGCCGGAGCCCGCTCCGGTGATCACATGTGTAGCCATGCCCGCCATGCTCGCATCATCGCGGGCTCACGCGATGCCCCGGCTCTCCTCCAGGTAGGCCAGTGCCCCGACCGGCTCCTGGGCGAAGAACACCAGCTCGGTGAGGGGGCGCGGCAGGAAGCCCTCGTCCTCCATGCGGCGGAACTGCTCCCTGAGGCCGTCGTAGAAGCCCGCCGTGTTGAGCAGGACGACGGGCTTGTCGGTGTGCCCGTGCTTCTTCAGCTCCAGGATCTCCGTCGCCTCGTCCAGGGTGCCGGTGCCGCCCACCATGATGACCACGGCGTCGGCCTTCTCCAGCAGCAGCCGCTTGCGTTCGGCGAGGTCCCGCGCGATCACCATCTCGTCGGCGCCCTCGCGCGCCTTGGCGGCCAGGAAGTCCACGGAGACCCCCAGCAGCCGTCCCCCGGCCTCCTGCACGCCGTCGGCGACCACCTTCATCAGGCCGACGTCGGAACCGCCCCAGACGAGGGTGTGTCCGCCCCTGCCGAGCAGTCCGGCGAACTCCCGCGCGGGGCGCGTGTAGCGCTCGTCGAGGTCGGCGGCGGAGAGGAAGACGCAGATGTTCATGGGGCAACGGTACGTTCGGCGGTCCACGGGGAAGAACCCGGCTTCCGGCCGTGCTGTCACCAGGAGAGCCGGCTACCGAGGAGGACGATCGTGACCAAGGGACACCGCATCACCGTCGAGCGGAGCGACCGGCACGTACGCGTGGTGCACGGCGGACAGGTGCTGGCGGAGAGCGACGGGGCACTGGTCCTGCGGGAGACGGGCCTGCCGGAGCGGTACTACATCCCGCCCCGGGACGTACGCCTCGACCTGCTGACCCCGTCCGGCACGTACACGCACTGCCCGTTCAAGGGCGACGCGTCGTACTGGTCGCTGCCGGACGCGGCGGACCTGGTCTGGGCGTACCCGGACCCGAAGCCGGAGGTGGCGGAGATCAAGGACCACCTCTGCTTCTACGAGGTCGAAGTGTCCTGATCGATTCCTGACCGATTCCTGAGCGGTCCCGGGGCGATTCCTTAGCGGTCCCGGGGCGATTCCTGAGCGGTTCGTGTCCTGGGCGGTGAATCGCGCGCCGTAGGGCAGTCTGCACAGGCATGGAGAAGAAGACCCTTTCGCGCGACGGCACGCGCATCGCCTACGAGAGCACCGGGCAAGGGCCCGCGGTCGTCCTGGTCGGCGGCGCGATGTCCACGGGGGCCACGGTCGCGCCGCTGGCCGCCGACCTGTCGGACCGCTTCGACGTCACCGTGTACGACCGCCGGGGCCGCGGTGAGAGCAGCGACACGGAGCCCTACGCGGTGGAGCGCGAGGTCGAGGATCTGGCGGCGGTGATCGAGGCGGCCGGAGGCGAGGCCTCGCTGTACGGCGTCTCGTCGGGCGGCGCGCTGGTGCTCCGGGCGGCGGCGAGCGGGCTGCCGGTGCGCCGGGCGGCCGTGTACGAGGTGCCGTACGCGATGGACGACGCCGCAGCGCGGGCCGCCGCGGAGTACCGGGAGCGGCTGACCGAGGCCCTGGGACAGGGGCGGCACGGGGACGCGGTGGAGCTGTTCCTGCGCCTTACCGGCCTGGGCGAGGAGATGATCCGGAGCGCCCGCCAGTCCCCGATGTGGACCGGCATGGAGTCGGTCGCGCCGAGTCTGGCGTACGACGACGCGGTGATGGGTGACAGCCGGGTCCCCCGGCTCCAGCTCGGCTCGGTCACCGCTCCCCTGCTCGCCCTGGCGGGCGGCGCGAGCCCCGACCGGATGCGCGAGGCCGCGCGGACGATCGCCGAGGCGGCACCCCGGGGCACCTGCCTCGCCCTGGAGGGGCAGACCCACAGTGCGGAGCCGGGCGTACTGGCGCCGGTGCTGGCGGAGTTCTTCGCCGAGTGAACGTTGGCCGGGTCACCTCACCGCGCCCCGCCACAGCTCGGGCTCCTCCTTGGCGAAACGTCGCTCGCGCTCATCGGCGTCCGGGAGCACACTCCGCAGGCGCCCGCGGAACTCGGCTCCGTGGCCGGACGCTCGCAGATGACACAGTTCGTGCACGAGGACGAGGTCCACCAGCGCGGGCGGCAGCTGGAGAACGGCCCAGTGGACGCTGATCGTACCGTCGGGACCGCAGGCGCCCCAGCGAGTGCCCAGGTCACGAACCACGAGTCTTTTGGGTGAGACTCCAACGACGCCGGCGAACGAGGGCATGCGGAGGCCCAGCCAGCGACGGCCGCAGTCGGTGTACCAGTCGGCGAGGCAGCGCCCACCCTCGCCTCGATCGGTGGACTGGGGGAGTTCGAGCCGCCCCTGGCGCAGCCGAACACGTCGGCGTCCCTCGTCCGCCGGGGTGATCAACAACCGGTGGCGGCGGCCGAGGTAGGCGAAGCCGGTTCCGTCCACCAGTTCCTTGACCTGCTCGGTCGGGCGTCTCCGTCGCCGCCGCACCTCGTCCGCGAGCCGTGGCAGCCGGGCTCTCACTGCGTCGGCCACTTGACGCGGATCCGCGTCCGGCGGGACGGCGAAGCGCACCCCGCCGTCCGGCGCGACGTCGATGCCCAGGGTCCGGCGGCGGGGCCGGACGACGAACTCCCACTCCCACTCTTCGGGAAGCGGCAGGGAAGCGATCGCCTGCTGGACGGGGTGGACGGTGCCGGTCACCCGCTCTTCCTACCACCCGTGTACGACGGTCCTGCGACGACGGTGGCTTCGCCGACCGAGTGCGGCCCGCCCGGTCACTCCGTCCGGCGCCTGTGACGCAGGAAGTCGGCGTGTCGGTTGCGTGCGAGTTCTACCAGGTCTGCGGCCAGGTCTCCGACCCGGGCCCAGTCCATGTGCAGGCCGCTCTCCAGGTAGACGCGCAGTTCTCTCCGCACCCTGATCTGGGTGTCGGCCAGAGTGACGAAGTCCTGGGAGCCGACGAGCCGTGAGATCTCCGCGGTGAGCCCGCGCGCTCCCTGAACGAGATCTGCCCCTTCCGGCGCCCCGGAATCCTCGAACGCTTCCTTCAGCAGTCCGTACACCGGCTGCTCCGTCCACCGGTCGAGGTCGCGTATCCGGTCGTCCCCGTCGTCTGGACCGGGCTCGTCCCCTTCGGCCGCCACCACGTCGGCCACCAGGGCGGCGAGCGCGGCGGCGGCCTGTTCGAAGTCGTCGCTCATCGAACGGACGATCTCCTCCAGCCGTTCACTGAACCGCTGGTAGCGCGTCCGGTCGGAGCCGAGACGTGCGTCGATGTGCAGCCGGAGCCTGCTGCGCATGTAGTCGGTCCTGGTCCGCGGATCCGGATTCGCGCCGACCTTCTCCATGAAGTCGACCGCGGTCAGCTCCACCGACGGCACCCGTTCCTCGATCGCCGACACCCTCAGATGGCGGGAGATGAGCCGGCGCACCTTGGCACCGTAGCGGCGCGGGCTGAAGTCGTCGCGGCTGTCCAGGTACCGCTGCCGGGCCAGGTACTGGACCTCACCGAGCAGCCGGGCGTCAGTCTCGTACTTGAGCGCAGCCGGCCTCGGCAGTACGGCGTTGAGGGCGGTGAGGAAGTCCCGTACGAGCTCGTCGAACTCGCCCATCAGCGTCGGGTCGGCGAGTGCGGCGAGCAGGTCCTCTCTCTGCGCCTCGGCGCGAAGTGAGGTGATGCCCCGGTCGGCGAGGAGCCGGGTGATCTGGGTGCGCAGGTCGGCGAGCCGGTTGTCGGCGGCGGCCTCGGTCTCCAGCCACATCCGGTCCCGGACCGGCTGTACGCCCTGGTAGTCCGGCGCCAGGTGGTCGAGGGACAGGTCCTCGTAGCCGTACACGGCCCGCAGGTGGGCCGCGTCGTACTCGTCCATGGAACGGGAGAGTTCGGGCCCCACCCCGATGTAATCGACGATCTGGCCCCACTCCTTGTGCGGATAGAGGCGGTTGGTGCGGGCGACCGCCTGGAGCAGTCCGACGCCGGAGAGCGGGCAGTCGAGGTAGAGCACCTGTTCCACGGGGGCGTCGAAGCCGGTGAGGAGCATGGACTGGACGACCAGGAAGGCCATCGGGTCATCCTCGTCCTCGGCCCTCCCGGAGCCGCCACGGATGTCCGGCGACACCTCGCCGTCCCAGGGATCGTCACCCGTCACGAGGTGGCCACCGGGGTACGTGGCTGCACTCGGCCTGCCGTGGGTCGAGGCGTCCCACGACGGGTCGTGTGCTGCCGCGTGCGGGTCGCCGAGCCCCTGCTTGAACCGCGCGATGTGCGCGTCCTGCCGGGACTTGGCGGTCCAGGTCTTCCAGTCTGCCGGGTCCTTCGCCTTCGCCTGCCCCGAGGACGCCTGGGAGATGACCACGGCGGCGTCGATGGAGCGGAGCAGCGGCAGGTGCGGCAGGAGATCCAGCAGTTCGCGCTCGTCCGGCGAGGCGGAGTCGTAGCCGCTCGGGTCGTGCACCAGGTCGGGATCGAGCTGCTCGGCCCTCGCCACGAGGCGGTCGCGGGCGTCCAGCAGCGCGCCGCGATACCGGACGGCCGCCTTCCGGGACACGGTGACGATCTGTGCCCCGAACCGGTCGGGCAGGGCCGTGCGCGTCCAGTGGGACAGCATGTGCTCGGCCTTGTCCGCGATCACGGAGGGGGATTCGAGCACTTCCTTCTTCCGGGCGAACTTCCGCAGCACCTGCTCCCGCTGCTTCGATTCCTTGGGCGCCTCGATGTCGAAGGAGGCGTCCAGTGCGGCCTTCTCGATGACCTCCAGGTCGACGTGGTGCGCCTCGTAGCGCACGGGGACGACGGCGCCGTCGGTCTCGGCGTCGCGCAGGGTGTAGGTGTCGGTGAAGCCGCCGAAGATGTCCTCGGTGGTCTTGCGCGCCTTGCTGAGGATGGGGGTGCCGGTGAAGCCGACCAGTACGGCGTTCGGCAGCATGGCGCGCAGCCGGGCGTGCTGCCAGGCGAGGTGTCCCCGGTGTGCCTCGTCCACGAGGACGACGATGTCATGTCCCGGATTGGCGACATGATTCTGCACCCGGTCCTGCTCGTCCGGCGTCTCGGCGAGCTTCTCCTCGCGGCCGTCCCAGGCCGTGTCGTCCCGTCGGGCCTTCTGGAGCATGACCAGGACGACGTCGGGAACGTCCACCGCGAGGTACTGGCGGGCCTGCTCGACCGACCGGGAGCGGTAGATGTCCTCGTCGGCGGCGGCGAGACTGCGCCGGATCTGTTTCTCCAGGTCGATGCGGTCGGTGACCACGACGACCTTGTGTCCGCGCAGGTCCTTGGTGCTGCGCAAGTGACGGACCAGGAAGGCCATGGTGAGGCTCTTGCCGGAGCCCTGGGTGTGCCACACGACACCACCACGCTGGTCGACGTCCTCCTTCGCCTCCAGCGCACTGCGGCGCCCCCGGAGCGTCTCGGCGATGGCGTGCACGGCCCGGAACTGCTGGAACCGGCCCACGGCCTTCACCGTACGGCTGCCGTGCCGCGTCTCGGTCGTGAAATCCCGGACGAGAGTGAGGAGATGAGCGGGACGCAGTACGCCCGCGACGAGCGTCTGTTGCGCGGTGAGGTCCCGGCCCTCGGGCGTACGGGTCTCGCCTCTTACCTGCGCCTCCGTCGCGGGGGCCACGGTCCGCCAGGGCGCGAAGTGCTTGGCCTCGGCCGTGACGGTGCCGAGTTCGGCGTGCGCCCGGTCGGTCGCGACGAGCAATTGCGCGAACCTGGTGAACTCGGCGACCGGCGCGGCGGCGTCCACGCCCGCGTAGTCGACGACCTCGATGACCGCCGCGTCGAGGGCGAACCGAGGGTCCTTACGCCGGGTGGTCACGGGCGCCTTGCACTCGATGACGACCCAGGGCAGCCCGTTCACGAAGAGCACCAGGTCCGGAGTAACGGCCTCGGCGTCGGGCCGCTCCACCCGGAACTGGGACACCGCCAGGAAGTCGTTGCCGTTCTCGGACCGTCCGTCCCAGTCGACGAGCCGGACGTGTTCGGGGTCGCCCTTGCTCCAGCCGGGGAGTGTCCGGGCGGGGATGCCCTCCCGGAGGAGCCGCGTGACGTCCAGGTTCCCGGCGACTCCCCGCCCGGCCGGCCCTTGACCAGGGGCGGTGCCGAGGACGCGGGCGAGGATGTGGTCGAGCTGGTGCGCGGTGAGCCAGGACGTGCCGTCTTCCGACCGGACGTTGATCCGGGCCACGGCGTTGCGGAACCGGTCCGCGTAGACGACGTCGGTGAACGAGGAGCGTTCCGTGTCCCGGGGACGGGTCGCGGGCTCCCCGGGCGGCGCACCCCGCAGGTGCTCCCACCCCATGACCGTCAACTGCTCGATCAGCGGCCGTTCGACCTTCACGTACTCCGGCTGTTCCGCCACCGGCTCCCCTTGCCCACCCGTTGCCTGTTGCCCGCTGCCGTACGCGTCCGTTCACGCCGTCGTGAACAGAGGTGCGGATCACCCTATCGGCGGAAGTCGGTGCCGTCAGGTGGCGTGGCGCGGCGAGGGCGGCAATCCGGTCGACGGTGGGGCGAGGGGGCACTTCGGGGAAGCGTGAACACATGGGCCCAAGGCGTTCACGCTTTCACGGAGTGGGCCCCGGTCCGCAGGGGCGGCGCGGCGCGCAGGGGCGTCAGGCGGCGAGAGCGGACGGGCCGGGTTGTGACGGCCCTCTCCCACCACCAACACCGCCGTCTGTCGGCCGGTCCCCACCACCCAGCACCAGCTCGAACCAGATGCTCTTGCCACCGACCCCGAAGGCGGACTCGCCGAGACGGCACCCACCCCAGTCGTCGGCCAGAAGATCGAGGATCAGCAGCCCTCTCCCTCGCTCCTCGTCCGGCCCGGCCGAGGCGAACGGCACGGGAACGAGCGGGCAGGTGTCCGTGACGCTGACCCGCAGCACGGGGTTGGTCCAGCAGAGCCGCACGGTGGCGGGGCCGAGGGAGTACCGGACGGCGTTGGTGGTCAGCTCGGAAGCCAGCAACTCGGCCCGGTCCGTGAACTCCCCCAGCCCATGCGCGCCGAGCACGGCCTTGAGCGTCGTACGGGCGACGGCTGGCCCTCGCGGATCGCGCGGGAAGTGGAGTTCGTACTCCCAGGGCTCGGTGAACGGGAGGGGGCGCGGGCCGAGGACTGCCTGTTCTGTGGCTGGCCCGAGCGGTTCGGGACGTGATGCGGGGCTCGATTCGGGGCACGGCTCGTGTTCCGGTTCCGCATTCTTCACGCGGCACCTCCTTGTGCGTGTGCGTGTCTTGCGCGTGTGCGACGAGTTACGGGTTCGGTTCGTTGAGACGGGGTGAGTGGAGTGGGGGTGAGTGGGTGGGTGGCGGTCTTCACGCCCTGCGGCGCTGCCCGGCCGGCGCTACCCAGAGGTGGCCTGCCGCCCGCTCTGCCTCTCGTCGGGCCCGGGGACGAGAGGCGGGGCGGGCGGTGCACTTCCTCCCCGAGGAGCAGGTGGGTGGCGTGGGTCACACGCTAGAGCATCATCTAAAACAGGTGCTACCTGATTCACCAAAACGAGTTTTAATGCGAGTTTCGATGGACGTCCGGTCGAACCATCGGCAAACTGTGCGCGCGAGCGAGGAGTTGTTCATGGCACCACGGCAGCAGCCGAGCATCCGTCAACGCCGCTTCGGGTCCGAACTACGGCGAATGCGGGAGGCCGCAGGCATGTCCGCCCCCGTAGCCGCGACTCGACTTGGCGCGGACCGCACGATGATCTCGAACATCGAAGCAGGGCGGTTCGGCATCAGCGAGGAGCGCCTACGTCGCCTCGCGAGCATCTACGAGTGCAACGACCCGAACCTGATCGACGCCCTGGCCTCGATGACGGGCGGACGCCCAAAGGGCTGGTGGGACGAGTACCGGGGAAAGATCCCGCCTGACTTCCTGGACGTTGCCGAACTTGAGCACCACGCCACGGGCATCAGAACACTCCAGACCGCCCACATCCCAGGCATCTTCCAGACGGAGGACCACGCCAGGGCCCTCTTCGACCTGTTCGTCCCAGCACTGCCGCGCCTGGAGTTGGAGCTTCGGGTGGCCCAGCGGCTCAGCAGGCACCGCGTGGTCGACGGCATTCCGGGCGTGCCGTACATCGGCTACGTCCACGAAGCGGCGCTACGGATGCGCATCGGAGGCAGCCGCGTCGCGAGGGCCCAGCTGAACCGGCTCGTCGAAGAGAGCGAGCGCAGCAACGTCCGGCTGCTCGTGATCCCCTTCAGCGCAGACGGTTTCCCCATGGCAGGCGACACCGTGATGTACGCGTCGGCGCCCAATCCACACCTGGACACGGTCCAGGTGGACTCGCCCACCGGAGCGGTCTTCTTCGACTCCCCCACCCATCTGGCCAACTTCCGCACCCGGCTGGACTTGGTCGAACAGGTGACGTTGAATCCGAGTGAATCGAGGGACTTCATCCTCGAAATCGCCAAGTCCCTATAGGAGTGTTGACTTTGTCCGAATTGAAGTGGTTCAAGTCTTCTTTCTCCGAAGCGTCCGGCAACGCATGCGTCGAAGTAGCCGTCTGCGATGACGAGCAGGTGGCGATACGACACAGCGTCCACCCTTCACGAGGTCTGACCGTAGGATTCTCAGCTTTCAACGCTTTGGTACAGGCGGTCCGGGCCGGAACTCTGCGCACTCCATCGCGATAACGATCGACTTCAACTTCTGGGCATTCAAGCAGCACGCCTAACGATTGGCGAACATTCCTTCCGTCATCCCATGCTGAATCGAACTCAGCTTACTAATTACTGCATCACAAGACGCGATCCTGCTATCCACAGCAGAGAGGGCCTCTACGACCTTCCGTTGCTTTTCAGGCGAGGGAACGGGAATTCGCAGCGACTCAACCATCTCGGCGCTGACCTTCACCATACTTTCACTTGTACCACGCGCCTCGCCCTGTATCGCCCTTCGAACGGACGCCATCCGCAGCACGATTTCCAAGTAATCAGCCCTGCAGCGCCGAGTATCCGGACGCAACCTCATCATCAAGTCCGGGTAGATACAGGGAGATCCAACGTCCCGGTATCGCCCCACAAGCCCTACCAGCTCTCGCGTATTGGCCCGGCTCATCAGTAGATCGCCATCAGCAAGTTGGAACTTACGGGCGACATCACTCACGGGCACCCGCTTCAACTGACGGGGCTTGAAGCCCGTCGCAGTGAGACAGCCCAATCCGAGTGTCAGCAACTCTGTCCACTCGGATACCTCCACGGGCGAGTACCCGTTTTTCGGCCTCTCTACAAGCAGGTCACCAACTGCTTCCATCGGCCCTTCGATGAGGTCGGAAATCAAACTGCCGCGGAGCTTTGTCAGCTTCACACAAACCCTCCTCAAAGCCTCGATCCGTCGTCGCACCATCGCATGGGATGCGACGATCTTGCGCTGCTCCACGAGTTCAGGAACGGGAACACGCAAGGCATGGATGTCAGCCTTGGAAATTTTATATTGTCCGCTGGTCCCTCTCATGACTGCTTCAACTTGGCTACGCAGTCCGACGGTCGAAAGAGTTAGCCCAAGATATGCGGGATCCAACCTATCAGGGTCCGGAACAAGGCGAAAAACTAGATCAGGGAGAAGTAGAAAGCGTCTGACTGAACCCACGACACAGCCAACTCCGACGAGACTTTTCACGCCGTTCGCGCGAGACATCAAAACATCTCCCTCGCGAATTTCAAATCCCGTACGCGGAAGGGATCCTGAAGGGAACGCCTTAGCCTCGGATTCCACGAACTTCCCACTTGTGACCGCGCTGAGCTTGATCACACCCCACTCATCGGGGCCTGGTGGCTTCGACGAGCAGACCGGACTCCAGCCGGTCTCGATATGCACCAAGACATCCTTCAGCGGAACCACCGGATAGGCCGCGCGCCCAACTTCATTGCCCATAACCCAGCTCCTCAATCCACGCCTCGAACTCCTCCGCCGCCCCGTCGCTCTCCGCTTCCAGCTCCGCCAGAGACACCGCGTACTTCTCCGTCCAGCAGCGGAAGGCCGCGACTAGTTCCCGGCGACCGGCGGCGGCCGTCGTGTCGAGGCGGGCGGCGAGTCCCTCGCCAAGGACCCGCAGGACGACACGCTGTCCGTCGTCCTGGGCCTTGGCCATCTCGGCCGCCGCCTTCAACTCGCCCAAAAACTTCGCGTCCAGCGCCGACCGGTGCTTCGATGCCGCCGTGCGTTCCTTGCGGCGCCCGGTGACCGCAGTCTCCAGGGCGGCGAGCTTCTCCGGGTCGACCGGCTCGGGCGTGGGCGTGTCCTCGTCGATGTCCTCCGGATCCGAAGACTCCCCGTCGTCCGCGTCTGGGGCCTGCGCGGGGCTCTGAGCCTCCGCGAGCTCGGCCACCGCCGTCTTGTACGCGGCGTCCGCCTTCGCGAGTGCCGCGTCCGCGCGGGCGACCTCGGCCAGGAAGTCGGGGATCAGGGCGCGTACCACCGGCTCGTCCAGGGCACGGCGCTTGTCCGCCGTCGAGACGGTGGACTTGGCGCGGCCACGGCGGGGGCGTCCGTCCGTGTCGGCGTCGTCGTCCGTCTTCGGGACGACCGGGTTGACCACGGTCTCCACCGTCTCCACCCAGCCGTCCAGAACCCGCTCGTAGCCGCCGGCCGCGAGGGCCTTCACGTCGTAGCGCGCCGAGGCCCACCAGTCGGCGATGATCCCGGCCGTCTGGTACTGGTCCAGGATGCCGACTGGTTCGATCGCCTTGCGGAAGTCCGCGAGCAGGCGTTCCCGCAGGCGCATCGGCTTTCGGTCCACGGTGAGGTGGGTGAAGTGTTCGGCTTGTTTCGCCCACCACTCCTCGTACCGCTCGCGCAGTTCGCTCTCCTTCGCCGCCGCGAGTCCCGGAATGCGTTCCGCCGTGGTGTCCGGGCCCTCGGGCAGGAAGTCGACGTACGCGTCGTCGTCCGGACGCTTCGCGAAGAGTGACAGCAGGTCCACGCCGTAGGACGAGAACGCCTCCCTCCTCGCGTCGATCTCCGCCCTCGGCACTCCCCCGTACAGGTGCGCTCGCACGTCCTGTGGTTCGGCGGGCGGGGAGTTGTCGACCCAGCGGCGGATGTTGAGGTTGCAGTCGGCGGCGAGCAGGGTGTCCCGGCTGACCACACGGGAGTAGCCGGCGATCGGGGTCCAGTCCCGGTACGCGGTGACGATCTTCTCGACGTGTTCGGGGCCGAGGACGTTCTGGTTGCGTCCCGGGCGGTACTCGCGGTCGGCGTTGATGAACAGGACGTTGCCCTGCCGGTCGCCGAGCTTGCGGTGCGGTCGGCGCAGGATCAGGATGCAGCCCGGGATGCCGGTGCCGTAGAAGAGGTTGGGGCCGAGGCCGATGACCGCCTCAACGCAGTCGTCCTCCAGAAGCTTCCTGCGGATGTCGCGTTCCTTGCCGCCCCGGAAGAGCACGCCGTGTGGCATGACGGTGGCAGCGACACCGTCCCGTTCCAGCACGGAGATCATGTGCTGGACGAACATCAGGTCGGCCTTCTTACCGGTTTCCGGCGCCCAGCCCCATTTCATCCGGGTGCCGTGTACCTCCTCGGCCTTCTCGACCTCGTGCTTGTCGTAGGGGAGGGAGAAGGGAGGGTTCGAGAGCACCTTCGTGAAGGTCCGCAGCTGCTTGCTGCCGTCCGGCCTCCAGTGCAGCGGCTCGGTGAGGGTGTCGCCCAGCTCCAGCTCGAATTCCTGGATGCCGTGCAGCACCATGTTCATGCTCGCCATGGACCACGAGGGGCCGTTCTTGTCCTGGCCGTTGACGGACAGGTTTCGCGGGTCACCGCCGTGTTCCTCGACGTGTTCGCGGGCGGCGATGAGCATGCCGCCGGAGCCTGCGCAGGGGTCGTAGACCGATTCCCGCTCCTGTGGATCGACCAGCCGGACCATCATCCGTACGACCTCGCGCGGGGTGTAGAACTCTCCGCCCCGCTGCCCGGCCGTGTCGGCGAAGCTGGCCAGCAGGTACTCGTACGCCGCGCCCAGCATGTCCGGGAACTCGAAGTCCTCGTTGCGCAGCCGATAGAGGGTGAAGTGGCGGATCAGCGAGCGGAGTTCGGCGGTCGTGAAGCGGGTCTTGGTACCGACCGTGTCGTTGAAGGAGATGTGCGAGGTGACTCCGGCCAGGCGCCGGTTGGAGCCGGTGAGTGCCGCCAGCGCCTGGTCGAGGCCCTGTCCGACCTGTTCCGTGAGGCCGGAGATGCCAGGCTCAGGCTCCGGGA
This sequence comes from Streptomyces sp. JK94, assembly GCF_053613315.1. Classification (NCBI taxonomy): domain Bacteria; kingdom Bacillati; phylum Actinomycetota; class Actinomycetes; order Kitasatosporales; family Streptomycetaceae; genus Streptomyces; species Streptomyces sp. JK94. Next base: position 51,458 of record NZ_JBSICH010000044.1, on the reverse strand, counting down.
TCGGGCCGCCTTCCTCCAGCGGCTCGTGGTACTTGTGGGGGCCCTTCCACCAGCGTGCCTTCTGGGGCACGTAGAAGACGCGAGGGTAGCTCTCCGGGTCGTTGGCGCGGGCGAGGGCGTCCTTCTCCTCCTTGCCCGGCCGTTCGAGCTCCGCGTGGTAGATCCGCTCCCACTCCGGTTGGAACTCGTCCGAGGAACGCTTCAGGAAGAGCATCCCGAAGATGTAGTCCCGGTATTCCGAGGCGTCCATCCGCCCGCGCAGGATGTCGGCGGCCGAGTACAGATGCCGTTCGAGCTGGGGCAGGGTCAGTCTGGCCACGGACCGGTCCTTCGTACACCGTCGGGAATGGGGAGAACCCCGGCAGCCTAGTCCGGTCGGCGGCTCCGCCAGAAATCGCCGGACGGGCGGCATACGGACTCAGGCGCTCCGCGTCTCGTCCTCGACGATCCCGAGCTGGACGAGCAGGCGCCACACGTCGGAGGAGGGGTCCCGCTTGAGCGGGTCGCAGTTCTCGGCGTGGCCGCTGCGGCGGGTCCACTGCTCGTAGGTCTCGGTGCGAGGGCCGGGGATCGCGGAGTGGTCGACGCCCCGGCCCGAGCAGCCTCCGTGCGCGCACATGCCCACCAGCTTGCGGGCGTTTCGTACGGCCGTCTTCTCACGCTGCTTGTCCGGGTCCGTGAGGGTGCGGCCCTGCTCCTCGGTGATGCCCTTGCCCTGGTCGCCGGAGCCCGTGTCGTAGTGCTCGAAACCTTTCGCCTCGCGATGCGCCCGCAGCCGTTGCACCACTGTGTCCGAGATACCTCCTTCCTGGCCGGTGAACTGCTGGAAGTGCAGGAGCAGCCACAGTTCGAAGGAGGGGTGGGAAAGGGCCACCTGGACCCCCTGCTTCGCCGCGTCGCGCATGGCCTCGGGGATGTCCTGGTCCCGGTTGTCCAGGGCGTCACGGTCGAAGAGGGCCCACTTCTCGTCCTCGGGAGCGGATGCCGACGCGAGGACGAGGTCAACGACCTCTGTGGGGCGGAGTCCCTTCCTGGTCTCGGAAAACTTGAGGAAGAATTTCTGGCGCTCTCCGTAAGCCGAGTTCAGCAGGGTGACGTAGTCGCGCTCGGTCCTCTCCCCCTCTGCGGCCACGTAGACCACCCGCCGGGATTCGTCCCCGTAGAACTGGGCCGGTCTGCGGACCGACGGGGTCGCTTCCCAGTCCCGGCGACGACGGCGGCGGTTTCCCGGCTGGTTTTGGTTCTGCTGTGCCCTGCTCACGCTGTTGCCCGCAGCCCCTCTTCGATGAGTGCGATCTGCCGTGCGATCTCGCCACTGGTCAAACGTGGGACGCCGCCGTAGTGGCCGTGCAGGTAGCGGCGTTCCAGGTTGTCGTCGCGACGGGCCTTGCGTGCGGCCGTGATGGGGTAGAGCTGGGACTCGCCAGTGGTCTTCTTCAGCGCGATCCACACCTGGTCGCGGTCCAGCGGCCGCTCCACCACGGACGGGCCCAGCAGGGTCGCGTCATGCGTGGTGAAGATCAGCTGGGCGAGGCGCGGGTTGGCCTCGTGGTCCTGGAAGAGGCGGAGGACTTCCGCGGCGAGGATCGGGTGCAGGCTGGAGTCGAGTTCGTCGGCGAGGAGGACTCCGCCCTGCTCCAGCACATGGAAGAGCGGACCCAGAAACGCGAACCAGGCGTGCGTGCCCAGGGACTCCTGGTCCCAGAAGTCGAGGGGGCGAGGGATCCCGTCGGCGCTGCGGTGCAACAGTTGCACCTCACCACTCTCGGGGTCGAGGGTCAGCCCCGAGACCCCCAGGTCCGCGGCGGCCAGCATGGCGCCGATGCGCTCGCGCAGGCGGGCGCCGGATTTGCGGTCGGTCAGCCGTTTACGGGTCCATTCCGTGCGGTGCGGAACGTCAGAGACGGATGTGACGAGCCACAGGTTGTTGACGAACCAGCGGTGGACCGCCGCGAGCCCGGGGTGATTGAGCGTGGCGCCGACCGTGAGGAACAGGGCGTCGGGTCGGGTGGAGGTGACGATGAGGTCCTTCTGGCCCTTCAGGCCGGTTCCGGGGAAGCGAAACTCGCCGCCCTCGTCGTCCGGTCGGCCTGCCTCGCGGTCGAACCAGATCTGGCGCCGCCCGGACGGGTAGGCGTGCAGCCACTCGGCTTCCACCCGCTCGTCCGACAACTCGAAGCCGTAGGTGTAACGGACACGGTCCTTGCCGAGCAGGAGGTCCGCTTCGAAGAAGCTCGTCTCCTCCTGTGCGCCCGGGTCGAGTTCGAAGGGCTGGCGCGGGATCTCGGCTCTCTTGCTCCAGTCCGCGAAGGAGTCCAGCACGGCCGACCGCATGAACCGCAGGGCATTCAGGACATTGCTCTTGCCGGAGGCGTTCGCCCCGAAAATCCCGACCGCCGGCAGCACGGAGACCGGCCTGCCCTCGGAGCGGGCGCCGGTCTCGCGTGCGGTGCCCTCGTTGAGGTCGGTCGCCACCAAGGAGAGTTCGGTCTCCTCGCGGATGGATCTGTGGTTGGCCACCCGGAAACTGAGCAGCACGTCCGACCTCCTGACGAGACGGGGATGAGACCACCGCCTTAGGGTGTTACGTGCGGGTAATCCGCACCACCGAGCCTAAGGTGACATCCCGAGATGCGCCAGGGCTCGTCACGCGCCGTTGACCGCTGTTACGCCTCAGGCACCTGGGTCAAACTGCCGATGCCGCGCGCACCGTCGACGCGATCGTCGCCGAGCCCACTACGCGCGTGCCGTCGTACAGCACGATCGCCTGGCCGGGGGCGACTCCGCGCACCGGCTCCTCGAACGACACCTCCAGGGAGCCGTCGACCAGCTCGGCCCGCACCTGCGTCTCGCCGCCGTGCGCGCGGAGCTGGGCCGTGTAGGCGCCGGGGCCGGTGGGGGCGGCGCCGCACCAGCGGGGCTTGACCGCCCGCAGCGCGTGGACGTCGAGCGCCTCCGCAGGGCCCACCGTGACGGTGTTGTCCACGGGCGAGATGTCCAGGACGTAGCGCGGCTTGCCGTCGGGGGCCGGGGTGCCGATCCTGAGGCCCTTGCGCTGGCCGATGGTGTAGCCGTACGCCCCCTCGTGGGTGCCGAGCCGGTTGCCCGCCTCGTCGACGATGTCGCCCTCCGCGCGGCCGAGCCGGCCGGCGAGGAAGCCCTGGGTGTCGCCGTCGGCGATGAAGCAGATGTCGTGCGAGTCGGGCTTCTTGGCCACCGCCAGTCCCCTGCGCTCGGCCTCCGCGCGGATCTCGTCCTTGGTGGTGAGGGTGTCGCCGAGCGGGAACATCGCGTGCGCGAGCTGCCGGTCGTCCAGGACGCCGAGGACGTAGCTCTGGTCCTTGGCCATGTCGGAGGCGCGGTGCAGCTCGCGCGTGCCGTCCTCGCGCAGGATCACCTTGGCGTAGTGGCCGGTGCAGACGGCGTCGAAGCCGAGGGCCAGCGCCTTGTCGAGCAGCGCGGCGAACTTGATCTTCTCGTTGCAGCGCAGGCAGGGGTTCGGAGTGCGTCCGGCCTCGTACTCGGCGACGAAGTCCTCGACCACGTCCTCCCGGAAGCGGTCGGCGAGGTCCCACACGTAGAACGGGATGCCGATGACGTCGGCGGCGCGGCGGGCGTCCCGCGAGTCCTCGATGGTGCAACAGCCCCGCGCGCCGGTGCGGAAGGACTGGGGGTTCGCGGAGAGTGCGAGATGGACGCCGGTCACGTCGTGCCCCGCCTCGGCCGCGCGGGCGGCGGCGACGGCGGAGTCGACTCCGCCCGACATGGCGGCGAGGACGCGGAGGGGACGGGTGCGCTGCGGGGTGTGAGTCATAACCCCTCCAGAGTACGGGGAGGCGGGAACCGGAGCCCGCGAGTATGCGTTGAAGATCGCATGGGGGCGAAGCACGAATCCAGAGGCTCATCCGCGGACGGCTCCGCCGGTGGGCGCGCCGGCGGGTCCACCGGCGGGTCCAAGGACGCGGACCGGCGCATCGGCCGGCGGGCGCTGCTGGTCGGCGGCACCGCGGCGGCCGTGGGCACGGCGGTGCTGGCCCGCGACGAGCTGGCCCGCCTGTGGTGGCGCACCCCGGGCGTCGAGCGGCCCCGTGAGGAGGGTGCGGTCGACTACGGCGGCGCGCGGTGGGTGGCGGCCTCGGACGCGAACTGGCGGCGTGCCGACCGGCCCGACGACTTCGGCATCGACATGGTGATCGTCCACGTCACCCAGGGCAGTTTCGCCAGTGCGGTCAAGGCGTTCCAGGACCCCGGTCACCAGGCGGCCACGCATTACATCGTCGGGCAGGACGGACGCGTCACCCAGATGATCCGCGAGCTGGACGTGGCGTACCACGCGGGCAACCGCGACTACAACGAGCGCAGTGTCGGCATCGAGCACGAGGGCTTCGTGGACCGCCCGCAGGACCTCACCGACGCGATGTACGCGGCCTCCGCGCGGCTGACGGCGGGGATCTGCGCGCGGTACGACATACCCGTCGACCGCGAGCACATCATCGGTCACGTGCAGGTGCCGGGCACCGACCACACCGACCCGGGGCCGCACTGGGACTGGGACCGGTACATGAAGCTGGTGCGGCGCGCGGCGACGAGCGCCCCCTCCCCCACCGCCCCGGAAAGCGCCTGACCCCTACGTCAGTCCGGCCGCCCGTGCCCGTTCCACCGCCGGGCCGATGGCCTCGGCGAGCGCCTCGACGTCGGCCTTCGCGGAGGTGTGGCCGAGGGAGAAGCGCAGGGTGCCGCGGGCCAGGTCCGGGGCGGTTCCGGTGGCCAGCAGGACGTGGCTGGGCTGGGCGACCCCGGCGGTGCAGGCGGAGCCGGTGGAGCATTCGATGCCCTGGGCGTCGAGCAGGAGCAGCAGGGAGTCGCCCTCGCAGCCGGGGAAGGTGAAGTGGGCGTTGGCGGGGAGGCGGCCCCCCGGTGCGGGGTCGCCGCCGAGGATCGCGTCCGGGACGGCCGTACGGACGGCGTCGACCAGGTCGTCGCGCAGGGCGCCGATCTCGCGGGCGAACCACTCCTGACGCTCGGCGGCGAGGCGGCCGGCGACCGCGAAGGAGGTGACGGCGGGGACGTCGAGGGTGCCGGAGCGCACGTGGCGTTCCTGGCCGCCGCCGTGCAGGACCGGTACGGGGCTGTACCGACGGCCGAGGAGCAGCGCGCCGATGCCGTAGGGGCCGCCGACCTTGTGGCCGGAAACCGTCATCGCGGCGAGCCCGGAGGCGGCGAAGTCGACCGGGAGCTGGCCGACGGCCTGGACCGCGTCGGCGTGCAGCGGGACGTCGAACTCGGCGGCGGCGTCGGCCAGTCCCCGGACCGGCATGATCGTGCCGATCTCGTTGTTGGCCCACATGACGGTGGCGAGGGCCACGTCGTCGGGGTCGCGGGCGATGGCCTCGCGCAGTGCCTCGGGGTGGACGCGGCCGTGGGCGTCCACCGGCAGGTACTCGACCGTCGCGCCCTCGTGCTCGCCGAGCCAGTGCACGGCGTCGAGGACCGCGTGGTGCTCGACGGGACTGGCCAGGACCCGGGTACGGGCCGGGTCGGCGTCGCGGCGGGCCCAGTACAGGCCCTTGACGGCGAGGTTGTCGGCCTCGGTGCCGCCGGAGGTGAGGACCACCTCGCTGGGCCGGGCACCGAGGGATTCGGCGAGGGTCTCGCGGGCCTCCTCGACGGTGCGCCGTGCACGGCGGCCGGATGCGTGGAGGGACGAGGCGTTGCCGGTGACGCTCAGGTGCGCGGTGAGTGCCTCGACCGCTTCGGGAAGCATCGGGGTGGTCGCGGCGTGGTCGAGGTAAGCCATGGTGGGGCCGATTCTACGGGGCGGCCCCGTCCGGCCTCAGACCAAGCCCGGCCTGATCCCCGGGCCCGCCGCGCGCTGTGGCGGTTCACAGACTCCAGGACGGCGTGCTGTCCGCGGACATGAACGCCACCAGGACCAGCAGGTCGGCGACGCCCAGGCCGAGGCCGAGGAGGGCCCGGCCGCGGCGGGCGGTACCGCGCCGCAGGGCGATGCTCGCCAGGACGATGGCGACGGGCCCCAGGAAGACGTTGAGGACGAGCAGGCCGAGCAGGCCGAGGACGAAGGAGGCGACGGCCATGCCGTCGGTGTCCCGGATACCGGTCCGGCGGGTGGCCGGTGCGGTGAGCTGCATGGTGTTCTCCCTGCGGTCGACGGTCCGTGCGTCAGTGGGCGGAGGTGCTCCGCCGGCGGCCGTGCCGCTCGCGGATCGCGAAGACGCCGAGCCAGACGGCGATGACGAGGCCGGCGGCGACGGAGAAGGTGAGCGGCGCGTGGGCCACGGTGCCCAGCACCACGCCGAGGAGCAGGAGAGCGACGACGAGAAACAGCATGGAGCGGATCCCCCAACCTTCGGTGAACGACTGTAGTCACACTTGTTCACTGACTTCCCAGTCTAGCCCGCTTCACCGCTTTTCAATTCCGGAGAACAGTTGTTAACTGCATGGTATGAGTCACATCTCCGGTGTTCGGCAGGCCCAGAAGCGGAAGACCCGGCAGGCGCTCCTGGACGCGGCTCTCGGACTGCTGGAGGAACAGAGCCTGAGCAGCCTCGGTCTGCGTGAGGTCACCCGCGCCGTGGGCGTCGCCCCGACCGCCTTCTACCGGCACTTCCGCTCCACCGCCGACCTCGGCGTGGCGCTGGTCGAGGAGGCGCTGGGCAGCCTGCACCCGATGATCGGGACCACGGTGTCGCCGTCCGAGGACAGTGACGAACGCATCGCCCGCGCGGTCGGGCTGATCGCCGGACATGTGGCCGCGCACCCGGCCCACGTCCGGTTCATCGCGCGCGAGCGGCACGGCGGGGTGCAGCCGGTGCGGGAGGCCATACGGGAGCAACTGGCGCGGTTCGCCGAGGAGGTACGGGCCGAGCTGGCCAAGGACTCCCTGTCGGAGGGGTGGAGCGACGCCGATCTGCGGATGCTCGCCGGCCTGTACGTCGACCAGATGCTGATCACGGCGTCGCTGTTCCTGGAGGCGCTGGAGGCCCCGGAGGAGGAGCGCCGGCAGGCCACCGAAACGGCGACCCGCCAGATGCGGCTGATCACCGTCGGCCGCCGGCACTGGCTCGACTGACGCGACGCCGGCCCGCGTCGGACACACCTCCCACCGGCGCGCGCCCTGTCACGCGGTGGACTCGGTCGGCACGGTGAACTCGGTCGACTCGGTCGGCACGGTGGACGGTGGACGCGGTGGAGGGTGGACGGTGGGCGTGCTGGACGGTGGCTGCGGTGAATCCGGCTGGGGCGGCTCGCGCGGCGGTTCACCCGCGGTGGGCCGCCGCAGTGGTTCGACCGCGCCGGCCCGCCCCAGCGGTTTCTCGCCGTGGTGCGACCCGGCCCGACCGCCGCGGGTCAGCCGAGCCGGACCCGGGCCAGCTGGCGGGACTGGGCCACCAGGCGGTCGGCGCTGTCCCAGACCTCGGCGTCCTCCTCCAGGAACCCGCCGGCCAGGTTGCGGGTGGTCACGGCGACGCGCAGCGGACCCGGCGCCGGCCGGCACCGCACGTGCACGGTCAGCTCGACCGTGGGCACCCAGCCCTTCAGTCCGAGTTCGAAGGCGGTCGGCGGCAGCGCGTCCACCGCGAGGAGCAGCGACAGCGGGTCGGCGTCGCGCCCGTCGGCGAGTCCGAACCAGGCCCGCATCTCACCCCTGCCCGAGGGCTGCCCGAGGGCCCAGCCCAGCGTGGCGGGGTCCAGCCTGAGCATCAGCCGGTCGGTGATGGCGGAGCTGCCGTCGACGGGGACGGGGCCGTCCTGCGCACCGAAGCACTGGTCCATCGGCGGCATCGCGGGCGGCTTCGCCGAGGTGCGGACGTCGTCGGGCAGCGTGTCGAGGTCACCGTAGGAGGCGAGGACCCGGATGCGCTCCACCTCGTTGCCGTCGTCGTCGTACTGGAAGAGCGAGGCCTGACCGCTGGAGAGGGTGCGCCCCGCCCGGACGGTCTCGGTGCGCACGACCGCCGGACCCGGCCGGGAGGCGGTGAGGTAGTGGGCCGAGACGGTGAAGGGGTCGGGGTGCGGGAGCGCGTCCCCGAGGGCGCGGCCCAGCACGGCCAGCAGGTACCCGCCGTTGACGGCGCTGATGATCGTCCAGCCGGCGGAGAGGTCGATGTCGTACACACCCGGGGCGCGCCGGGTGACGGCGGTGTCCCGATCGAACTCACTGGCGCCGATGGCGGCACGCGTGGCCGCTGCGGAGGCTGCTTCTGGCATGGCCGCACGGTACAACAGGGAGCCTACTAAGCGGTAGCTTTTAGACGGCCGAGGTGCTGTCCCCTTCGGACTCACGGAGGTACGCGGCCAGCTCGGCGGCCCCCGTCAGCATCGCCCGTCCGCGGGCCGACACCCGGTCGTGCCAGTCGCGCAGGGTGGCCTCCAAGGGCTCCACGCCACCGGCCGTCCGTACCCGGACGATCACGGGCGCGATCTGCTCCAGCAGGTAGCCGCCCCGCCTGAGCTGGTGGACGAGTCGGGCGTCCCGCACATCGGCCTCGTCGTAGACGCGGTATCCGGTCAGCGGATCGCGGCGCGGACGCACCAGCCCGGCACGCTCCCACGCGCGCAGCGTCGCGGGCCGGACGCCGAGTTCCTCCGCCAGCGGCCCGACGAACGTACCGCCGGAGCCGGAGCCGGAGCCGGGCGCCGTCGAGTCGCGTCCGGGGACGGTGGTGGGCGCCGTCGAGTCGCGTCCGGGGACGGTGGTGGGCGCGGCCGGCACGGGCGCCGTGGCGGGTGCCAGATCGCGCAGCGCGCTCTCCACGGCCCGCAGCGTCCGCCGGTCGTCGAACAGCTGGGCGTGGCTCTCGTCGACGAGCCGGAACACCTCGTCCATCGCGCCGCGGTTGACGGCCCGCATGATCGCCGCCGCCGACCGGTGGCCGTGACCGGGTACCAGGGCGAGGAACGCCCCCAGGGCCCGCGCGTGCAGCGGCGTGTAGGTGCGGTAACCGTGGGCCGTACGACCGGCGGCCGGGAGGATGCCGTCCTCCTCGTAGTTCCTGACGGTCTGCGTCGACAGGCCGTGCCCGCGCGCCAGGTCGACCGGCCTCAGACGCCTGTCACTTTGAAGGTTTCGAGCCACGAACCGCACGTTATTCCACGAAAGTTTCCACCGAAAGTTCAACGATACCGTTGAAGGCATGGCTACCGACATCAAGGACATCGCCCGGACCGTCGAGGCCGGCACCGTCATGGGGCTGTTCCCCGCGCGGCCACGGGTGCTCGCCCTGGGGCAGCCCACCCACGGCGAGGACACGCTGCTCGGCCTGCGCAACGACCTCTTCCGGCAGCTCGTCGAAGAGGAGGGCTACCGGACGGTCGCGATCGAGAGCGACTGCCTGAGGGGCCAGGCCGTCGACGCCTACGTCACCTCGGGCACGGGCACCCTCGACGAGGTCATGGAGCACGGCTTCAGCCACGGCTGGGGCGCGCAGGCGGCCAACCGTGACCTCGTGCGCTGGATGCGCGCGCACAACGAACGAAGGCCCGCCACCGACCGGCTCCGCTTCGCCGGTATCGACGGCCCGCTGGAGATCACCGGCGCGGCGAGCCCGCGGGCGGCCCTCACCGGACTCCACGGCTTCCTCGCGGCCCGGGTGGACGCCGGCCTGCTCCCCTGCACCGAGGAGGCGCTCGACCGTCTCCTCGGCACCGACGACCGGTGGACCGACCCCGCCGCGATGACGGACCCGGCCCTGTCCATCGGGCAGTCGCCCGAGGCCGTCCGGCTGCGGCTGCTCGCCGACGATCTGGTGTCGCTGCTCGACGAGCAGGCCCCGCACCTGCGCGCGCACACCACGCGGGACGACTGGGAGCGGGCCCGCCTGTACGGGCGCACCGCGACCGGTCTGCTGCGCTACCACCACTGGATGGCCGACGCCTCCCCCGCCCGCATGAACCGGCTGCTGGGCGTGCGGGACCTGATGATGGCCCACAACCTCCTGGCGCTCGCCGCCCGGGGGCCGGTACTCGTCGACGCCCACAACGCCCATCTCCAGCGGGAGAGGAGCACGATGCGGATGTGGCAGGGTCCGGTGGAGTGGTGGGGCGCCGGCGCCCTGGTGAGCGCCGGGCTCGGCGAGGAGTACGCCTTCCTGGCCACCGCCCTCGGCACCCTCCGGCACCGGGGAGTGGACGCCCCGCCGCCGGACACCCTCGAAGGACTCCTGTACGCGCTCCCGGGGGACCGCTGCCTCGTCGACCCGCGGCGGCTGGCCACCGCCCTCGGCGGCACGCGGCCCGCTGCCCGCGTGTCCCCCTGGTTCGGTTACGCCCCGCTCGACCCGGAGCACCTGACGAGCGGTGACGGGATCGTCTTCCTCAAGGACGTCGCCGAGGACGTCTCCGAGGACGTCTCCGAGGACGTCTGACGGGACCTCTCCCGGGACGTTCCCGGCAGAGTCCCGACAGAAGCCCCCGGCAGAGGTCCCGCAGGACGTCCCGGAGAGCCGGCGGAGCCGGGGCCCGGGCCGGCCGGCCCTCAGTCCCCCTCCGCCACCGTCGACCGCCGGTTCCAGGCGCGGGGTGCCCGCCAGTGGAAGCGCAGCGCGAGCAGGCGCAGGACGAAGGCCGTGATCACCGCCAGGCCGCTGGTGAAGGGGGTGAGGGCCTCGTAGCGGATGCACAGGGCGACCATGGTGGCGCCGACGATGGCGGGGACGGCGTACAGGTCGCGGTCCCAGCGCAGCAGCGACGGCACCTCGTTGGCGAGCACGTCCCGCAGCACACCACCGCCCACCGCGGTGGCCAGGCCCAGACACGCGGAGGCGGTCAGGCCGAGTCCGTAGTCGTACGCCTTGGTGGTGCCGGCGACGCAGAACAGGCCGAGGCCGGCCGCGTCGAAGACGTTCACGCCGGTCTGGAGGCGCTCCACGTGCGGGTGGAGGAAGAAGACCAGCGCGGTGGCGAGCAGCGGGGTGACGAAGTACCCGAGGTCCGTGAAGGCCGCGGGCGGTACGGCCCCGATGACCAGGTCCCGGAACAGGCCGCCGCCCAGCGCGGTGACCTCGGCGAGGACCGCGATGCCGAACACGTCGAAGTTCTTGCGTACGGCCAGCAGCGCGCCGGAGATGGCGAAGACGAAGATGCCGACCAGATCGAGCGTGTGCTGGACGGTGGGGCTGAAGAGTTGCTCGTACACCCTGCCATTCTCACCTGCTGGTGAGCCCCCGCCTTACAAACGAAGGCGGGGGCTCACCGGCGGGGCAAGGTCACTTCTCCTTGGCGGGAGATTCCTCGTCAGGGCCGTCGGCGTCCGCCGCCCCGCCGACGGGCTCGGCACCCTTCGCGGCGGGTTCCGCACCGTCCACCACGGGCTCGGCACCCTTCGCGACGGGCTCCGCGCCGTCCGAAGCGGGCTTCGCGTCATCCGGAGCGACCACGGCGTCGTCCGAGCCGGACGCAGTGCCCTTCGCGACGGCCCCCTCACCCTTCACGGCGGGCTCCGCACCCTCCGCCGCGGACTCCGCACCGTCCACCACGGACTCCGCGCCGTCCGACGCGGGCCCGGTGTCCCGGGTGTCGGTGTCGGCCTCCGAGGCCACCGCCGCCGAGGTCGCCGCCGACTCCGCCAGCGCCTCCTCGGAGACCAGCTCCGCCGCCCCCTTGGCGGCGGTCAGCAGGACGACGTCCTGCGGGGCCTGGTCCTCGAAGTTCTCCGGGTGGTGGCAGGCCACCTGCTGGCCCGGCCGCAGCTCCTTCAGCGGCGGCTCGGTGGTCGTGCAGATCTGCGTCGCCTTCCAGCACCGGGTGTGGAAGCGGCACCCGCTCGGCGGGGAGATCGGCGAGGGCACGTCGCCCTTGAGCAGGATGCGCTCGCTCTTGGCCGCCTTGCGGGACGGGTCCGGGATCGGCACCGCCGAGAGCAGCGCCTTGGTGTACGGGTGCATCGGCGATTTGTAGAGCTGGTCCCGGTCGGCCAGCTCCATGATCTTGCCGAGGTACATCACCGCGATCCGGTCCGAGACGTGCCGGACGACGGACAGGTCGTGCGCGATGATCACGTACGTCAGGCCCAGCTCGCTCTGGAGGTCGTCGAGCAGGTTGACGACCTGGGCCTGGATCGACACGTCGAGCGCGGAGACCGGCTCGTCGGCCACGACCAGCTTCGGGTTCAGCGCGAGCGCGCGGGCGATGCCGATGCGCTGGCGCTGGCCGCCGGAGAACTCGTGCGGGTAGCGGTTGTAGTGCTCGGGGTTGAGACCGACCACCGACAGCAGCCGCTGGACCTCCTTCTTGACCCCGCCCTCGGGCTCGACGCCCTGGAGCTTGAAGGGGGCGCTGACGATCGTGCCGATGGTGTGGCGCGGGTTCAGCGACGAGTACGGGTCCTGGAAGATCATCTGCACGTCGCGGCGCAGCGGGCGCATCCCGCCGACCCCGAGGTGGGTGATGTCCCTGCCCTCGAACTCGACCTTGCCCGCGGTCGGCTCCAGCAGCCGCGTGATCAGCCGGCCCATGGTCGACTTGCCGCAGCCCGACTCGCCCACGACACCGAGGGTCTCACCGGACCTGACCTCGAAGTCGATGCCGTCGACGGCGCGGACCGCGCCGACCTGGCGCTGCAGCAGGCCCTTCTTGATCGGGAAGTGCTTCTGCAGCCCGGTCACCTTCAGCAGGGTCTCGCCGGGGGCGGCGTCCTTGGTGAGGGTGGCGGCGCCCTGTGCGCTGCCGGTCTGTGCGGGGATGGTCACCGCTTTGTCCTCTGCCTTGTCGCTCACAGCTTCGGCGCAATCTCTTCGGTCCAGATACGCTCCCGCTGCTCCTGCGACATGTGGCAGGCGGCCCAGTGCTTGCTGCCGACCTCGGTCAGCTCGGGGCGGACCGTGCGGGTGACGTCGTCCTTGGGCACGTCGGCGTACGGGCAGCGCGGGTTGAAGGCGCAGCCGGACGGGAGGTTGATGAGGGAGGGCGGGGACCCCTTGACCGGGATGAGGCGCTCCTGCTGGTCGCGGTCGAGCCGCGGCATCGAGCCGAGCAGGCCCCAGGTGTAGGGGTGCCGGGGCTCGTAGAACACCTTCTCCGCCGGACCGCGCTCGACGCAGCGGCCGCCGTACATCACCAGGAGGTCGTCGGCCAGCTCGGCGACGACGCCCAGGTCGTGGGTGATGACGATGACCGCGGAGCCGAACTCCTTCTGCAGGTCGCGGATCAGGTCGAGGATCTGCGCCTGGACGGTCACGTCCAGGGCGGTGGTCGGCTCGTCCGCGATGAGCAGTTCGGGGTTGTTGACCAGCGACATCGCGATCATCGCGCGCTGGCGCATACCGCCGGAGAACTCGTGCGGGTAGCTGTCGACGCGCTTGTCCGGCTGGGGGATGCCGACGCGGTCGAGCATCTCCACGGCACGGCGCTTGGCGGTCTTCTTGTCCACGTCGTGGTGGATGCGGTACGCCTCCACGATCTGCTGCCCGATCGTGTAGTACGGGTGCAGCGCGGACAGCGGGTCCTGGAAGATCATCGCCATCTGCCGGCCGCGCAGCTTGCGCACGTGGTCCGGGTCGGCGGAGAGCAGTTCGGTGCCGTCCAGCCAGATCTCGCCCGTGATCCGCGCCTTGCGCTTGCCGTACTGGCCGGCGGTGTGCAGGCCCATGATGCCGAGCGAGGTCACCGACTTGCCGGAGCCGGACTCGCCGACGATGCCGAGGGTCTTGCCCTTCTCCAGCTGGAAGGTGAGGCCGTCGACGGACTTGACCAGGCCGTCGTCGGTCGGGAAGTGCACCTTCAGGTCGCGTACTTCCAGGAAGGCCTTCGGCGCGGGCGAGGCGCCGGTGGGCTCGCCCACGGCTGCTCCGCTCTTGCTGGGGTCGGTCATGCGAGCCTCACTCGGGGGTCGATCACGGCGTACAGGATGTCCACCACGAGGTTGGCGATCAGCACCGCGAGGGAAGTGATCAGGACGACGCCCAGGATGAAGGGCAGGTCCTGGGTCTGGATCGCGTCCAGCACCTTCTGGCCGAGGCCGGGGAGGCTGAACGTCGTCTCGGTCAGGATCGCGCCGCCCATGAGGGCGCCGAGGTCCATGCCGAGCATGGTGAGCAGGGGGGTCAGGGTCGACCGCATGGCGTGCTTGCGGATGACGACCTGCTCCGTGAGGCCCTTGGCGCGCGCGGTGCGGATGTAGTCCTCGCCGAGGATCTCCATCATGGTGGCCCGGGTGATCCGGGCGTACATCGCGGCGTACAGGAAGGCCAGGGTGACCCACGGGAGGATCATGCCGCCGAGCCAGCCGGTGACGCTCTCCTCCAGGGGTACGAACTGACCGTCGATCCAGCCCAGTCCGTAGGAGAAGACCGCCAGGCTGACCAGACCGGTGAAGTAGATGGGGAGGGAGACGCCCGCCAGCGCGACGACCATCGCGCCGCGGTCCCACAGGGTGCCCCGCTTGAGCGCGGAGAGCACGCCGGCGGCGAGACCGAAGATCAGCCACAGGACGGCCGCACCGAGCGCGAGAGCCAGGGTCACTGGGAAACGCTCGGTCAGGACCGGCCAGACGGACTGCTCGGTGCGGAAGGAGTACCCGAAGCACGGCGCGGAGCAGTTGGTGACGTCACCGCCGGCCGCGTAGGTGCGGCCCGCGAAGATGCCCTTGAAGAACTCCCAGGCCTGGACGAAGACCGGGTCGGACAGACCCAGCTTCTGTCGCACTCCCTCGACGGCGGCGGGGTCCGCCTGCTTGCCCACGAAGCTCAGGGCGACGTCGACGCCCGCCCACTTGGGGACGAGGAAGAAGATGCCGAAGACCACCAGAATGATGACCACCAGCATCACTGCGGCGGCGAACAGCCGCCTGATGAGATAAGCGAGCACGGGTTGCGGCCCGCTGCGGACCACGGGCCGCCGGAGATCATCCGGCGGCCCACGGTCACGCCGCGCCGGCCTTCACCTGCCTTTCGTGCCGTACGGCGGGTGTACCGGTTACTTCTTCAGGCCGAGGTTGACGAAGTCGTACATACCGCTGTACGCGTCGGTCGTGTACACGTTCGCCAGTCGGCTGGAGCGCCAGTTGATGAACTTCTCGAAGACGAAGGGCAGGTAGTACGCGCCCTCCATGACCTTGTGGTTGATCTCCGTGGCGATCTTGGTCTTGCCGGCGTCGTCCTGCTGGGTCAGGTAGTCCGCGAACAGACCGTCGATCGTCTTGTCGTTGATCAGCGCGAAGTTGTTGTTCGCGCTGTCCAGGATGTAGTCGCTGTGCCACAGCGGCAGACCGTAGCCCTGCACGGACGGGAAGTCCGGGCCCCAGCCCATGATGATGATGCCGTAGCCCTTCTTCTGCACGTTCGTCGGGCTGCCGATGACGCTGGCGTACTGGGCACCGTCGTACTGGTAGATCTCGACGTCGATGCCGACCTTCTTCAGCGACGCCTGCATGGACTCGGCGGTGGCCACCTCGACCGGCTTGTTGTTGCGGACCGCGATGGTGGTCTTGAAGCCGTTCGGCTTGCCGCAGGCCTCCAGCTCTTCCTTGGCCTTGGCGACGTTGCCGTTCTTGTTCTCACCCGCCATGCCGTACGGGTCGTACTTCTGGCCCTCGGAGCCCGGGACGGCCGGCGGCAGCATGTTGGTGCCGATGTCGCCACCGGCGACCGGGCCACCGCGCGCGGTCTGCAGGGAGACGTGGTCGGCCCCGTAGAGCACGGCCTTGCGGCAGTGGATGTTGTCGAAGGGCTTCACGTTCTGCGGGAAGGACGCGTACCGGATGTAACCCGAGACCGGGTTGTCCAGGTTGCCCTTGTGCTCCTGCAGGGCGGTGGTGCGGCCCTGCGGGGACAGACCGGTCTGGGCCAGGTCCAGGTCGTAGTCGCCGGCGATCAGGCGGGCGTCCAGGTCGTTGGCGTTGGAGAAGAAGTTGATCGTGATCTTGTCCGGGTACGCCTTGCGGACCGGGTCCGACTCCTGCTTCCACTCGGTGTTGCGGACCAGCGTGAGGTCCTTGCCCGGGCTGTAGGACTCGAACTTGTACGGGCCCGAGGAGAACGGGTGCAGACCGTACTTGGACTTGGTGTCCTTGTCCTGGCGGACCGGGGACGCCGAGGTCAGCGCGAGCATCTCCTCGAAGTCCGAGTTGGCCGCGGGGAGCTTGAAGACGATGGTCTTGTCGTCCGGGGTCTCGATCGCCTTCAGGCCGAGCTTGTCCTTGGACTTGTCCTTGTACGGGCCCTGGTACTCGCCCTTGGGGTCGAGCACCTCCTTGAGGTACGTCGGACCGCCGGACAGCACGTCCTGCGCCCAGACGCGCTCGATGCCGTACTTGACGTCCTTGGAGGTGATCGGCTTGCCGTCCTCCCAGGTGACGCCGTCACGCAGGGTGTACGTGTAGGTCTTGCCGTCGTCGGAGACCTCGGCGGTCGCGGTGGCGAGGTCGGGGGTGACCTCGGCGCCCGTCTTGCCCGGCTCGGTCTTGTTCGTGACGAGCTGGCGGCTGTAGTAGCGGGAGAAGTTCCACATGAAGCCGTAGTAGCCGCGCGTGGTGTCCCACGAGTCGGCGTCCTGCGCGCTGGCGAACTTCAGCGTCCCGCCCTTCTTGGCCTCGGAGGCCTGAAGGACCTTGTTGTTGGCCGCGTCGAACTGGGGCGCGCCGTTCTTCGAACCGCCGCCGCTGCTGTCGTCCTCACCGCCGCCGCCGCACGCCGCCGTGGTCAGCAGCGCGGCGACCACTGCGGCAGCGGCCAAAGCCTGCTTGCGCCGCCCTGAGGTGCGTTGGGTAGTCACGATCTCGGATCCTCCGGATTAGATGAGAGACCCCGTGCAGGTACCACGGGTCACTTGCCGGTACGGCAGGTCAGCGGGAGCCCTTCGGGTCCAGCGCATCGCGTACGCCGTCGCCGAAGAGGTTGAAGGCAAGAACGGTGATGAAGATCGCCACGCCGGGGACCACCATGTAGGTGGGGTCCGACTTGTAGTAGTCGATCGCGCTCGAGAGCATCTGTCCCCACGACGAGGTGGGCGGCTTGACGCCCACGCCCAGGAAGCTGAGCGCCGCCTCGGTGAGGATGTTGGTGGGGATCATCATCGTGGTGTAGACGATGATCGGCGCCACCAGGTTGGGCAGCAGTTCCTTGAACAGGATGTAGAACCGTCCCGCGCCCAGGGACCGGGCCGCCTCGACGTACTCCCGCTCGCGCATCGAGAGCGTCTGACCGCGGACCACGCGGCCGATGTAGGGCCAGCCGAAGAAGCCGATGACCAGGATCATCATGAGCAGACGGACACCCGTGCCGCTCAGTCCCAGCATGTTGTCGGGCATGACGGAGACCAGCGCGATGATGAACAGCAGCTGCGGGAAGGCGAGCAGGCCGTCCATGACCCGGCTGATGAGGGCGTCGACCCAGCCGCCGAAGAAACCGGCCAGGATGCCCAGGACGGTGCCGAGGACCACGGCGACGAGCGCGGACAGGAAGCCCACGAGCAGCGAGATCTGGGCACCGTGCACGATGCGGGCGAAGATGTCGCGGCCGTTGACCGGCTCGACGCCCAGCCAGTGCTCGCCGCTGATGCCGCCCAGGGACCCCACGGGGGTGCCGAACAGCGGGTCGATCTTCTCCTCGTTGAAGGCGTTGGGGTCCTGCCCGTAGAGGGAGGTGATCACGGGAGCGAGCACCGCGATCAGGATGAGGACGAGCACCACCACGCCGCCCCCGAGGGCCAGCTTGTCCCGTTTCAGGCGCTCCCAGGCGATCCGGCCCAGGGAACGCCCCTGTACCGACTTGGTTTCGGCGCCGGCAACCGCCGCTTCCTCGGCCGCACTCGGGGCCGCTTCCGCGGTCGGCTCGTGCAATGGTGCCGTCATCTGGCAGGGACCCCTCTCAACCGGCGGTAGCCGGCCCGCACTTGCCGCTGTAGCGGCGTGATCAGTCCGTCGTACACAGGGGCGAACAATCACCCCCTGTTGCGGGAGTCTTCAACGCTTTGGCGATCTGTAGCCAGACTTGACGGGGAATGGATGCGCAACCGTGATGCTGTTTGAGGTGTTCCGTTATCCGGACACTGGGTAACGGGGGCCGGACGCGGACGAGTTGGGACATCGGGGGCATACCGGTGTCATACGCCCTTGTCTACGCGCGAAGATCCCCGTCCGCCACGGTCGGTCCGGGCACCGCGACGGTCAGTACCCGCCCCCGGCCGGAGGGTATCCGTATCCGCCCGCCGGAGCCTGGGCGGGAGCGGCGGCGTGGGCCTCGCGGTCGTAGAAGGGGCGGGCGTTGGCGCCCAGCCACATGGCGACCGGGTCGTGGGCGTCGGTCATCGCCACGGTCGACACCGGCAGTCCCTCCGGCACCGCGCCGACGGACTGCTGCATCATGGCGCGCACCGCGTCGACGGCCGGCGGGGAGGTGTCGTACACGTCGAGACCGATGGCGAGGTACGGCGCCCCGAGCGCCGGCTGCACCCAGGCGCGGCGCAGGGCGCGGACCGCCGGGGTGCGATGGGCGTTCTGCGCGAGCAGGGCGTAGAACTGCGGGATCTCGATGGCCGGTTCGGACAGGCGCAGGGGGCCCGCGGGCTGGCGGTCCAGGCCGCGGGCGATGCGGCGCAGGTCGAGCCAGGGGATGCCGACGCCGCCGCCGGGGGCGTGCGGGTTCAGCCAGAGGCCGTAGTGGTCCGGGTAGAGGGCGCGGGCCACTTCGAGTCCGTCGGCGACTTCGTAGGACCGGCTCCAGCCGCTGGCCGACAGCTCCTGGGCGGAGGTGACGCAGGGCGCGTAGCCGAAGCCGTCGACCTCCATGTTCCCGTACTGGGCGTCCGGGGCGCCGGCCTGGCCGTGCCAGAGCAGCATCCAGACCTGGCCGGAGGTGGGGGTGGCGAGCGCGCGCAGCAGGGCCTCGTAGGCGTCGTAGCGCCCGGGCGTCACCTGGCGCAGCATGTGCTCGACCTGCCCGGTCGTGGTGCCGCTGGCGCTCACGCGTATCGCCCCTTCGAGAAGTTCCCCGGATGTGGAACCAGCTTAAGGCTCCGCGGACAGGGGGCGCCTATGAGCCGGGGGGTGCGGTCGTGCCGCGTCCGCGGGCGCGTCGTGGCCGGTCGCGCCGTCCCCGGCGCCCCGCGAGGGCGTCTGCGTGACCGGTGTTCACAGGTTCCGGTCGTAGAAGGGGTGGACGTTCGCCCGCATCCAGTCGCAGACCGGGTCCTGGGCGGCCTCCAGAAGGACCAGGTTGACCTGGATGCCCAGGGGGGCCTTGGCCAGGGCGCGGCCCAGGGCGTCCAGGGGAAGGGCACGGGCGTCGCCCTCCCAGTGGGCGAGTTCGACGCCGACGAACATGACCGGATCGGCGGTCTCGACGGCGGCCAGGCAGCGGCGGGCGGTGCGCACGACGCCGACGGCGGCGAACTCGGCGGAGGCCGCGGCCAGGAAGTCCACCGGGTCGTCCCGCCAGTCCGGCTCGAAGAGGCGGACCCGGCCGCCGGACGCGGGCCCGTCCAGCGGGGTGCGGCCGGCCCGGCACAGCTCGGCCACGGCCGGCGGCGGCAGGGGGATGCCGACCACGCCGTCCGGGTTCACGGCGATGCCGACCTGCGGGGGCAGGCCGCGGGCGAACTGGGCGGCGGGGGCGACGGTGTACGCCATCTGCGCGCCGGCGGCCTGGCGGAGCTGCTCCTCGGAGCTGAACACCGGCACGTAGGCCTGGCCGTCGATCTCCAGCGAGGGCAGGTCGAGGGGGCCGCTGTTCGGGCCGCCGCCGTTCGGCAGGGGTATCCACAGGAAGCTGCGGCCGAGCACCTCCACGATCCGGCCTCCGGCACCCGGGACCCCGAGGGATGCGGACAGCACCTCCTCCAGCTCGTTGCCGGGCCACCCGCCGTGCGGGTGGGGGTGCGTCTGCGCCGGGAAGCCGGCGGAGAAGTCCGCCGGGAGGTTCCCTGGGATGTCCATCTGCCTACCGCCTGCCTGGTACCGCTGCTGTGGCTGAAAAGGCTAACCCGTTCGGCCCTGTGGCCCTACGGTGCGTCACCCGGTGACGGCCCTGCGGTACGTCACCCGGTGAAGCCGATCCGGTGCGTCACCCGGTGAAGGCGATCCGGCGCAGCGCGCCCGCCGCCGCCCGGTCCAGCAGGATCGCCGAGGCGCAGCCGGCCGGCAGGACGCCCTCGGTGACCGCGCCCAGCAGGCGGGTGTTGGCCGTGCGGTGCCGCAGGAACGCGTACCGCGACACGCCCCGGCCGCGCTCGCGCTGGCCGGCCAGTGCCTCGCCGGCGTCCACGTCGAGCAGCAGCAGGTGCAGGGCGCCCTGCCGGCGCCGGGCCTCGCGGGCCAGCCAGCCGCGCACCCAGGCCTGGGTGCCGCAGTCGTGCACGACCACGCCCTCGCCGGAGCGCAGGGCGCGCCGCAGTCCGGCGTAGTGGGCGAGGCGGACGAGGGGGCGGTAGAGCGCGTACGGCAGGAAGCGCGGCATGCGGCGCTCCCAGCGGTCGCGGCTGTCCTGGGAGTCGATGCGCAGGCCGCGCACGGTGCGCTTGATCAGCGTGGACTTGCCGCTGCCGGGCAGGCCGGTGATCACGACCAGGTCCCGGGGCCCGAAGAGCAGGGCGTGCGGGCTGCGGCCGTCCCGGTCCCGCAGGTCGCGGACGACGGGTGCGGGCGTCTCGGCGCGCGTCTCGGCGCGCGCCTTCGGGGCCGGGGCGACCGGCTGTTCGGGCAGTGCGAGACCCGTGGTCGTGGCGCACGCCGTGGTCCTGTTCACCGTGATCGTCCTCCCCTGGGGCGGTTCACGAGTTCCCATCCCCGTCGAGTGTAAAGAGAAGGTAATGCGCAGGTCTCGTGTTTTCGTTCGCTTACTGCCACAAGCCGGTTACAGATCACGGTCTGCCACGGATCGGCCCGGCGTGCAATGATGGCGGCGCCAACTGCATACCGGCCGTTTGAATCCGCGCGGGAGAGTCCCCGGCCGTCGCCGGGGCGCCGAAGGAGCAAGTCCCTCCCTTGAATCTCTCAGGCACCGTTACCGCGCGGGCGAGGCACATCTGAAAAGCGGGCCGCCGTCCGACGGCTGCCCCACCCAAGGTGCAAGTCCCGGCCGCCGCACTCCGGTGGTCGTGGCGAACCTCTCAGGTTTCGATGACAGATGGGGAGGATCGACCTCGCCCCGTCCTGTCCTGGGAGACGACCGACCGATGAGCAGTACCGAACTCCGCCGTACCGCGCTCGATGCCACGCATCGCGCGCTGGGCGCGACGATGACCGACTTCGCCGGCTGGGACATGCCCCTGCGCTACGGCTCCGAGCGCGACGAGCACGTCGCGGTGCGCACCCGGGCCGGGCTCTTCGACCTCTCGCACATGGGCGAGATCACGGTCACCGGACCGGGCGCCGCCGCCCTGCTGGACTTCGCGCTGGTCGGCAACATCGGCAGCGTGAAGCCGGGCCGCGCCCGCTACACCATGATCTGCCGCGAGGACGGCGGCATCCTGGACGACCTGATCGTCTACCGGCTGGCCGACGACACGTACATGGTCGTCGCCAACGCCTCCAACGCCCAGGTGGTGCTGGACGCGCTGACCGGGCGGGCCCCCGGGTTCGACGCCGAGGTGCGCGACGACCGCGACGCGTACGCGCTGCTCGCCGTGCAGGGCCCCGCGTCCCCGGCCATCGTGAAGAGCCTCACCGACGCCGACCTGGACGGCCTGAAGTACTACGCCGGTCTGCCCGGCACCGTGGCCGGCGTACCGGCGCTCGTCGCGCGCACCGGTTACACCGGCGAGGACGGCTTCGAGCTGTTCGTCAAGCCCGAGCACGCCGTCGGGCTGTGGCAGGCGCTGACCGCGGCGGGCGAGGGCGCCGGGCTGGTCCCGTGCGGCCTGTCCTGCCGGGACACGCTCCGCCTGGAGGCGGGCATGCCGCTGTACGGGCACGAGCTGACGACCGCGCTGACGCCCTTCGACGCCGGTCTCGGCCGGGTGGTGAAGTTCGAGAAGGAGGGCGACTTCGTGGGGCGCGCGGCGCTGACCGAGGCCGCTTCCCGGGCGGAGCGGAACCCGCCCCGCGTCCTGGTCGGCCTGGTCGCCGAGGGCCGCCGGGTCCCGCGCGCCGGGTACCAGGTCGTCGCCGGCGGCGAGGTGGTCGGCGAGGTCACCTCCGGGGCGCCGTCCCCGACGCTGGGCAGGCCGATCGCCATGGCGTACGTCGACCCGGCGTACGCGGCGCCGGGCACCGAGGGTGTCGGCGTGGACATCCGGGGCAGCCACGAGCCGTACGAGGTCGTGGCGCTGCCGTTCTACAAGCGCCAGAAGTAGACAGTGGAGGGACCGCGGTCGCGGCCTTCCGTGACCGCGCTCACGTCCCCGCTGCTCACCGGCGGTGCCGGTGGTCCCCCGTTCATCAGCAGTTTCCCGCGTACAGGAGAATCCAGGCCATGAGCAACCCCCAGCAGCTGCGCTACAGCAAGGAGCACGAGTGGCTGTCGGACGCCGAGGACGGCGCCTCGACGGTCGGCATCACGGAGCACGCGGCCAACGCGCTCGGTGACGTGGTCTTCGTCCAGCTCCCCGAGGTCGGCGACTCGGTCTCCGCGGGCGAGACCTGCGGCGAACTGGAGTCGACCAAGTCGGTCTCCGACCTGTACTCCCCCGTCTCCGGTGAGGTCACCGAGGTCAACGAGGACGTCGTCAACGACCCGTCGCTGGTGAACTCCGCGCCCTTCGAGGGCGGCTGGCTGTTCAAGGTGCGCGTCACGGACGAGCCGGCCGACCTGCTCTCCGCCGACGAGTACACCGCCTTCACCGCCGGCTGAGGAGTCACGGACCGCATGTCGCTTCTGAACACCCCCCTGCACGAGCTCGACCCCGACGTCGCCGCCGCCGTCGACGCCGAGCTGGACCGCCAGCAGTCCACCCTCGAGATGATCGCCTCGGAGAACTTCGCTCCGGTCGCGGTCATGGAGGCCCAGGGCTCGGTCCTCACCAACAAGTACGCCGAGGGCTACCCCGGCCGCCGCTACTACGGCGGCTGCGAGCACGTCGACGTGGTCGAGCAGATCGCCGTCGACCGGGTCAAGGCGCTCTTCGGCGCCGAGCACGCCAACGTGCAGCCGCACTCGGGCGCACAGGCCAACGCCGCCGCGATGTTCGCACTGCTCAAGCCCGGCGACACGATCATGGGTCTGGACCTCGCCCACGGCGGGCACCTGACCCACGGCATGAAGATCAACTTCTCCGGCAAGCTCTACGACGTCGTCCCGTACCACGTCGGCGACGACGGCCAGGTCGACATGGCCGAGGTGGAGCGCCTCGCCAGGGAGAGCAGGCCGAAGCTGATCGTGGCCGGCTGGTCGGCCTACCCGCGCCAGCTGGACTTCGCCGCGTTCCGCAAGGTCGCGGACGAGGTCGGCGCGTATCTGATGGTCGACATGGCGCACTTCGCCGGTCTGGTCGCGGCGGGCCTGCACCCGAACCCGGTCCCGCACGCCCACGTGGTCACCACGACCACCCACAAGACGCTGGGCGGCCCGCGCGGCGGTGTGATCCTCTCCACGGCCGAGCTGGCCAAGAAGATCAACTCCGCTGTCTTCCCCGGTCAGCAGGGTGGCCCGCTGGAGCACGTGGTCGCCGCCAAGGCCGTCGCCTTCAAGGTCGCCGCGAGCGAGGACTTCAAGGAGCGTCAGCGTCGTACGCTGGAAGGCGCCCGCATCCTGGCCGAGCGCCTGGTGCAGGACGACGCGAAGGCGGCGGGCGTGTCGGTGCTGACCGGCGGCACGGACGTCCACCTGGTCCTGGTCGACCTGCGCGACTCCGAGCTGGACGGGCAGCAGGCCGAGGACCGTCTCCACGAGGTCGGCATCACGGTCAACCGCAACGCCGTCCCGAACGACCCGCGTCCGCCGATGGTGACCTCCGGTCTGCGCATCGGTACGCCGGCCCTGGCGACCCGCGGCTTCACCGCCGGGGACTTCGCCGAGGTCGCGGACGTGATCGCCGAGGCGCTGAAGCCGTCCTGCGACGTCGAGGCCCTCAAGGCCCGGGTGAGGACCCTGGCCGACAAGCACCCGCTGTACCCGGGTCTGCACCAGTAGCACCACCGCGTGTCCAGGGGTGCCGTGCCGCCACAAGCAGGCACGGCGCCCCGCCCCGAAGCACCACCCTCTGCACCACCCCCGTTCTGAGGAGTCCCCCGTGGCCATCTCGGTCTTCGACCTGTTCTCGATCGGCATCGGCCCGTCGAGCTCCCACACGGTCGGCCCGATGCGCGCGGCCCGCATGTTCGCCCGCCGCCTGCGGGGCGAGGAACTGCTGGGCTCCGTCGCCTCGGTCCGCGCCGAGCTGTACGGCTCGCTCGGCGCCACCGGCCACGGCCACGGCACGCCCAAGGCGGTGCTGCTCGGTTTGGAGGGCGACTCGCCGCGCACGGTCGACGTGGAGACGGCCGACGACCGCGTCGAGACGATCAGGGCCTCGGGCCGCCTCAGCCTCCTCGGCGAGCACGAGATCGCCTTCTCCTACGACGACGACATGGTGCTGCACCGCCGCAAGGCCCTCCCCTACCACGCCAACGGCATGACGCTGTGGGCGTACGACGCGCAGGGCGCCGAGGTGCTGGTCAAGACGTACTACTCGGTCGGCGGCGGTTTCGTCGTCGACGAGGACGCGGTGGGCGCGGACCGCATCGTGCTCGACGACACGGTGCTCAAGTACCCCTTCCGCACCGGCGACGAGCTGCTCCGGCTGGCGCGGGAGACGGGCCTGTCCATCTCCGCCCTGATGCTGGAGAACGAGCGGGCCTGGCGCGACGAGGACGAGATCCGCGCGGGCCTGCTGGAGATCTGGCAGGTGATGCGGGCGTGCGTGGACCGCGGCATGTCCCGCGAGGGCATCCTGCCGGGCGGCCTGAAGGTCCGCCGCCGCGCCGCCAACACCGCGCGCAAGCTGCGTTCCGAGGGCGACCCGCTGGCCCTGTCGATGGAGTGGATCACGCTCTACGCCATGGCCGTGAACGAGGAGAACGCGGCCGGCGGCCGGGTCGTCACCGCCCCGACGAACGGCGCGGCGGGGATCATCCCGGCGGTCCTGCACTACTACGTGAACTTCGTGCCCGGCGCCGACGAGGACGGCGTGGTGCGCTTCCTGCTGGCCGCGGGCGCCATCGGCATGCTCTTCAAGGAGAACGCCTCCATCTCCGGCGCCGAGGTCGGCTGCCAGGGCGAGGTCGGCTCCGCCTGCTCCATGGCGGCCGGCGCGCTCGCCGAGGTGCTGGGCGGCAGCCCCGAGCAGGTGGAGAACGCCGCCGAGATCGGCATGGAGCACAACCTCGGCCTGACCTGCGACCCGGTCGGCGGCCTCGTGCAGATCCCGTGCATCGAGCGCAACGGCATGGCCGCGGTCAAGGCGGTCACGGCGGCGCGGATGGCGATGCGCGGCGACGGTTCCCACAAGGTGTCCCTCGACAAGGTCATCAAGACCATGAAGGACACCGGCGCGGACATGTCGGTCAAGTACAAGGAGACGGCCCGGGGCGGGCTGGCGGTGAACATCATCGAGTGCTGAGCAGGCGCCGGGGTGTCTCACATCGTGACATGGGGCGGCTGAAAGGTGAGACGCCTGAGATCGTGACGGTGCCAGCACCTTTCGCACGTGAAAGACCGAGACATGCCCGCACCAGCCACCGGCCCCGCCCCGGCACCCGCCAATCCGCGGTCCCGCGTCCTCGTCGCCAGCCTGATGGGCACGACGATCGAGTTCTACGACTTCTACATCTACGCGACCGCCGCCGTGCTCGTCTTCCCCAAGCTCTTCTTCCCGAGCAGCGACCCGACCACGGCGCTGCTGTCCTCCTTCGCGGTCTTCGGCGCCGCGATGGTGGCCCGCCCGGTCGGGGCCGTCTTCTTCGGCCACCTCGGTGACCGGCTCGGCCGCAAGAGGACGCTGGTGGTCTCGCTCCTCACCATGGGCATCGCCACGTTCCTGATCGGCGTACTGCCCACCTACGCACAGGCCGGCTGGGTCGCCACCGCGCTGCTGGTGCTGATGCGCCTCGCGCAGGGCTTCGCGCTCGGCGGCGAGTGGAGCGGTGCGGCCCTGGTCGCGACCGAGAACGCCCCCCGCGGCAAACGCGCCCTGTACGGGACCTTCCCGCAGCTGGGCGCCCCGCTCGGCTTCATCATCGGCAACGGCCTGTTCCTGGTCATCGGAGCGCTGCTGCCCTCCACGGCCGGCGCCGACCCCACGCAGCCGTCCGAGGCGTTCACCGGCTGGGGCTGGCGCATCCCGTTCCTGTTCTCCGCCGTGATGGTCGCGATCGGCCTGTGGGTGCGCTCGCGGCTGGTGGAGTCGGCGGTGTTCACCAGGACCCGGCAGGCCGGCCAGGTGCGGAGGCTGCCGCTGGCCACGGTCGTCCGGGGGCACGGCAAGCAGCTGGTCCTCGGCACCTTCATCATGCTGGCGACCTACGTGCTCTTCTACCTGATGACCACGTTCTCGCTGAGCTACGGCCGCACCGCGAAGGACGCCGACGTACCGGGACTGGGCTACGGCTACACCACGTTCGTCCTGATGATGATCTTCGGTGTGCTGTTCTTCGCCGCGTTCACCCTCGTCTCCGGTCCGCTCGCGGACCGGTACGGGCGGCGCGCCACCCTGCTCTGGGTCACGGCCGCGATCGTGGTCTTCGGCCTGGTCTGGGTGCCGCTGATCGGCCTGGGCACGCTCGGCGTGGTGCTGTGGCTGGTGCTCGGCTTCACGCTGATGGGCATGACGTTCGGCCCGATGGGCGCGCTGCTGCCCGAGCTGTTCCCGACCAGCGTGCGCTACACCGGTTCCGGCATCTCGTACAACGTCAGCTCGATCCTCGGGGCGGCCGTCGCGCCGTTCATCGCGGTGGCGCTGTGGGAGGCCGGGGACGGCTCGCCGTGGCTGGTCGGCGTCTACCTCTCCTCGATGGCGGTGCTGACGCTGATCGCGCTGCTCCTCGGCAAGGAGACGAGGGACGTCCCCCTGGACGAGGACGAGGACGAGACCGCCCCCGCCGACGGCCCCCGGCCCGCGGTCGCCTCCTCCGCCTCCTGATCCGACCGGCGTTCACCACCCCCGTACGCCGTGCGTCCGCACGCCCGGCGTACGGCCACCGGTGCCGGGCATAACGACAACCTCCGTCCCCGGGGCACTTCGGCCCCCACAGGTTTCGAGGGAGTTCCCATGCTGCGCGGCATCGACGTGAGCGCGTACCAGTCCTCCACCTACGGCACGGACGGCCTGTCCTTCGTCTTCGTCAAGGCGACGGAGGGCCGTTCGTACGTCAACCCCAAGCTCGCGGCCCAGACGAAACGGGCCCGCGACGCCGGGCTCGTCGTCGGCTTCTACCACTTCCTGTGGCCGGGCAACCTGACCGCCCAGGCCGAGTACTTCGTCTCCAGGGCACCGGACCGGGCCGGTGACGTCCTCGCCGTCGACTGGGAGACGACGGGCGAGGGCACCCACGCGAGCAACGCGGAGAAGGACCGGTTCATCCGGACGGTGCGGGAGCTGCGGCCGGACCACCGGGTCGTCCTCTACTGCAACCGGCACTTCTGGTTGAACGTCGACACGACCTCGTACGCGGGCGACGGTCTGTGGATCGCCGACTACGTGTCGGCCGGCAAGCCCCGCATCCAGGCCACGTGGCGCTTCCACCAGTACACCGACGACCCGGTCGACACCAACGTGGCGGACTTCGCGAGCCGGGCCGCGCTGAAGAAATGGGCGGACGGCGCCTGAGCCGGTGGCACGGGCCGCCGGCCGCCCTCACCGCCTGCCGAAACGTTCCGGGCCGCGGGTAGCATCGCCCGGGAACGCGAAAGATCACTGCTGGGGGAGCAGGCATGCCGAGCTACCACGAGGTCGTGACCACCGACCTGTCCGCACTGACGACCGCGGCGGAGAAGTGGGACGGCATGGCGAAGGCACTCCACGACAACGTGGAGCCCCGCTACCGGGACGACGTCCACGGCATCACGCTCGGTGGGCCGATATGGAACGGGCTGAGCGCCGACGTCGCCAACGAACGCTTCGGGATCACGCTCAAGGAGATCCAGGCGGCCCAGACCGAGGCGAAAGCCGTCGCCTCCCTCCTGCGGGACGCCCACTCCACCTTCACCGACCTGAAGAAGAAGGTCGAACAGGCCCGTGACGACGCCGTCATGGCCGGCATGAGCGTCTCCGACCAGGGCACCTGCCGCTTCGACTTCTCGAAGGTGAGCGACCAGGAGGCCTTCGCCCTCCGCCACGACCCCGATCTGCCGGAGACCGAACGGTCCTGGACCGCGCGCATCGACGCGGCCGTCAAGGCGGTGACCGACGCCGACGACGGCGTCAGGACGGCCCTGAACGCGGTGGTCAAGGACAGCGATCCCCTCCACGGGATGCCGGGTGGTTTCAACGCGGGGGCCAAGGGCGACGTCGAGGTGTACGAGGCGGACGCGGTCGAGGACATCGCCCAGCGGGTCGCCGACGGCGAGAAGGTCTCGGCCGAGGAGATGGCCGAGCTGCAGCGGGCCCTGCGTGACAACCACGACGACCAGGCCTTCGGCCAGGAACTGCTGCGCGACCTCGGCCCGAACGCGACGATCAGGCTGGGCAACGAACTCAACGAGCGCTTCCAGGACGCGGACGGCACGGAGCGCCTCCAGCTCGCCGAGGTCGAGCGCAACCTCGCGAACACCATGGCCACGGCGACCGCGGTGCCCGGCGGCGTGAAGGACATGCCGCCCGGTTCCCCCGCGTTCCACGCATGGGTGTCGAGCAAGGACGGGACGTTCTACCGGGCGTGGACGGAGTCCCTCAAGAAGGAGGGGACGAAGAACTTCGGACCGAACACCAGTCCGCTGTACGGCTACCAGTCCTACGTCAGCCTGATGCAGCACGCCGATCAGGACTTCGACGACCAGTTCCTCTACGACCTCGGCGAGCAGACGATCAGGGCCGAGAAGGAGCACCCGGGCATCTACGAGAAGTGGGGAGCCGGCCACCAGGGCATCGAGACGGACGCGGTCGACGGCGTCCTCGGCCTGTTGAGCCGGAACCCGGACGCCGCGACCGCCTTCCTCGATCCGCAGGGCAACGGATCCGGCGCCGACCACGTCGGCAACGACCATCTCGCGTACCTCCTCGGCGACGGTGACGGCGCCCGGGAATGGCCGAGGAACACCATCACCGGCTATGCCGTGACGACCCTGGACGATCCGACCAGCCGCATGGGGCTGGGCGCCGCCCTGGAGGCGGCCACCACCGGTCACGAGCCGCTCCGGGAGAACGAGCGGGGCGGCCCCTCCGGCCCGCACACCCCCGCGCAGGCCCGGGTCATGCAGAGCACCATCACCCTCCTGGACGACGGCTCCGGCGGCGAGGACGTGCACGCCAACCTCCGCAGGCCGCTGGGGCACGCCCTGGCCGACTACGCGGCGGACAACCACGCCATCCTCGCCGAGAACGGCACCAAGTACGGCAGCCCGCACGGCAAGGACGAGATCTGGACCGACGGCGACGAGGCCGGCGTCACCGTCGGCAAGGACAGCCTCCTGCGCGTGATGCGCGGCGTCTCGTCCGACGACCAGACCTACGCCCTCCTCCAGGACACCCAACGCCAGTACGCACTCGACCGGCTGGCCCACGCGCCGGAGAGCGGCGGCCCCGGCAACGACGCCTGGAAGAACCCGGCCCGCGACCTCGGTGCCGTGACCGGCGCGATGAACTCCATCGGCTCCGACGTCATCCTCGACGAACGGGACGGCAGGGTCAGCGCCGCCAACGACATGGCCAAGTACGCCTACCACGGCGTCGGCGCGCCGATCACCGGCCTGCCGGTGATCGGTGACACGGCGCAGCGGCTGGTGGACGCGGCGACCTACGAGTGGTCCAAGGACGTCGCGGACGCGGCCGAGTCGCAGGCCCAGGAGAAGAACTCGGACCACTACGCGTCCGGGACGACCGGAACGTACGACCTGATCGACCGGTGGGCGGAGGACCGCGGGGTGGACATCCACGACGAGAACAACGCCAAGGAGGATCCCGACTGGGACGCGTGGCAGGCGATGCGGGACGAGGCGAAGCAGTCGTACGGGGCGTCGCGCGGCGACGCGGCCGTCTATCTCGGGTGGGAGTAGGCACAGTGGACAGCACGCGATCCGCCGGCACCGCGGTCACCGGCGGCTCTCCCCCACGGCGCTCGCGGCGCGGTGCCCTGGTCGCTTCCGCTGCCGCCGTGGCGCTCCTGCTGGCGGGCGGCACCTTCGGGTACTTCCACACGAACGTCCTGGCCCCCGAACGCGTCTGTCACGGCTGGGTGACCCCGGACGAGGCCGCCGAGGCGCTGGGCGGCGGGATGGGCAGGATCTCGGCCACCGAGGACTCCGGCACCGCCTGCACCATCCGCCTGCAGAGCTGGCTGGGGGGCGAGAAACGGCTCAGCCTGCGCAGCGTCGGCGAGGAGACCGGTTTCCCGTTCCGGAAGGACGACTGGCAGGTCTCCGGCAGCCGGCACCTCCTGACCGGGGGTACGCAGGGGGCCTACGACGAGTACGGCGGCTGGGCACTGCTTCCGTCCGCCTGCCGGAACGCCTCCGGGGACGCCGGGGGGACGCCGGTGGTGCGCGCCGCGATCACCGGCGAGGGCTCGCCCGGCGACGCGGACGGGCTGGGCGGCCTGCTGGCCTCCGCGGCACGGTCGCTGAGCACCGCGGAGGACTGCGGAGCGTCCGGTCCGACGGGCGGCGAGACCCGGCACACGGCGCCCTCACCCGTCCGTCAGGCGGACCTGGACGAGGTCTGCGGCATCGACGGGTTCCGTCTGCCGAACGCGCAGGGCCCTGACGGGCAATCCGTGGAGCAGCGGACGTCCGGTTCCCTGGCGCCCGGTCACACCCTGTTCTGCGACCTCTCGTTCGACGGCGACGAGGAAGGCGCCTTCGCGCGTCTCGCGGTCGTCGGCGACGCCGCTCTCGTCCCCACCCTGGAGGGCCGCGGGTTCGAGCGCGCCCGTTGCGGCGGCAAGGAGACGGTCCTCGCCTTCGACCTCAGGCAGTCGGACGACGGCCAGCGGGCCGTGACCGGCCTGCCCGACACCGCGGAGTTCGCCGAGTCGTTCGGCGACGCGGTGCGCTCGGCACTGGCGTGCACGGCACAGGCGGCAGGCGCCGAGGGAGGCGGCTCACGGTGAGCGACGGGAACATGCGGCTGAACCAGTTGCCCGCGGAGCCGGGGGGCGGGGGGAACGGCGGACCGCGCGGACCCTATCTGGCCTCGACGCCCGCGGAGAAGAAGAAGGCCGCGACGTCGATCGAGGAGCACGTCGAGCCCGAGACCCGGAAGGCGGGAGACCTCGCCGACGAGTCGACCGCCGCCGCGGTCAAGGAGTTCGGCCCCAAGGACGCCGGAGGCTGGGCGACGTCGGGTGCGCTCAAGAGCGCGCACGAGACGTGGGGCAGGCAGGTGCAGGCGCTCATGAACCGGCTGGGCGGGGAGAAGGAGTCCCTGCGCGCCGTCAACACCCTGCTGAACGGCACCGACTTCCAGGTGGGAGCGGCCTCCCGGCGCGTCCCGTCGCCTCTGGACGGTTACTGAGCACGAGGGGCCGGGGAACCGCGCCGAGCGATGTGCGGGCCCCGGTACCGGGAGGGGGCGCCTGCCGGACGGGCGCCCCCTCGGGCTCGCTACGTGTCCAGGTGCGCCCGGAACTCGTCGAACGACAGCAGCTTGTCGCCGTCGAGGTCGCGGCCGGCGATGATCGCCTCGGCCACCGACTCGGTGACGTTCCAGTCACCGCCCTGGGCGAGGGCGGTCTTGAACTCGGCCGCGGTGATGAAGCCGTCCCCGTCCGTGTCGATCCGGTCGAACTGCTTGCGTGCTTCCTCGATGTCCGCCACCGATCCGCCCCTCATTCCGTGCTCTGCTCGTGCGCCGGTCACCCCGGCGGACGCTCTGACGCAGGTCAGACTAGCCGCCCGTCCGCGCCCGCGGCGCGGCGACCACCCCATGGTTCCGGTGCCGCCCCCGGTCGCGTCGGAGCGTTCCGGGCCGGGCCTCGCGAGCCGGACGTGCTCAGTGCCAGGGCTGGTAGTGCGGGTTGCTCTCGCACTCGCTCATGATCTCGGTCTTGGTCTGCCGGTCGACCGGGCAGACTCCGATGATGTACTGCCGCTGGATGCCGCCGGGGAAGGCGACCTCCACCTGGTCGGCCCACTTGTGGGTGTCGCCGATGGTCCTGTTGACGTCGACGCCGCCGGGGGCGTCGACGTAGTAGTTGTAGCCGGACTTGTACCAGGTCTTGTAGAGGTCGTGGTCGTACGTCGTCGAGACGTACGGCGAGTCCTGGTTGACCAGGACGTACTGCTCGATGTCGTACTGGCCGTTCTTGACGTCCTTGGCGTGGAAGCCCTCTTCGAAGACGACCCGCGGGCCCCGGCTGTCGCTGCGGTAGAGGGTGCCGCAGGTGGTGCGCCAGACCGGTTCCGGCGTGATGCGGGCGATGTCGACCTCGCGGTCGGCGGCGGCCTGGATCCGGTCGTCGACCTGGGGACAGGCGGGGGCGGCAGCGGGAGCCGCGGCGCCGGGCGCGGTGGCGGCCGAGGTGGCGAGGACGGCGGACAGGGAGAGGACGGCGGCGGCGGCCCGTCGCCGCAGGCGAGTCATGATCATGCGGGTACGATTCCGGCTCCCCGGCTCCGTTGTGCGGACCTTCACCCGTAGGCGGCGTGTCCGGCGAACGGGGTTGCGCACGACGGCAGATGGGGCCTCAGCGGTCCAGGACCCGCATCTCGAACCAGGTCGTCTTCCCCCGCGGCAGCAGGTCGGCGCCCCACCGGTCGGACAGCGTGTCCACGAGGAAGAGGCCGCGCCCGCCGATGTCCGTCACCTGCACCGGCATCAGGCAGGGCAGTCCGCGGGAGGGGTCGCGGACCTCGACGCGGATCCAGCCGGGCCGGTGGCGCATGCGCAGGCCGAAGACACGGGCGCCGGTGTGGCGGACGGCGTTGCCCACCAGTTCGGAGACGAGCAGGACGACGTCCTCCGTGACCTTGGGGCCCAGGTTCCACTGGCGCAGGGACACGACCTGGGCCAGGCGGCGGGCGGTGGCGGCGGACTCGGGACGGGACCGTAACGGAACCTCGCCCTCCGTGGGGTCGCCGAACAACTCCAGCGCCTTCAGTGCGCGTTCGTCCTCGACCCCCGGCGACCAGCGCGCCGCGGTCGCACGGCCGGCTCCCCGCGGCCGTTCCGTACCCTCCAGCCCCGCCATGCCCCCATGATGGCCGCCCCCGGGGGACGCCGGGGGCGTTCCCGTGGAATACACTCCCGCCGAGCCGCCGCCCGGCGACGGGCTGCCGGCATGTGCCGTAGGCATGTCGGAGCCGACAACAGCCCTGTTGACCTGCGCGGACGACTCGGCCGTGGACGAGCGGCGGGCTCCCTCGACACGGCGCGCTCGAGGGAGCCCCAAGGCTGCCGCGAACCGCCCCATCGAGGGATCCGGCTCGGACACCGCGTCGGCCGCACGGGGCGCGGACCGACTCCGGGAGAGCCGCGGGGCTTCCTCAGAGGAACGTCGCCTTCCCCGGCCCCTCCTCCACGAAGCTGC
Source organism: Streptomyces sp. JK94 (assembly GCF_053613315.1). Lineage (NCBI taxonomy): Bacteria > Bacillati > Actinomycetota > Actinomycetes > Kitasatosporales > Streptomycetaceae > Streptomyces > Streptomyces sp. JK94. Next base: position 17,911 of record NZ_JBSICH010000044.1, on the reverse strand, counting down.
GCATCCCGCGCTCGCGGTCCTCGGTGGCGAACAGTCCCGCGAACCAGTTCCGCTCGACGGCGAGTCCGGTCTCGATGTCCGTCTCCAGGCCCGTGTCGATCGACTCCTTCGCCGCGCGCAGCGCGGTCGCGGGCCCCTTGGCGAGCCGCGCGGCCCAGGCGTGCGCCTGCTCGTGCACCTCGCCGGCCGGCACCACCCGGTCCACCAGGCCGAGGGCGAGCGCCTCGTCGGCCTTGACCTGGCGGCCCGTGAAGATCAGGTCCTTGGCCTTGGAGGGGCCGATCAGCCGGGACAGCCGCTGGGTGCCGCCGGCGCCGGGGATCAGGCCGAGCAGGATCTCGGGCTGGCCCAGCTTGGCGTTCTCCCCCGCGATACGGAAGTCGGCGCAGAGCGCGAGTTCGCAGCCGCCGCCGAGGGCGTACCCGGTCACCGCCGCGACCACGGGCTTCGGGATGCGGGCCACCGCCGTGAAGGAGTCCTGCAGGGCACGGGCGCGCAGGATCATCGCCGCGTGGTCCATCACCTGCATCTCCTTGATGTCCGCGCCCGCCGCGAACACCTTCTCGCCGCCGTACAGCACGACGGCGCGTACGTCCTCGCGGCGGGTGGCCTCCTCCGCCAGCTCTTTGAGCCGATCCTGCGTGGCGACGTCCAGCGCGTTCATGGGCGGGCGGTCCAGACGCAGCGTGCCGACGCCGTCCGCGACTTCGAGATGTACGGTCATGCCAGCAGGTTAACGCCGGCTAACGGCTGCGGCCCCGGTGCCGTACCTCACATCGAGGGCACCGGGGCCGTACGCCGGGCTCAGGCCGGAGGGCCCATGCCGGAGGGGTCAGGCCTTCCACTCCTCCCAGGACATGTTCCAGCCGTTGAGGCCGTTGTCCGGGGCGATGGTCGCGTCGTTCGAGTTCTTCACGACGACGACGTCGCCGATGAGGGAGTTCTCGAAGAACCAGGCGGCCGGCGCCTTCTCGTCCCAGCCGCCGCGGACGTCGCGCAGGCCGATGCAGCCGTGGCTGGCGTTGCGGTTGCCGAAGGCGTCGCCGCCCCAGTAGTTGCCGTGGATGAAGGTGCCGGAGGTGGACAGGCGCATGGCGTGCGGGACGTCCTTGATGTCGTACTCGCCGCCGTAACCGACCGTTTCGCCGTTCATGCGGGTCACGGGGAGCCGCTCGGTGATGACCATCTGGCCATTCCAGGTCTCGTATCCGGGTGCGCCGGTGGTGACCGGGATGGTCTTGAGGGTCTTGCCGTCGCGCACGACCTCCATGGTGAGCTTCTTGGCGTCGACGACGGAGACCTGGCTGCGGCCGACGGTGAAGGAGACGGTCTTGGCCTGCTCGCCGTAGACGCCGTCGCGGCCCTCGACGCCGTCGAGGTTGAGGTCGACGGTGACCTTGGTGCCGGGCTTCCAGTACTTCTCCGGGCGGAAGTCGAGACGGTCGTTGCCGAACCAGTGGCCCTCGACCTCGACGGCCGGCTCGGTCCTGATGCGGATGGCCTTCTCGACGTCCTCGGGGTGGGTGATGCCCCGGGTGAAGCGGAGCGAGAACGGCATGCCGACGCCGACCTTCGAGCCGTCCTCCGGCGTGAAGGTGCCGACGAAGGTGTTCTTCGGCGTCAGGGTGGTGAAGCGGGAGTCCTCGGCGGCCGTGCGCCCCTCGGAGTCCTTGGCGACCGCGTGCACGGTGTACGTGGTGGCGGCGGCGAGGTGGGTGGACGGCGTCCAGGCGGCGCCGTCCTCGGATATCTTCCCGTCGACCGCGGCGCCGTCGGCGTCCTTGACCAGGACCTCGGTCAGCTTGCCCCGGGCGGCGCCTATGCGCAGGTCGCCGCTGGTGTCGACGGCCTGCGCCCCGTCCTTCGGGGCGATGGTGACGACGGCCTCGGACTGCTCGCTCCGGGCCGCCGTGGAGTCCTGGGCGTTCTTGCCGCCGCCCCCGGACCCGGCGCCCGGGTCCGCTCCGCCTCCGCCGCACGCGGTGAGCGTGAGCAGGAGGCCCAGGGCCAGCGCCGGCAGTGTCCTGCCGCGTCCCCTGCCGCCCCGCCCCCGGGTGCCCGCCGGTGACGCCCCCGATATCGGACGCACGTTCAACTCGTCTCCCCTCGCCGGGCCCGCTCCGGCCCGCACCCCGGTGCGCCCGCGCGCACCGGCGCATCGTAACCGCAGGCCAGGGGCATCGGGGGCGGCGGAATTGTCACCGTTCCGTACCGAGTTCGCGGCCGGGTGTCAGGTGCGGTTCACCGCGCCGCCCGCCTTCCACTTCTTCCAGTTCATGTTCCAGCCGCCGAGCCCGTTGTCGGGGGCGACCGTCTTGTCCTTGCTGTGGACCACCTCGACGACGTCGCCGATCAGGCTGCGGTCGAAGAACCACCCGGCCGGGGTGTCGGGACCGCCGCCCTTGACGTCGCGCAGGCCGACGCAGCCGTGGCTGACGTTGGCCCGGCCGAAGGTGTCGGCGGGCGCCCAGTAGTTGCCGTGCAGGAAGGTGCCGGAGGTGGTCAGGCGGATGGCGTGCGGGACGTCGGGGATGTCGTACTCGCCGCCGAAGCCGACCGTGCGGCTGTTCATGCGGGTGACGTCGAGCATCTCGGTGATCACCATCTTGCCGTTGTACGTGGGGGTCTTCGGTGCCCCCGCCGTGATCGGCACGGTGGCCAGCAGCGTGCCGTCCCGGCGGACCTGCATGGTCCGCTCGGCCGCGTCGACGAGCGAGACCTGGCTGCGGCCGACGGTGAAGGAGAACGACTTCCGCTGAAGGCCGTACACGCCCGGCGCGCCCTCGACGTCGCGCAACCGCAGGTCGACGGTGACCTCGGTGCCGGGTTTCCAGTAGTCCTCGGGGCGGAAGTCGACGCGGTCCCTGCCGAACCAGTGGGGGCGGATCTCGGTGGCGGGCTTCGCGGTCACCGAGACGGCGCGTTCGACGGCGGCGCGGTCGGTGATCTCCCGGTTGAACTCCAGCGAGACGATCATGCCGGTGCCGACGACCGAGCGGTTCTCGGGGGCGACGTACGCGATGAAGCGCTTCTCGGGGACGTGGGTGGTGAAGGTGGTGTGCCGGGCCGAGCGGCGCCCCCGGCCGTCCAGGGCGACGACGTCGACGGTGTACTTCGCGGCGAGTGCCAGCCGGTCCTCGTCGGGCCGCCAGCTGAGGCCGTCGTCGGAGATCCGGCCCGGCACCGGGGTCTCCCGCGCATCCTGCGACGCGACGACCTTCACCGATTCCAGGCGCCCGCCGGGCACCCGGACCGACAGCTCCCTGTCCGGCCGGACGGCCTTGCTGCCGTCGTCGGGGGTGACGCGGATGACGTCCTCGGCGGCGGGGGGTTTGCCGAACACCCCGCCGGCACCACCGCCGCCCGAGGTGCATCCGGCGGCCCCGGCCAGCAGTCCTGCCCATGTCAGTACGGCGGCCAGAGCGGCCCCCGCGCGCCGTGCGCGCCCGTGTACGTGCCTCACATCCACCCGTAACGACCGGTCCGCCCTGGGGAAACGTGAGTGCGAGCCATGCGGTGGGCAGAACAGTGGGGAGGACGACGCGACGGGGAGCAGCGATCGGGACACCGTGCGCCCTTCTCCCGTCTCTGGCAGGTCGTTCCACGAGCCGCAGGAGGCTGACAGGTGTCCAGCGCAGCCGAGCAGGAGGCGGTGGCCGGGAAGCGGGCCGCCGAGGACGGGCGCCCCGCCGTCGTGGTGAACGGCTCGCGGCGTGCCGCGCCGCCGCCCGCCGAGCCGGCCCGGCCGGGCACCGCGGTGCCGTTGGGGGCCCGGTTCCGGACCGGCCCGGACCAGGTGGCGGGCACCAACTTCGCGCTCTGGGCGGGCGGGGCGGAGGCGGTGGAGCTGTGCCTGTTCGACGAACGGCGGGCGGGCGGCGGGGAGCGCCGGGTGCGGCTGACCGAGCTGACGCACGAGATCTGGCACGGCTTCGTGCCGGGCGTGGGCCCCGGGCAGCGCTACGGCTTCCGGGTGCACGGCCGCTGGGACCCGTGGACCGGCGCCCGCTGGAACCCGGCGAAGCTGCTGCTCGACCCGTACGCGCGCGCGGTGGACGGTGACTTCGCCCTGCCGCCCGAGGTGTACGGGCACGTGCGGGACTGGCCGGAGCAGCACGTGGCGGACACCGTGCGCGACGACCGGGACTCGGCGCCGTTCGTCCCGAAGGGCGTCGTCGTCCATGACGACGACGACTGGTCGGACGACCGGCGGCCGAAGACGCCGTGGGCGGACTCGGTGATCTACGAGCTGCACGTGCGCGGCTTCACCCGGCTGCACCCCGGCATCCCGGAGGAGCTGCGCGGCACGTACGCCGGTCTGGCGCATCCGGCGGCGGTCGAGCACCTGGTGAAACTGGGCGTGACGGCGGTGGAGCTGCTGCCGGTGCACCAGTTCGCGCACGAGGACCACCTCCTCGAGCGCGGCCTGCGGAACTACTGGGGCTACAACTCGATCGGCTACTTCGCCCCGCACGCCGCCTACGCCGCCTCCGGCACCACCGGTGAGCAGGTCGGCGAGTTCAAACGGATGGTGCGCGCGCTGCACGCGGCGGGGATCGAGGTGATCCTCGACGTGGTCTACAACCACACCGCGGAGGCGGGCGAGCTGGGCCCGACGCTCTCCCTGAAGGGCGTCGACAACCGCGGCTACTACCGCCTCCAGCCGGACGCCCGCCGGTACGCCGACTACACCGGCTGCGGCAACACCCTGCACGTCGTCCAGCCGCACGTGCTGCGCCTGATCACCGATTCCCTGCGGTACTGGGTGACGGAGATGGGCGTGGACGGCTTCCGCTTCGACCTGGCGGCGGCGCTGGCCCGTTCGATGCACGACGTCGACATGCTGTCCCCGTTCCTCGCGGTGATCGCGCAGGACCCGGTGCTGCGGCGGGTGAAGCTGATCGCCGAGCCGTGGGACGTCGGCTCGGGCGGCTACCAGGTGGGCGCGTTCCCGCCGCTGTGGACGGAGTGGAACGACCGGTACCGGGACGCCGTGCGGGACTTCTGGCGGCACGCCCTGCCGGACGTGCGGGAGATGGGCTACCGCCTGTCGGGCTCCAGCGACCTGTACGCGTGGGGCGGGCGGCGGCCGTACGCGTCGGTCAACTTCGTCACCGCGCACGACGGCTTCACCCTCCGGGACCTGGTCTCCTACGAGCGCAAGCACAACGAGGCCAACGGCGAGGGCAACCGGGACGGCACGGACGACAACCGGTCCTGGAACTGCGGGGCGGAGGGGGAGACGGACGACGAGGGCGTACGGGCGCTGCGCCGTCGCCAGCTGCGCAACCTGCTGACCACGCTGCTGCTGTCGACCGGGGTGCCGATGCTGGTCGCGGGCGACGAGCTGGGCCGCACCCAGCGCGGCAGCAACAACGCCTACTGCCAGGACAACGCGATCAGCTGGGTCGACTGGAGCCTGCTGGACGACCCGGAGTGGCGGCCCCTGTTCGAGCTGACCTCCCGGCTGATCGCGCTGCGCCACCGGCATCCGGTGCTGCGCCGCCGGGCCTTCTTCTCCGGCCGCGCGCACTCCGCGGACGGCCTGCGCGACCTGGCGTGGTTCACCGCGCGGGGCACGGAGATGACGGAGCGGGACTGGTACGCCCCCGCCGCCACGCTCGGCATGTACCTGTCCGGGCGGGACATCCCGGGCCGGGACGAGCGGGGGGCGCCGATCGTCGACGACAGCTTCCTGGCCGTGCTGCACGCCGGGGAACGCCCCGCCGCCTTCGTCCTGCCGGCCGCGCCGTGGGCGGAGCGGTACGAGGTGGTCGTCGACACCAGCCGGGAGGAGCAGGCCGAGGAGCCGGGCGGGACGCGTCCGGCGGGGACGGAGATCACGGTGCCGGCGCGGTCGGTGCTGCTGCTGAAGGTGGGGTGAGCGGGGGCGCGGGGCGGCGCGGCCGGGGGTGCCGCGGTCGTACCGCCGCCACCTCCGCCACCGCCACCGACGCCGCCGCCGCGTGGTCGCCCGCGCCGGGCTCCGGTGTGGAGGACGCACCGCCGACGGCGGGCCGTCCGCCGTAGGACTCGCGCCGGCCGGTGACTTCCGTGACGGGTCGGCGACTTCGCCGACGGACCTGCCGCCGGCGTCCCGTCCGGCGGGTGTCCGGCACATCGGCCGACGCGCTCGAAGGCGCACCGGCCCGATCGGCCGATGCGCCCCGTACGACCCCGGTGCGCGCGAAAACCCGGTGGGCAGTGTCAGTGGTGAACCGTAGGCTCGCTGCTGATGTCCACGACACCCTCCCCCTCCCCCACCGGGATCGCCACCGAGAACCCCGCCGAGGTCCCCGCCGAGGAGCGGTCCACCGTTCGCTCGCTGCTGCGGCTGTGGCCCCATGTGCGGCCCGTGCGGGCGCGGTTGGCGACCGCGGCGGTCATAGGGATCCTCGCCTCCTGCGTGGGGCTGGTGATCCCGCTGGTCCTGAAGTGGATGGTGGACGGTCCGATCGCCCGCGGCGACCCGGCCGGCGTGTGGCTCGGGGCGCTGTACCTGCTGCTCCTCGGTCTGGCGGAGGCGCTGCTGTTCGGGCTGCGGCGTTGGCTGGTGGCCCGGCCGCTGGCGGGGGTCGAGGCGGGGATGCGGGCGGACCTGTACCGGCACCTGCAGCGGCTGCCGGTGGCCTTCCACGACCGGTGGGCGTCGGGACAGTTGCTGTCGCGCGGGACGACGGACCTGATGCTGCTGCGCATGTTCCTGGCCTTCCCGCTGACGTTCCTCCTGGTCAACGGCGTGACGATCCTGGTCGGCGTGGGCATCATGCTGGTGCAGGACTGGACGCTGGGCCTGGTGATCCTGGGGCCCGCCATCCCCGTGATGATCACCTGCGGGATCTTCGAGAAGAAGTACTCCGCGGTGGCGCGGCGCGCGCAGGACCAGGTCGGGGATCTGACGACCGTGGTCGAGGAGAGCGTCCTCGGCATCCGGATCATCAAGGGCTTCGGACGGCACCGCAGCCAGGCCCGGGCCTTCCACGAGCTGTCGCACACGCTGCGGGGGACGGAGCTGCGCAAGGCGCGGCTGCTGGCGTCCATCTGGGCGGTCATCGTGACGCTGCCGGAGCTGGCGATCGGGGCGGCGCTGGTGGTGGGCGCGGTGCAGGTGGCGGACGGGTCGCTGTCGGCGGGGACGCTGGTGGCGTTCCTGTCCACGGCGCTGGCCCTGAGATGGCCGGTCGAGTCGATCGGCTTCCTGCTGGCGATGAGTCAGGAGGCCGCCACGGCCACGGACCGGTACTTCGAGGTGATGGACGCGCAGGTCGAGTCCCCGGGGAGCCCCCGCGCGCCCGCGCCGGCGCCGGGGGGCGGGCAGCACGGTCCGGCGGAGCGGGGCGCCGCCGCGTCCGCCCGCGCCGCCGCCGGGGATGCCTCCCGGGCCGTGCGGGCACCGGGGGAGGCACGGCTGTCCGCGGCCACGGACGGGGGCGGGGACGGGGGCGGCCTGCGGTTCGAGAACGTCCGCTTCCGCTACCCCGACGCGCCCCCCGGCTCCCCGCCCCTCCTCGACCGCGTCGACCTGCACGTCCGGTCCGGCGAGTCCCTGGCCCTGGTCGGTGCCACCGGCAGCGGCAAGACGACGCTGACCGCGCTCGTGCCCCGCCTGCACGAGGTGACCGACGGGCGGATCACGCTGGACGGCGAGGACATCCGCGCCCTGCCCCGCGACGAGCTGCGCTCCATGGTCGCCGTGGCCTTCGAGGAGCCCACGCTCTTCTCCGCGACCGTCGGCGAGAACGTGCTGATGGGCGCCGGTGACGGCGCCGGCGAGGAGGAGCTGGGGCGGGCACTCGCCGTCGCCCAGGCCGGCTTCGCGCACGACCTGCCCCGGGGCACCGGCACCCAGGTCGGCGAGCAGGGCCTGAGCCTCTCCGGCGGCCAGCGCCAGCGTCTCGCGCTCGCCCGCGCGGTGGTCGGCCGGCCGAGGTTCCTGGTCCTGGACGACCCGCTGTCCGCGCTGGACGTGCACACGGAGGCCGCGGTCGAGGCCGCCCTGCGGCAGGTCCTCGCGGACACCACCGCCCTGATCGTGGCCCACCGGCCCTCCACGGTGCTGCTCGCCGACCGCGTCGCCCTGCTCTCCGGCGGCCGGATCGCCGCCGTCGGCACCCACCAGGAACTGCTGCGCACCAGCGCCGAGTACGCCCATCTGATGTCCGGGTCCGACGGGCACCAGCGGACCGGCGCGTCCGGGGAAGGGGACGGCCGATGACCGCGCCCACGGCCACCGCGCCGGACCGGGGACGGCCCGAGGACGGGGACCCGGCGGCCGAGGCGGGGAACCGTCCGGCCGACGACCTCTTCGACCGGGACGTCCTGCCCAGCCCGCCGGGCGCGACCGGCGCCCTGCTGCGCTCCCTGCTGGGGCCGATGAGGGCCCGTGTCGCCCTCACCGCCCTCCTCCTCCTTCTCCAGCAGGCGGCGGTCCAGGCGGGCCCGCTGCTGGTGGCGTACGCCATCGACCACGCCGTGCCGGCGCTGCGGGACGACGACCACGGCCCGCTGATCGCGGTCGGCGCCGGCTACCTGCTCTGCTCCCTGGGGGCGGGCGCACTGCAGTACGCCTTCGTCGCGGCCGCCGCCCGGGTCAGCCAGGACGTGCTGCTGGACCTGCGGGGCCGGATCTTCCGGCACGCGCAGGCGCTGAGCGTCGACTTCCACGAGCGCTACACCTCGGGACGGCTCATCTCCCGCTCCACCACGGACGTGGAGGCGCTGCGCGAGCTGCTCGACGAGGGCCTGCAGGAACTGGTGACGGTCATCCTGTCCTTCGTCTGCATCGCGGCGCTGCTGCTCTGGCTGGACCTCGGCCTCGGCGGCGTCGCGGTGGCGTCGTTCGTGCCGCTGTACGCGCTGGTGCGGTTGTACCGGCGGCGCGCGGGGCGGGTGTACCGGCAGCGGTCCACGGCGATCGCGGCGGTGATCGTGAAGTTCGTGGAGACGATGAACGGCATCCGGCCGGTGCGCGCCTTCCGCCGGGAGGCCGCCAACGACGCCGACTTCGCGGAGCTGAACCGGCGCCACGAGCGGTTCAACGGCGACGCGCTGCTGGAGATGGCCCGGTACGTCGTCGGCTCGCGGCTGGTCGCCAACACGGCCGTCGCGGGGATCGTGCTGTGGGGCGCCCACCGCGTCGCCGACGGCACGCTGGCGCTCGGTGTGCTGGCGGCGGCGGTGCTGTACCTGCGCCGGCTCTACGACCCGATCGACCGGCTCGGCATGTTCCTGAACTCCTACCAGTCGGCGGCGGCCTCCCTGGAGAAGATCGCCGGGCTGCTGGCGCAGACGCCGTCCGTGCCCGAGCCGGCCGCGCCGAAGGAGCTGCCGCCGCTGACGTCGGAGCAGCCCGGCCGCGAGGTCGTCTTCGACTCGGTCCGCTTCGGCTACCGCACCGGCGGCGAGGTGCTGCCCCTCTTCGACCTGACGATCCCGGCCGGGCAGACGGTCGCCGTCGTGGGCTCGACCGGTGCCGGCAAGTCGACGCTGGCCAAGCTGCTCGCCCGGTTCTACGACGCCTCCGGCGGGCGGGTCCTGCTGGACGGCACCGACCTGCGCGACCTGGCCGGGCCCGAACTGCGGCGCGGGGTGGTGATGGTGACGCAGGAGGCGTTCCTGTTCTCCGGCACGGTCGCCGAGAACATCGCCATCGGCCGTCCGGAGGCGACGCGGGAGGAGATCGAGCGGGCCGCGAAGGCGATCGGCGCCCACGACTTCGTCGCCGCCCTGCCCGACGGCTACGACACCGACGTGCGCAAGCGCGGCGGCCGCATCTCCGCCGGTCAGCGGCAGCTCGTGGCGTTCGCCCGGGCGTTGCTCGCGGACCCGGCGGTGCTGATCCTGGACGAGGCGACCAGTTCGCTGGACATCCCCGGGGAGCGTGCGGTGCAGCGGGCGATGGCGACGGTGCTGAAGGGCCGTACGGCGGTCGTGATCGCGCACCGGCTGTCCACCGTGGAGATCGCCGACCGGGTGCTGGTGATGGAGGGCGGCCGGATCGTGGAGGACGGCGCACCGGACGAACTGATCGCCGGCACGGGCAGGTTCGCGGACCTGCACCGGGCCTGGCGGGACAGTCTGGCGTGAGGGACCCGTCGACCGGGTTGAGCAGGACTTCCTCGCACGTACGGGCGTAGGCGGTCACCTGAGCGGCGTCGAGGGGGCGCGCCACCGAGCTTGTCGCCGCCGGGGAGGCGGACGGTCCGGGAGGGACCGGCCGGCCGTCCCCGCCACTGACTGACCGGCCAGTCGGTACCACCCCCGGGCAACGACTCCGTATATCGAACATGTACGCCCGGACAACGAACCATTTCCGGCCAACTTCCTGACGCGCTCCTGACAGGAGGCGCGCGCGCCTGCCAGGCTTCCCACGGTCGCGCCGCAGCGCCCCCACCGTCTTCCTCACCAGCGCCGTGCCGTGGCCAGCTCCTAGCACGTGGTTTCTGCGTACCGATCAGTACCGCCCGGCCGGCCCACCCGCCGGCCGGTCTCCCCCGGCCGCGCGACCCGCGGCCACGCAGAAGGAGTCAGTGTTGAGCAGCAGTTCTCCCCACAGACGCACCTCCCACACCGCGTCCCCGCGCACCACCCACCGCCGCGCCGCCGCCGTCGCCCTGGCCGGTGTGGCCGCGCTGATCGCCACGGCGGTCCAGTCCGGCGCCGCCACCGCGGCTCCGCGGCAGGCGCCGGTCCCGGGCGCCGAATCCGTCCAGCTCACTCCGGCCCAGCGGGCCGAACTGATCCGTGACGCCGAGGCCGCCACGGCGCGGACCGCCGACGGACTCGGTCTGGGCGCCGAGGAGAAGCTGGTCGTCCGCGACGTGCTCAAGGACCGCGACGGCACCGTGCACACCCGCTACGAGCGCACCTACGCCGGACTGCCCGTGCTCGGCGGCGACCTCGTCGTCACCACCGACGCCGGGAAGACCGAGCGGGTCGTGAAGGCCACCTCCAAGCCGATCGAGCCGGCCACCGTGACGCCGCGGATCAGCGCCGGCAAGGCCGAGCAGCAGGCGGTGTCCGCCGCCGAGGCCGCCGGCGCCGAGCAGCCCGAGGCCGACCGCGCCCCGCGCAAGGTGATCTGGGCGGCGAACGGCACCCCGGTCCTGGCGTACGAGACGGTCGTGGGCGGCCTCCAGGAGGACGGCACCCCGAACGAGCTGCACGTCGTCACCGACGCCGCCACCGGCGCCAAGCTCCACGCGTACCAGGCGATCCACAACGGCACCGGCAACACCCTGTACAGCGGCACGGTGACGCTGGGCACCGCGCAGTCCGGCTCGTCGTACACGCTGACGGACACGGCCCGCGGCAACCACCGGACGTACAACCTCAACCGGGGCACCTCCGGCACCGGGACGCTCTTCACCGGCCCCGACGACGTGTGGGGCAACGGCAGCGCGTCCAACGCCGAGACCGCCGCCGCGGACGCCCACTACGGGGCCGCGCTGACCTGGGACTACTTCAAGAACGTCCAGGGCCGCTCCGGCATCCGCGGGGACGGGGTGGGCGCCTACTCGCGGGTCCACTACGGCAACAACTACGTCAACGCCTTCTGGTCGGACAGCTGCTTCTGCATGACGTACGGCGACGGCGCCGGCAACGCCAAGCCGCTGACGTCGATCGACGTGGCCGCGCACGAGATGACCCACGGCGTCACCTCGAACACGGCGCGCCTGGTCTACAGCGGGGAGTCCGGCGGCCTCAACGAGGCGACCTCCGACATCTTCGGCGCGGCCGTCGAGTTCCACGCGAACAACTCCTCCGACGTCGGTGACTACCTCATCGGCGAGGAGATCGACATCAACGGCAACGGCAGCCCGCTGCGCCACATGGACAGGCCCAGCAAGGACGGCGCGTCCAAGGACGCCTGGTACTCGGGCATCGGCGGGATCGACGTCCACTACTCCTCCGGCCCGGCCAACCACTTCTTCTACCTGCTGAGCGAGGGCAGCGGCACCAGGACCATCAACGGTGTCACCTACGACTCGCCCACCTCGGACGGCCTCCCGGTCGCCGGCATCGGCCGCGACAAGGCGGCGAAGATCTGGTTCCGCGCGCTGACCACGAAGTTCACGTCGACCACCAACTACGCGGGCGCCCGCACCGGCACCCTCGCGGCGGCCGGCGAGCTGTACGGCACCGACAGCACGGAGTACAAGCGGGTGCAGGACGCGTGGGCCGGCGTCAACGTCGGTGCCCGTTCCGGCGGCGGTGGCGGCACCTCCTTCGAGAACGCCGCCGACGTGGCGATCCCGGACAACGGAGCGGCGGTCACCTCCTCGGTCACGGTGACGGGCCGGGCCGGCAACGCGCCCGCGAACCTCCAGGCCGCCGTCGACATCGTGCACACCTGGCGCGGTGACCTGGTGATCGACCTGCTGGCCCCGGACGGGACCGCGTACCGCCTGAAGAACAGCAGCTCCTCGGACTCCGCGGACAACGTGAACCAGACGTACACGGTGAACGCCTCCTCGGAGACCGCCAACGGCACCTGGAGGCTGCGGGTCCAGGACGTGGCGGCCCAGGACACCGGGTACATCAACTCCTTCGGGCTCACCTTCCCGTAGGCCCCGCGCGGGGCCCGACGGTCAGGACGCCGTCCCGGTGGTTCGCCTCCCCGGGGCGGCGCCCTCGCGCAACACGGCGGGCGGCACCCGGAACCACCGGTTCCCGGATGCCGCCCTACTCTTGGGACCCATGTCCTTCACGTACGACGCCGTCGGCGCCACCCGCGAGCAGGGCCCCTGCCCGCCCGGCTTCCGCTCCCTGCACGTGCGCACGCGCCTCGGGGAGGGCGAACCGGTGTTCCGGCGGGCGGCCGAGGCCGTGCTCACCTGGGAGATGCACCGGGAGATGGGCGTCGGCATCGACGCGGGCGCGGAGCGTGCCGCGCCCGGCGTCGACGTCACCGTCACCCTCGCCGGGATGATCAGGGCTCCCTGCCGGGTGGTCTGGACCCTGGAGGAACACCGCCGGGCCGGCTGGGCCTACGGCACCCTGCCCGGCCACCCCGAGTCCGGCGAGGAGGCCTTCGTGGTCGACCGCACCGGCGACGGCACGGTCTGGCTGACGGTGACCGCCTTCAGCCGCCCCGCCAAGTGGTACGCCAAGGCCGGCGGGCCGGCCGCCCGCGCCTTCCAGCACGCCTACGCCCGCCGCTGCGGCACCGTCCTGCGGCGGCTGAGCGGCGGCGACGACGAGGACTGACGCGCCCGGCGCCACCGCCGCCCGCCGCGCTCACCTCATCAGCAGTCCCGCCGCCTGGGCCAGGTCGTCCGACGGCACCGCGACCAGACCCGCCTCCGCACCCGAGGCCAGCAGCCGGTGTGCGGGCAGGACGCGGACCGTGTAGCCGAAGGGGCCGGTGCGGTCCAGGGCGAGCGGGCCCTCGTACGCCCAGCGGCCCTCCAGGTCGGGGCCGCCCACCGGTTTCAGCGGCACGGCCGCCGCGTCGGTGATCCGGTCCTCGGAGTCCACCCGGCCGGACACCGCCTGTACCTCGACGTCGTCCGGGGCGAGGTCACCGAGGTTCACCCGCACCCGCAGCGCGAGCGTCGAGCCCAGCTCCGCCGTGGCGGTGGTGGCGGACGTCTCCACGTGGTCGACGCTCACCCCGGGCCAGGCCGCCCGCACCCGGACCTTCCACTCGGCGAGCCGGCGGGCGGAGTCCGGGTCCATCGCGCGGTGCGCCTCGGCCGCCGGCGTGTACAGCCGCTCCACGTACTCACGGACCATGCGGCCGGCCAGCACCTTGGGCCCGAGCAGGCTCAGGGTCCGGCGGACCATCTCGATCCACCGGTCGGGCAGCCCGCTCCCGCCCCGCTCGTAGAAGCGGGGGGTGATCCGCTGCTCCAGCAGGTCGTAGAGGGCGGCGGCCTCTATGGCGTCGCGCCGGTCCGGGTCGGTGCCCGCGCCGTCGGCGGTGGGGATCGCCCAGCCGAAGTCCGGCTGGTACCACTCGTCCCACCAGCCGTCCAGCACCGAGAGGTTGAGGCAGCCGTTGAGCGCCGCCTTCATGCCGGAGGTGCCGCACGCCTCCAGGGGGCGCAGCGGGTTGTTCAGCCAGATGTCGCAGCCCGGGTAGAGCTTCTGCGCCATCGCCATGCCGTAGTCCGGCAGGAACACGATCCGGTGCCGCACCCGCGGGTCGTCCGCGAACCGCACCAGCTCCTGCACCAGCCGCTTGCCGCCGTCGTCCGCCGGGTGCGCCTTGCCGGCGACGACGATCTGGACCGGCCGCTCGGGGTGCAGCAGCAGGTCCGTCAGCCGGTCGCGGTCGCGCAGCATCAGCGTCAGCCGCTTGTACGACGGGACGCGCCGCGCGAACCCGATGGTGAGCACGTCCGGGTCGAGGACGTCGTCGATCCAGCCCAGCTCGGCGGTCCCGGCGCCGCGCTGCCGCCAGGAGACGCGCAGCCGTTCCCGCACCTCCTCGACGAGCTGCTCGCGCAGGGTGCGGCGCAGCTCCCAGATGTCCTGGTCGGGGAGGTCGGCGACCGAGTCCCAGCGGTCCGAGCCGCCGACGGTCAGCGCGTCCTCGGCCCGCTGGACGCCGATCTGCCGGGCGCCGAGCCGGAACACCTCCGGGGCGACCCAGGTCGGGGCGTGCACCCCGTTGGTGACGGAGGTGATCGGCACCTCGTCGGCGTCGAAGCCGGGCCACAGGCCGGAGAACATCTCCCGGCTGACCCCGCCGTGCAGCAGGGAGACCCCGTTGGCGCGCTGGGCCAGCCGCAGGCCCATCACCGCCATGTTGAAGAGGTTCGGCTCGCCGCCGGGGTAGGTCTCCATGCCGAGCCGCAGGACGCGTTCGACGTCGATGCGCGGGAGTTCGGAGTCGGGGCCGAAGTGGCGGGCGACCAGCTCGCGGTCGAAGCGGTCGATGCCGGCCGGGACGGGGGTGTGGGTGGTGAAGACGGTGCCGGCCCGCACCGCCTCCAGCGCCGAGCCGAACTCCAGGCCCTCGTCGCAGAGTTCGGAGATGCGTTCCAGACCGAGGAAGCCGGCGTGCCCCTCGTTGGTGTGGAACACCTCGGGCGCGGCGTGCCCGGTGAGCCGGCAGTACGTCCGCACCGCCCGGACACCTCCTATGCCCAGCAGCATCTCCTGGAGGAGCCGGTGTTCGCTGCCGCCGCCGTAGAGCCGGTCGGTGACGCCGCGTTCGCCGAGGTCGTTCTCCTCGACGTCCGAGTCCAGCAGCAGCAGCGGGACGCGGCCGACCTGGGCCAGCCAGATCCGGGCGCGCAGCTCCCGGCCGCCGGGCAGGGCGAGGGCGACGTGGGCGGGGGTGCCGTCGGGCTCCTCGAGGAGGGCGAGAGGCAGCTCGTGGGGGTCGAGGACGGGGTAGTGCTCCTGCTGCCAGCCGTCCCGGGAGAGGGACTGGCGGAAGTAGCCGTGGCGGTAGAGCAGGCCGACTCCGACGAGCGGCACGCCCAGGTCGCTGGCCGCCTTCAGATGGTCGCCGGCCAGGATGCCGAGGCCGCCGGAGTACTGGGGCAGGGCGGCGGTGATGCCGAACTCGGGCGAGAAGTAGGCCACCGCGGCGGGCAGGCGGCCCGGCTGGGCCTGGTACCAGCGGTCGCCGGTCATGTAGTGATCGAGGTCGTCGGCCACCGCGGTCAGCCGGCGCAGGAAGCGCCGGTCCTCGGCCAGCTCCGCCAGGCGCGCGGGCGGAACGGTGCCGAGCAGCCGTACCGGGTCGCAGCCGGACGCGGCCCAGCACTCGGGGTCGACGGACTGGAAGAGGTCACGGGTCTCCGGGTGCCAGGACCAGCGCAGGTTGCGGGCCAGATCACTGAGCGGCCGGAGGGGGTCGGGGAGAACGGGACGGACGGTCAGTCGACGGATCGCCTTCACCCCCACGACGTTACCGGGGCGATGTGTCCCTCGCCGGGGGCTTCGCCCGCAGACCTCCGATTCGGCCTGAACGGCGTCGTTCCGGATCGCCGGACGGGCTAATAACCACCGGCGTGACGATCTTCCGGCGGGGAAGGTGTCCGTTCAGGGTCGCCGCGTGTGCCGACGTACGCGCGAGTGGTTCACACAGTGCCGGATTGCCCACCCGAGGAGTGTGGGAAGGCTCCTGCGGTACGCCTCACGTGCACCACCACCGCAGGACCCACCTCCCCAGAGTCATCCGCCCATCGACGTTGACGCGGACAGGAGCGGTCATGCCCGCCACGCACCACTCGTCAGCACCCTCCGCGGGACGCCCCGCGGCACCGCCCGGGGCGTCCCCCCCGGCGCCACCCGCCCAGGGCGCCACCGTCGTCGGCCGCATCCCCGTACTGGACGTCCGCCCGGTCGTCCGGGACGGGCGCCGGCCCGCCAAGGCCGTCACCGGCGAATCGTTCGAGGTATCCGCCACCGTGTTCCGCGAGGGACACGACGCGGTCGCCGCCAACGTCGTGCTCCGGGACCCGCGGGGCCGCCGGGGCCCGTGGACCCCGATGCGGGAGCTGGCCCCGGGTACCGACCGCTGGGGGGCCACCGTCACCGCGGGTGCGCCGGGACTCTGGTCGTACACCGTGGAGGCCTGGGGCGATCCGGTCACCACCTGGCGGCACCACGCGCGCGTGAAGATCCCGGCGGGCATGGACACGGACCTGGTCCTGGAGGAGGGCGCCCGGCTGTACGAGCGGGCCGCCGCGGAGGTGCCCGACGACGGGGGCCGGGACGAGCTGCTCGCCGCCGTCGACGCGCTGCGGGACGAGACCCGGCCGGCCGCGTCGCGGCTGGCGGCGGCGTTGACGCCGCAGGTGGACGCGGTGCTGGCCCGGTATCCGCTGCGGGAGCTGGTCACCACCTCCGACCCGCTGCCCCTGCTCGTGGAACGCGAACGCGCCCTGTACGGCGCCTGGTACGAGTTCTTCCCCCGCTCCGAGGGCACCCCCGAACAGCCCCACGGCACCTTCCGCACCGCCGCCCGCCGCCTCCCCGCGATCGCCGCGATGGGCTTCGACGTCGTCTACCTGCCCCCCGTCCACCCCATCGGCACCACCCACCGCAAGGGCCGCAACAACACCCTCTCCGCCACCCCCGACGACGTCGGCGTCCCCTGGGCCATCGGCTCCCCCGAAGGCGGCCACGACGCCGTCCACCCCGCCCTCGGCACGATCGACGACTTCGACCACTTCGTCACCCGGGCCCGGCAGCTCGGCCTGGAGACCGCCCTCGACTTCGCCCTCCAGTGCTCCCCCGACCACCCCTGGGTCCACAAACACCCCGAGTGGTTCCACCACCGCCCCGACGGCACCATCGCCCACGCCGAGAACCCGCCCAAGAAGTACCAGGACATCTACCCCATCGCCTTCGACGCCGACCTGGAGGGACTGGTCGCCGAGACGGTCCGCGTCCTGCGGTTCTGGATGGACCACGGAGTACGCATCTTCCGCGTCGACAACCCCCACACCAAACCGGTCGTCTTCTGGGAACGGGTCATCGGCGAGATCAACACCGCCGACCCCGACGTGATCTTCCTGGCGGAGGCCTTCACCCGCCCCGCGATGATGCACACCCTGGCCCAGATCGGCTTCCAGCAGTCCTACACCTACTTCACCTGGCGCACCACCAAACAGGAACTGACGGAGTACCTCACCGAACTGACGGGGCAGGCCGCCTCCTACATGCGGCCCAACTTCTTCGCCAACACCCCCGACATCCTGCACGCCTACCTCCAGCACGGCGCCCGCCCCGCCTTCGAGGTCCGCGCCGTCCTGGCCGCCACCCTCTCCCCCACCTGGGGCATCTACAGCGGCTACGAACTCTGCGAGAACACCCCCCTGCGCGAGGGCGGCGAGGAATACCTCGACAGCGAGAAATACCAGCTCAAACCCCGCGACTGGGCCACCGCCGAACGCGAGGGCCGCACCATCGCCCCCCTCATCACCAAGCTCAACACCATCCGGCG
>NZ_JBSICH010000043.1:0-96896 GCF_053613315.1 Streptomyces sp. JK94 | reverse complement strand
GATCTTTCACGTGGAGGCGGACAGGCTCTCCTCACCGGCGGATCCGGCCCGAGCCGTGGTGAAGGTGATGAGGGCGTCGGCTGCCGGGCCGGAGGAGGCGGGGTTCTGGCCGGTGATGAGCAGGCCGTCCTGGACGACGTAGGGCTGCCAGTCGCCGATCTTGGAGTAGTTGCCGCCGAGCTTGATGAGTTCGTCCTCGACGAGGAAGGGGACGACATCGGTGAGCTGGACCCCTTCCTCCTCGGAGTTGGTGAAGCCGGTGACCTTGCGGCCCTGGACCAGTGGGGTGCCGTCCTCGTTGACGGTGTGGCGCAGGACGCCGGGGGCGTGGCAGACCAGGGTGACGGGCTTGCCGGAACGCAGGGTCGTCTCGATCAGGCGGGCGGAGGTGGCGTCCTCGGCCAGGTCCCACAGCGGGCCGTGGCCGCCGGGGTAGAAGACGGTGTCGTAGTCCTGGGCGTTGACCGAGTCCAGGCGCACGGTGGTCGCCAGCGCTGCGGTCGCTTCCGCGTCGGCCTCGAAGCGGCGGGTCTGGTCGGTCTGGTTGGCGGCCTCGTTGCTCTTGGGGTCCAGGGGCGGTCGGCCGCCCTTCGGGGAGGCGAGGGTGATCTCCCAGCCGGCCTCCTTGAACCGGTAGTACGGCGCGGCGAGTTCCTCCAGCCAGAACCCGGTCGTGCGACCGGTGTCACCGAGCTGGTCGTGCGAGGTGAGGACGACGAGGACCTTCATGATGACTACTCCTGTGGATCAGTGGGCCGGACGGGCGGGGATACGGGTCACCGGGCGAGGAAGGCCAGCAGGGCTTCGTTGACCTCGGCGGTGTGGGTGGTGAGGAGTCCGTGGGGTGCGCCGTCGATCTCGGTGTACTGGGCGGTGGGCAGGGCCTTGGCGAAGCGCCGGCCGGTGGCGTCGACGGGCAGGGTGCGGTCTGCGGTGCCGTGGACGATCAGAGCCGGGACGTCGATCTTGGGGATGTCGGCGCGGAAGTCGGTGGGCCAGGTGAGCGGGGCGGCGGCCGAGGCGATCGCGCCCGATCCGGCGGCGACGTTCCAGGCGTTGCGGACCGCTTCTTCGCTGACGCGGGTGCCCAGGTTCTCGTCGAGGTTGAAGAAGTCGTTGTAGAAGCCGGTGAAGAAGGCGTACCGGTCCTTCTTCACCGCCTCCGAGACACCCTGGAAGAAGGAGGCCGGCGCCGCGCCGTCGGGGTTGTCGTCGGTGATCTCCAGGAACGGCTCCAGCGAGGCCAGGAACGCCGCCTTGGCCACACGCGCCGAACCGTACGTCGACAGGTAGCGGGCCACCTCACCCGTGCCCATCGAGAATCCGACCAGCACCGTCTCCCGCAGGTCCAGTGTCTCCAGCACGGTGTTCAGGTCGGCGGCGAAGGTGTCGTAGTCGTACCCCGTCGAGGGCTGGCTGGACTTGCCGAAGCCCCGCCGGTCGTACGTGATCACCCGGAAGCCCGCGTCCAGCAGGGCCGACGTCTGCCCCTCCCACGAGTTCCCGTCCAGCGGGTAGCCGTGGATCAGCACCACCGGCTGACCGGTCCCCTTGTCCTCGTAGTGCAGCTCGATGTCCGTGCTGTTCTCCGTGCCGACCTTGATACGCCCCATGACGTCCAACCTCCAACGTGTGTTTCGCTCCGACACCCAGAACTATACGACCGGTCTACTCATTCGTCAATCGTGCCTGCCCGTTCCGACGGACCCGCCGATCACCTCACCGACGGCCGAAGGCGGTGGGGCGTGATCGGTGCGGATGTCCCGAGGGTTGCGCGGAGGTGGCTTGGGCGGCGTGGGAGCACTTGATCCCGGCCGCGTGCGCATGGGCGCGTGCGGCCTTGAACCGCTGCTCGTCCGGGGCGACGATCCTGCACGTCGCGTCGCTGTGGAGTACTCCCGAGGCCGGCGGTCGGGGCACCGCGTCCCCCGCCCACCGCGGCATGGCGGACCGCGGGCTGGGGGGGCAGTGCTGACCAGCCGAGTCTTCCTCACCGCGGTCCTGCCGACGGCGCCATGGGCGTTCGGGACCGCGACCGCGTCGCTCGCGGCGCTGCCCGTCCTGGTCCCGCCGGGAGTCCACGGCCCCATCGGCAGCGGGCAGCGCGCATCACCGGCCGGCACCGGCGTGCGCCGTCCGTGGGGCTCCGGCCCTGCGGACGGTGGAGCTCTGTCGTCGCCGCACAACGTGCCGGACCTGTCAGTCGAGCAGGCCACTGAGCAGTCGGGCCTACCGACGGGCACGGTCCCCGGCGGGCTCACCCTGACCCATGCGAACCGGCCCGCCGGCTCGCCGCTGAGCCGGAAGGAGCTTTTTCCCTCACAGCCGGCGTTGAGCCCCGTCTTCGCGCCCGTGCCATCGAAGCAACCAGAGCCGCGCACGACAGCCGCCGGCCGCGGCCATCAAGCACCGGCTCGACGTCGCAGGGGCCGTGCCGTCGCCGCGGCGGCAGCCCTTCTGCCGGCCGACCCCACGTCCGTCCGGATTCGAACCGGTGCGGAGGGCCCGGTGGGCCGACACACGGAATTTCCTGACCCGTCTTCCTCGGCCCCGGTCACCGGATCCGCCGAGTCCCTGACCGCATCGCCGTCCAAGACGGGCCCCGGTGGCGCGGGCACGGCCGGCGGCTGCGGACGTACTCCACCATAGACGACTAGTCTAATCGAGTGATATCATTCCGCCATGCCCGTAGCCACGCACAAAACCGACACCCGTGCGAACATCCTCGGCGTCGCCCGGCGCATCATGGCCCACAAGAGCTACTCCGCTGTCGGCATCAACGAGGTTCTCGCGGAAGCAGGCGTCCCAAAGGGTTCCTTTTACCACTACTTCGCCTCAAAGGATGCTTTCGGCGAAGCTCTCTTGAAGGATTACTTCGACGAATACCTCTCGGACATGGACCGCATCGTCGGACAGCCGGACCGGCCGGCCGTCGAGCGGCTGATGGCCTACTGGCAGCAGTGGCGGGAGACGCAGAGTCTCGACGACTGCCAGGGCAAGTGCCTTGCGGTGAAACTCGGCGCCGAAGTGGCCGACCTGTCGGAGTCGATGCGGCTGGCACTGAAGGAAGGCACCAGCGCGATCGTCGAGCGCATCGAGCGCATCCTTGCCAGCGGTGTGGAGGACGGATCGATCACGGTCGACGGTGACCCGGGTGAAACGGCTCAGGCGCTCTACGACATGTGGCTCGGCGCGAGCGTCATGGCCAAGATCCATCGCAGCCTCGCACCACTCAACACCGCCACAGCCGTGACGCGGCAGCTCCTGCATCTGTGAGGGACACCCGCTCCCCGGTGTTCGTCTCGCCCTCGTCGAAGCGGACGGCTCGCCCGCCCGCGGAGTTGAGCGGCACACGTGTGCGGTTGCCGTCCTCCCGTCCGGGGCTACCCGGGTCGCACCAAGGTGAGGAGAAGGCAGGGGCACGACCGTCAGCGCAGACCTGTTCCGCGAGGATCACCGGGCCGGCCGTGTGCGGCGGCCGGACCTCCTCGCCGGCCGGCCCTGGCGTCAAGACACCGTGACCGACGCTGCCTCCAGCCTTCCGAGGGGCAGTCGCTTCCGGCCGGGCGCTGCTTCACCAGGGCCTTTCCGGCCGCTTGGGCGGCATCAGCCACCGCGTTGGCAGGTCTTGAGTGAAGAAGCCGTCTTCACCCGCTGTCACGACGTCTCGGGAGCGGACCGGCGTCGCGGAAACGTGCGCAGGTCAGCCGTCCTCGAAGTCGGCCACGACGGCCCGGAAGCCCGAAAGGTCGAGAGCCTCCGGGCCGTCGGTGACGTCGAGCAGACCAGTGGCGAGGCGGCCGGGGAACCGGGCCGAGGGAGAGAAGGACTTCATCTCCGGCGCCTTCCTCGGCACGGAGAACGGACGGGATCCGGCGGGGCGTGGGCGTGGCGTTTCCCGCGCCACTGGGCGTCACGCGCGGGTCCGCCCCGCCGCTGCTACGCGGGGACGGACTCGCGCTCGTCGGTCCACTCGGCGGCCCGGAGGGTGTTGACCAGGAGCATGGCGATGGTCATCGGGCCCACCCCGCCGGGCACGGGGGTGATGCGGCCGGCGACGCCGTCGAGTTCCGCGGCGCGGACGTCGCCGGTCAGGCCGTCGGGGGTGCGGTGGATGCCGACGTCGACGACAGTGGCCCCGGACTTGATGTGTTCGGGGCCGATGAGGCCGCGGACGCCGGTGGCGACCACGACGACGTCGGCGGGACGGGTGACGGCGGCGAGGTCGACGGTGAACTCGTGCGCGACCGTCACCGTAGCCCCCCGGCGCAGCAGGAGCTGGGCCAGGGGACGGCCGACGAGTGCTCCCCAGCCGACGACGGCGACGCACGTCCCTTTCAGTTCGATCCCTTCGGCATCGAGGAGTTCGATGACACCACTGGGTGTACAGGGGCGCAGTCCCCGCTCGTCGCGGGAGAGGCGGCCGGCGCTGGCGGTGGTCAGGCCGTCGACGTCCTTGGTGACGGGGATGCGGTCGATCAGCGGGGCGGCGTCGAGCTGCGCCGGCAACGGCAGTTGCAGCAGGATGCCGGAGACGGCCGGGTCGGCGGCCAGTTCGTCGACGACCGCGGCGACCTCCGACTGCGTGGCGTGCTGGGGCAGTCGGCGGTGGATGTCGTGCATGCCCGCCTCGCGGATGGCACGGCGTTTGGCGGCGACGTACACGGCACTGGCCGGGTCGTCGCCGACCAGGATGGTCGCCAGTCCCGGCACCCGCCCGGACCGCGCGACCTGGGTGACCCGTTCGGCGACCCGGGCCCGGATGTTCCGGGCGATCCGGGTGCCGTCGATCATGGTGGTCATGGTGGCGAACCGCTTTCCGTGTCGATGGACGATCCACCCCGTGAAGAGGACTGCGTGCGAGGCGCGGCCCCGCGCGACCGTGGTGCCCGACGTCGGGGACCGGGGCGGCGAGATGACCGGAGTGGTCCGTGCGGTGTCCGCCGCGTCCGCCGCCCCGGTGGCCTGTTCGGTCTGTTCGGTCTGTTCGGCCTGTTCCGGCGCGTGACAAGACCACCTGTCCCTGGTCCGGGCGGCTTCCCCGTCGGGGTGGGGGGCACTGAGCCGGTGGCTCAGGCGAAGACGATGGTGTGGTTGCCGTCGCGGACGACCCGGTCCTCGGCGTGCCACAGCACCGCGCGGGAGAGCACCGCGCGTTCGACGTCGGCGCCCCGGCGGGTGAGGTCGGCGGCGGTGTCGGCGTGGCTGACGCGGACGACGTCCTGCTCGATGATCGGGCCCTCGTCCAGGTCCTCGGTGACGTAGTGGGCGGTGGCGCCGACCAGCTTCACGCCCCGCTCCTTGGCCTTGGCGTAGGGGCCGGCGCCGATGAAGGCGGGCAGGAAGGAGTGGTGGATGTTGATGATCGGCACGCCGATCCGCTCGATGAAGTCACCGGAGAGGATCTGCATGTAGCGGGCCAGGACGACGAAGTCGACGTTGTCCTTCAGCAGCCTGAGGTGCTCGGCCTCGGCGGCCGGCTTGTCGGCGCCCATGGACGGCACGTGGAAGAACGGGATGCCGAAGCCGCGTACCTCCTCGGCCAGATCGGGGTGGTTGGAGACCACCATCGGGATGCTGACGGGGAGTTGGCCCTGCCGGTGGCGCCAGAGCAGGTCGAGCAGGCAGTGGTCCGACTTGGAGGCGAAGATCGCCATCCGCTTCGGCACCGACATGTCCCGCAGCGTGTACGACAGGCCGTACTTCTCCACCAGCGCCGTGTCGAGGCCGGCGCGCACCGCGGGCAGTGCGGCCCTGAGGCCGTCCAGGCCGAAGACGGTGCGCTGGAAGAAGGAGCCGCCCTGGGGGTCGTCGGAGTACTGGTCGAGCGAGACGATGTTCGCGCCGTGGTCGCTCAGCACCGAGGTGACGGCCGCGACGATGCCGGTGGCGTCGGCGCCCTGGACGATCAGCGACGCCTGGTGGCCGGCTCCCTTGTTCTTCTTGGCGGCGGCGGTGGGTGCGGTCTGGGTGACCGTCATGCGCGGCCTTCCTTCCTGAACCGGGCGATCCATTCGGAGGTGGCCTTCAGGCCGCCGAACGTATAGAAGTGGATCTTCACTTCGCCGTGCCGTTCCCGGTCGTAGCCCTCCGCGAGGGCGTGCAGGAACCTGTCCGGGCCGGCCGTACCCATGAGGTTGGTGAGGGAGAGGCCGTACTTCTTGGCGATGGAGGCGCTGGTGCCGACGCCGAACCGGGCGGCGTACGACATCAGCCGCCGCACACCCGCCGGGCCGGGCACTCCGATGCGGACCGGCAGGGTGATGCCGTGGGCGCGGACCTGTTCGATCCAGGCGAGGACCGGGTCGACGTCGAAGCCGAACTGCGTGATGACGCTGCCGTCCAGTCCCCGGGCGGCGAGGGCGGCGTTCTTGTCCCGCAGCGCCGACCAGAGCGCGTCCCCGCCGATGGCGGGGTGGCCCTCCGGGTAGCCGCTGATGCCGACGTGCCGCACGCCGTACTCCTGCAGCAGCTCCGACTCGATCAGCGAGAGGGAGTCCCCGTACGGGCCCTCGGGCCGGGCCGGGTCGCCGCCGACGGTGAAGACGTCGTTGCCGGTGCCGTCGCCCCGCAGTCCGGCGAGGAACTGCTCGAAGTCCGCCCGGGAGCCGAGGCGGCGGGCCGAGATGTGCGGTACGGGGACGAAGCCGAGGCGTTTGACCGCCCGGGCCGCGTCCAGGCGCATCGGCAGGTTCTCGTTGCCGAGGAAGGTGACGTTGATCCGGGTGCCCTGCGGGACGAGGCCGGCGGCCTCCTCCAGCTTGGGCACGTCCTTGCCGGTCATCTCCAGGGAGAAGTCCTCCAGCAGCGACGTACTCACCGCCGGGGAGGGGGTGCTGACGGGGTTCATGATGCCTCCAGGGGAAGGGATCGCGATGAGGCCGGCCGGGGGCGGCGTCCGGCCGGCACGCCTGCCGCCGGGTCCGGTCAGGCGTCGCGGCGGTAGTCGGTGCGGGCGTGCCGGTCGAACGGGCTGGGCTGGACGGTGGCGCGGATGCGCGGGAACCCGAGGTCGGCCTCGGGGTCGGTCCCCCGGCCGGGGTGCTCACCCCAGACCACGCTCACCTCGGTGCCCGGCGCGGCGTGCGAGGCGTCGATCAGGGTCAGGGACAGGACGGTGCCGACCGGGTCGATGGCCGCCGTCTGCATGGTGACGCCGGCCAGACCGGACGCGGTCTCCACCCGGTGGCGGGCGTAGCTGAGGACGAAGCCGGGGTCCGCTCCCTGGCCGATCACCCGGCGCACGTCGTCCGGGTCGAAGACGAGGGTGACCTTCTTGCGCAGGTTCTCGCTCTCCTTGGCGGCGAGCAGGGCGTCCCGGCCGTGGAAGTCGTGCCCGAAGTGGATCATCTTCCCGTAGCCCAGCTCGTACGGGGAGACGTAGTAGTCCTCGATGTCCTCGGAGAAGTAGCTGCCGTGGAGCGGACGCTTGCCCTCGATGCCGAACAGCGGCAGCCACGCGCGGTACTCCGCCAGCTCGGGGTCGGTGTAGATACCGGGCACCGGCGAGGGAATCCAG
This sequence comes from Streptomyces sp. JK94, assembly GCF_053613315.1. Lineage (NCBI taxonomy): Bacteria > Bacillati > Actinomycetota > Actinomycetes > Kitasatosporales > Streptomycetaceae > Streptomyces > Streptomyces sp. JK94. Next base: position 89,377 of record NZ_JBSICH010000043.1, on the reverse strand, counting down.
CCGCTCTCCACGCTCGGCGTCGCGTACGCCAGTGCGCCGACCTGGACCAGACCGAGCGGCTCCCCGGCCTTCACGAACTCCTCGTGCACGTAAGCGGCGTGCTCCCAGGGGCCGATGAACTCGTAGCCGGCCTGGCCCGCCATGCCGTGCCGCAGCGCCTTGAAGGCGCGGCCGTCCAGGGTGACCGGCGTGGAGTGGAAGAACCTGGTGTGCGGGATCGGACCGCCGAAGACCTTCGCTATGAGTTCGAGGGCGAGGGGGCCCTGGATCTGGTAGCGGAACAGCTTCGGGTCACCACCGCCGGGACGGAACGCGGAGGACGGGTCGGTGGCGAAGGACACGTCGTAGCCGGCCTTCTCCGCGTGGTACTGCACCCAGTGCTGGGACGCCGGGACACCGCTGAGCACGTAGGCGTTCTCGGCCTCCCGGGAGAGGATGCCGTCGGTGACGATGTGACCATGGCGGGTCACCGGCACGTACTGTTTGGCCTGGCCGACGGCGAAGTTCTCGAAGTTGTTCGCACCGTACTCGGCCAGCACCCGGGTGGCGTCCGGGCCCTCGATCCACAGGTCGAACATGTGGTGCGACAGGTTCAGCAGCGCGACACCCTCGTGCCAGGCGCGCTGCTCCGTGCGCCAGCCCGCGTACTCGCGGTCCACCACCTCCGGTGTCCACGGCTCGGCATCCGGCTGCCAGAGCAGGTCGAGGGGCGAGCCGGCCTTGTCGATGCCGTTCTGGAGGCTGGGGGCTGTCATGCGACTCCTACTTTCACGGTGGTCGAGTCCCGGTTGACTGCGACCCGGGGACTGCTTCGGCCCGGTGACCACTTGCTTCGGCCCCCGCCCCTCGGACGAAGGCGGAGCATGGGCCCCTCCTGGGCTAGAACGATCTAGCGCAAGTTAGCAGAAGGCTGTAATCGCTGACCAGACTCGTGCGCCGACTACCCCGGCCGAGGCGCCGGCGGTCACTTCGGACGCCGTGGGGACGGGGCCCGTACCGGTCCATGCCGCCGCCATACAGACGGCGTGCAGGCTGGAACGGACGGGCCCGGCCGGCCCGCACGCGGCGACGGCTCGGAACGTACGCCGTGTGGTGGCCGGTACTCCGGTGCCGGCCGGGGATTCTAGAATGGCGGTGCGCCGGCCCGCAGGGCGAACGGTGCGCCGACCGCATCGGAGCAGGGGTAATGGGCAGTTCCGGAAGAGTCACGCTGAACGACGTGGCGGCGGCCAGCGGTGTCTCCCGCGCCACGGTGAGCTTCGTCCTGAACGACGACCCCCGGCAGACCATCTCCGCCGCGACCCGGGACCGGGTCAAGCAGACCGCCCGGGAACTGGGCTACGTACCGCACGGGGTCGCCCGCGCCCTGCGTGAGGGCTCCTCCCGCGTCGTCGTCCTGAACATCGACGCCGGCATGGAGGGCCACTACTCCCGGAGCTACATCCAGGGCCTGGACTCCGAACTCGCCGCTCACCACCACGTCCTGCTCGTCCGGCACGGCCGGCACACGCCGCAGTCCACCCAGCAGATCCTGGACGTCATCGCGCCCCGCGCCGTCATCCGCTTCGGCGAGACCTACCTCACCGGCCGCGAACTGGACGACCTCGGCGGCGGCTGGCGCGACGGCCTCGCCGCCCACGCGGCGATGCAACTGCGCCACCTGGTGGAGCACGGCCACACCGGCATCGCCATGGCCCTGCCCGACACCGAGTCCCCGCTGGCCGCGACCCGGCTGAAGTTCACCGGGCACGCCGCGCGCAATCTCGGCATCTGCGTCCCCCGGACCTTCGTCACGCCACTTGAACGCTCCGCCTGTGCCGAAGCCGTCCGGGCGTTCCTGACCGGCGCCCCCGAGGTGACCGCCGTCGCCGGCTTCAACGACGACGTCGCCCTGCGTGTCCTCTTGGCCCTGCGCGACCTCGGCCGCCGCGTGCCGGACGACCTTGCCGTCATCGGCTTCGACGACAACGGATACGGCGCCTACACGACCCCCGGGCTGACCAGCGTCCATGTCGACGCCGAGGCCCACGGCCGGCTCAGCGCCCGCCTCGCCCTGAACCTCGACACGGAGGGCCTGCGCCCGCCGCCCGCGCGGGTCGTCGTGCGCGCATCGGTCTGACCGGCTCCTCCGCCGCGCGTCGCCGTCGCGGACACCGACCGCGTGTCCGTGGTGCGCACCCGGCGCGGGCACGGTGGGGCGTCGTGCCCGCCGAGATCCGGCAGCGCCCTGGCCGGGGCGGGGTGTCGACCGGTGCCGTGTGCGGGCTCCGGGTCCCGGGTCCCGGGTCCCGGCCGCGCGTCCCCCGCCAGGTCCCGGGCTCCTTCGGCCGTGCAGCGTGCCCGACCGGGCGGTCGTCCTCCAGATGCCCGTCGGCATGGCGGGCCGGTCCGCGCCCGCGCGTCCGTCCACTGTTCGGCCGTCCAGCGTGCCGGGGCGGCGGCGGACGGACGGTTCCGGTCCGCCGCCCCGGCACCCACCACGGCCCAAGCCCGCGAGAAGCCTCCTCCGTCACCCGCGCCAGGACGAAAGACCCGAGTTCCGTGACCCTCCTGACTCCCGCCCCAGGACACCCGGCCGTCCGACCGGCTGTGTTCGACGCCGAGCGTGCCGAACACGCCGTACGCGAGCTGCTGATCGCTGTCGGTGAGGACCCCGACCGGGAGGGACTGCGTGACACGCCCGCGCGGGTGGCCCGGGCCTACCGGGAACTGCTCGCCGGGGTCGGACAGGAGCCCGCGGACGTGCTCAGCACGACCTTCGAACTCGGTCACGACGAGATGGTCCTCGTCGGGGACATCGAGATCGTCAGCTTCTGCGAGCACCATCTGCTGCCGTTCCGCGGCACAGCCCACGTCGGGTACATCCCCAGCACCGACGGCATGATCAGTACGGAGAGCCAGGGATGGAGTTCAGTCACCGACTGATGACAAGCGGCGCTCGTGCTCGTCTTCCCAGACCCTCAGGAGGACTTGTGTGTCCGCGCAGCAGGCTCGGGCGTACCGGAGGATGAAGCGGCGTGATGGAAACCTGGTCCCCAGGAGCACCCCGGTCACGTACTCGATGTCGACTCCCGTCCTGTATGCCAAGGCCGCAGGCTCGATGTCGGCGTGCCGGCGGACCTGTTCGAGGACGAGGCCGATGTGCGTGGGGCGCGGCGAGGGACAGTCGGGGGTCTCGGACATGAGTGGCTCCGCTGCTCCGCAGGGTGGCGGTCATGGGGCGGGCCTGGTCGGACGGTGGGAACAGTGGTGACCGATCAGTTGCAGGATGACGACGGCGACGCCGTAAGCGACGTGCGGCCATTGGCCGGGATGGTGCAGGAACGGCACCATCCCGGTGGGACCGAGAAGAAGCTGCGCGTACTCGGCCAGGCACATCAGGCATCGCCGAGATGCGCGGGGTCGGGCGTGGCGCGGTTTACGACGCCGTCGGCGCGGGGAGGGGGGCAACGCGATCTCCTTGGAGAGTCGTGGCACGGGCCCCGGCGGGAGGACGCCAATCGACTGCTGGGGCCTGGTGCCGCCTAGCTCTGTCGGCTAAGCGGGTACGACGGTAGGCGCTCAACAGCGCCTCGCTTCCGCCCTTTTTCGGCCCGGAGAACCAGCGAGCGGTCTCCGAGTGACGGTCCTCCTATGTGCGCGGTGAAGGGGGAGGTCGCTCCCTGTCGAAGCGCGGGACTGACGGAGAAAGCGCACCTGCGTCCGATTCCCCTGATCAGGGCGCCCGCGCTGTCGGCGCGTCGCCGACCTGCACGGAGTATGTGCAAAGGGCACGCCACCGGTCGCGGGTCCCGAGTAGCCGGTCCGACAGTGCGATGAACCGATAGCCCTGCGGGTTGCACTTGCATGGGCCAACGGTTGAATCCAGACATTGTTGCCTCAAGCACGCATACATCGCCGGCGGGAGGGCGATCCTCACCTAGTCGGACGAGATGCAATTGCATCTCGTCAACGAGGTGCTCGTTCACCGCAGGAGGTCATCCGGTGAGGAAGCCGACGTACACGTCACGACGGGATGCCGACAGGGTCGGCGTGGTCTGGCGCAAGAGTTCACACAGCTATCCGGAAGGGGAGTGCGTCGAGGTCGCGCAGCCGTCGGGCGCGACCGTGCTCTTCGACGACTCCAAGCGGCATAACGGGGCGCTCATGGAGGTTTCGACCGCCACCGCACGGGCCTTCGTCGCCGCCGTGAGGCAAGGAAGCGTCTGAACCGTCTGGAGTCACCGCCGGGCACACCGTCCGCTTCCGCAAACGGTGTGCCCGGCCCACGCAGCTCTCGCCGTCCGACCGTTCCGGGGTCTGACGGCTCCGGCCGGCCCGCGAAACTTTCCCGGCTGCACGCCGACGATATCGAGCAGCTCTGGACATCGCCGGTGACCGGCCAGTATGGATAGAGATGATGCAAGTGCATCCCGCCCCTGACGTGGGCGGACGGTCGGCGGAAACCTGGGGGTGTGCCGTGGGAGAGCAGCCTGTGTCCGAACAAGGGCGGGACGGTGCGAACACGGACTTAGGGCAGGACAAGGCTCATAGTGCGCGCATGTACGACTACTACCTCGGCGGGAAAACGAACTACGCCGTGGACCGTGAAGCCGCCCAACAAGTAGTCCGGGTTTTCCCTGCGATCGAGACCGTGGCCAGGGTGAACCGGGCCTACATGCACCGGGCTGTCCGCTACCTCGCGCACCAGGGGATCCGGCAGTTCATCGACGTGGGGACCGGCATCCCCACCGCGCCCAACCTCCACGACGTGGCACAGGAAGTCGCACCCGAGTGCCGGGTCGTCTACGTGGACAACGACCCCATCGTCCTCGTCTACGCCGACGAACTTCTCGACGGGTCTCCCCAGGGGCGGACAGGCTACGTCCAGGCCGACGCCACCAAGCCGGAGGAGGTCTGGGCCGCCGTGACGGAGCGGGACATCCTTGACCTGGACCGCCCGGTCGCACTCAGCCTGCACGCCCTCCTGCACTTCGTCATCGACGCACAACAGCCCTACGACATCGTCAGGCGCCTGCTGGCCCCTCTGCCTTCGGGCTCGTACCTGAGCCTGAGCCACTGCACCGGAGACTTCGACCCCGCCGCATGGCAGGCCATCACCGACACCTACACCCAGCGAGGGACCCCGGCCCAGGTGCGGAGCCACCCGGAGATCCTGGGCTTCTTCGATCAGCACGGCCTCGAACTGGTGGAGCCGGGCGTGGTCCTGGCCCACCGGTGGCGCCCGGAGGCCGGCAGCGGGCCCGGTGTGCTGACCGAACGGCAGGTCTCCCTCTACGCCGGCGTCGCCCGCAAGCCCTGACGTGCACGGCGCGCGCGCCGGTCAGCGCGGCTTCGAGGAACGGTATCTGTCTGCCAGGTGCTGCAGCTTGCGTTGGGTGGCGAGCGGCCCCAGCGAGCGGGCACGCAACCGGTCGAACAGAATCTCCCGATGGTCCACCAGTTCCTCGTCCTGGATGAACAGCGCGCCGTCCACGCTTTCCTGGTAGGCGACCGCGGGCACACGGCCCTCGAAGTCGAAGATCGTCGTCGTGCCCAGCTCGACCGGCAGGTCATAGCGCCCCTGCTCCGCCAGGCGCAGCTGGTAGGTGCGCCTGGCGGACAGATCCACCAGGTGATCCATCTGCTCTGCCATGATCTCCGGACTGCCGACGGCGTGCAGAACCGCGGCCTCGTAGATCACGACGATGAGGTTCTTGTCCGGTGCGGACGTGAACCGTTCCTGGCGTTCCCTGCGCAACGCCAGCAGGGCATCGTGGACACCGCTCCCGCCGCGCCCGCGCCGGATCAGCGCCTCGGCATACGCAGGGGTCTGCAACAGGCCGTGCACCAGCTGAGCGCTGCTCGCCTTGATCCGCGTCGCCATGTCCTCGAAGCTGACCACCGCCTGCACGTACGGCTGGGCCACGGCCGACCACTTCTGCCACCACGTCGGCTGGTTGGCAATCTCGGCCAGCCCCAGCAAGACCCTCTGCTGCTCGCTGTCCTGGACCTCGTACACCGCGAAGAACCGCAGCAGGTCCTTCTCCTTGAAGGCGTGGTGCCCGTTCTCGATCCGGCTCAGCTTCGAGCTGGAACACCCCATCCGGCCCGCCACGTCCTGCAGTTTCAGGCCCAGGGCCTTGCGCCGGCTCCGCAGGACGTACCCGCACAGCATCCGTGGCGCAGACGGCACGGCCTCGTCCTTGAGGTAGCGAACCGTACCCCGGCGGCCCGGCTTCTCTCCCCCGCCCTCTCCGTCGCCGGGTTGCGGGGCACCCGCTATCTGGCTGATCAACGTTCACTCCTCGGATCTGCAATCGGGACTCACCGTGATCCCCCGCCCGCACGTAGGACACAGGATTCCATGACGGGGAGACCGAATCGCAAGTAAGTCCACATTGACACGTATGTCCGATCGCCGTTCACTTCCGGGAACGTGCCACCAGGGGTAATCGAAGCAGTCGCGAAGGTCAACTCGGCGCCGCGAGCCCGGGGTTGGCCGAAATCGTGAGCGTTACGGGACAGACGGTCGGCGACCCCCTCCACCAGCGCTCTGGCCGAGGAGTGAGCCCGGCCCTCTCCGTCGTCGAACGGTCACCGAACCATCGCCCGTCACCCACCGGCCGCCGGCCGGCGCCCACCAGGTCCGGGCCAACAGCCGCACTGGCCGCTCTCGTTGGTCCGTCGCTGTCAGTGCCGGGCGCTAGTGTCGTCAGCTCGGAACACACAGTGCTTCCTGCCGGCCCAGGGCGAGGAGACCGTCCCGTCGGGCCGCGGGCCGCACCTCGTCGTGCCACCCGCAAGCGAACACGGTTCGGGAGTGGAGAATGAGCAACGCATCCGGTCAGTTCGACAACAAGAGCTGGGACGAGAAGCCGCTGACGCCGGAAGGCGTCACCCCCAAGCTGCACCGGGCCGAGGTGGGCAACGCCTACCGGGGTGACATGGAGACCGAGGTGAGCACGGTCGAGTACCTGCTGGTCTACCCCGAACAGGACGGCGCCCCGGTCACGTTCCTCGGCCTCGAGCACATCACCACGACCCTGGGCGGGCGCAGCGGCGGCTTCGTGCTCCGTCACGAGGGGACGTTCGCCGACGGAACGGTCAAGGCCGACCTGACCGTGGTGGCCGGCTCGGGCAGCGGCGAGCTGGCCGGCCTGACCGGCACCGGCCGTTTCGAGATGCACATGGGCCAGCCGGCCGCATGGTCCCTCGACTACGAGATGTGATCACTCGGCCCGCCGGATCCGGCGCCACCGCCCGGATCCGGCCGTCACCGCCCCGAATCCGGCAGGCCGGCCGACGCGGTGACGGTGCCCTCCAGGTGCGGTGGGCCACTCGCGACGGCACGGCCGACCTCTACGGTGTTGTGCCGGAGGTCTGGCGGAACCGGGCGGGGGACCGTCCGGACGGCGGCCCGATCGAATCCGGTCACCACCACGCCGAAGACGCACCGGAGGAACTCGCCGCCCGGCCGCACCGGTTCCGGTGGACCACCCAGGGGCGGGCCTGAGCCGAGCCCCTCCTCACCGGTCCGGCTTCGCGCGAGGCGCCGGGCCGGTCGCACCCCGTGACCCGCGCGCCCGCAACGCCCGTCGGCAGAGTGCCGGGGTGGGCGTGGCGGCCGCCACGAAGATCACGGCGAGCACGGCCCAGCCGCCGACCAGTGCTCCGGTGACGAGCGTGGTGATCATGGCCGGTCCCACGGTGGCGACCGCTCCTTCGGTGCTCGCCGCCAGTCCCTGGTACTCACCCTCGGCGTCGCGGCGCATCAGGCGCAGGGAAAGACCCCAGCGGGAGGCGACGTAGTGCAGTTCGCCGTAGATGTGGGCGGCGAGGCCGGCCAGGACGACGAGGGAGGAGAGCAGGGCGTCTGCCGGCCAGGCTGCGGCGGCGAGCAGCAGACAGCAGACGGCCAGGGCGATCCCGGCTTTCCGGGTGGAGCGGACCGCACCGCGCAGGTTCCTTCCCTGCCGGGTCACGCGTACTTGGAAGAGGGCGATGAACAGGGAGCTGATGACGACGGTCACCGGTGCCAGCCACACCGGGGCGGCGGTCTGGTACTTCAGCCACAGGGGCAGGCCGCTGGAGAGGAGGGGCCAGCACAGGGAGAGCAGCGCGGTGGTGCTCATCAGGGCCAGGAAGGGGATGTCGCGTACGGCACGGGTGCCGGGACTCCGCTGGGCGGCGGGCACGGGCGGGGTGGGCGGCAGGCCGATGAGCACCGCGGCGGCCAGGAAGGCCGAGAGCGCCACCGTGGTCAGTGCGGCGTAGTAGGGGCCGGCCGTGTCGGTGGACAGGACCCATGCGGCGGCGCCCGCGCCCGCGGCGTAGGTGATGTGCTGGACGACCCGGGTCTGGGCCAGCACCGTCAGGCGCCGGTGGTCCGGCATCAGGAGGTACACCAGGGTGACCTTCACGCCCCGGCCGGACGTCTCGGCGGCGGTGAACAGCGCCGCCGCCACCAGCAGGCTCCAGAAGCCGTCGGTGGTGAGGAAGAGCAGCACCAGCAACCCGCGGGCCAGGCTGACGGTCACGAAGACCTGACGGGCGCCGTGCCGGTCGGCGAGGGCGCCGACCGGCACGGCGGCGAGGAGGCCGGCGCCGCCGCCGAGCCCCATGGCCAGGCCCATGGAGGTGGCGGGGATTCCCTTGACCGACGTCAGATAGACGGCCCACATGCTGAACCACAGACCGCCGCCGAAGGCCGACACCGCTTCGGAGTACAGCAATTTCCGTACGGCCCCGAGCTCCTTGCGCAAGCTGCCCTCCACGCCGGCTCCGGACACGGCCTCGGATTCCCGCGCACTGCTGTTACTCACCTGTTCTCCGCCCCGTTCACATCTGGCCCGCACCTGGTGCGGATGGGTCAGAAATCGCACCGTACGACGGCGTCGGCACTCCGGCGAGAAAGATACCCGAGCGCTCGGCGCTCGGTAATGACAATCGCCTCTCAGGGACCGGAGCGAACGTGAAGACAGACGGCAGGAGTCTGAGTACCCCTCCTTGGAAAGCTTATTCTCGGGTTCGTGGAAATGATACGAACCGGCCATCGGGACGGGGCTGAATTGCGGGACTGGCCCTTGGTGTCACCGTTACTGTGCTGCGACTTCACGGCCGGCAGTCCCAGGGTCGGTCTTACTTCGGATGACCGGATAACGACCGCCTCCGGGCATTGACGCGCTCCCCGTGGCGCGGCCTATCGTGCTGGAGACACCACGCCGGAAGGCGCTGTGGCGGGAACTGCCGCCGCGCACCCGAGGAAAATCCACCAGCCCATGACCTTCTGGCACGTGAAAGCAACTCTCAGATGGCGTCAGCGCCTTCAACGCCGCAGGATCTACGCCCTGGAGCAGTCTTGTCACACTCCCCAGTGAGCATACTTTCCCAGATCGACTTCAACGGAAATCCGTTGAGCGACGAGCTGTTGGCGAAAACCTTCCACCAGCTCATGGACGAGCACGGATACGTCCTGATGTGCAATGTCCCGGACACCTTCGACCAGGTCAGGTTCTGCCGGGAAATGGGCTCCTTCGTGCCCAACTACACGGGGGCCGTGGTCGGCGACGTCCGCCCCGAGCCGGGTATGGACGACGTCTACCACGCGGGCAACACCCGTCCGCTGACCCCGCACACCGAGGGGTACGACTTCGCCGTCCTGCCGCCCCGCCACATCGCCCTGTGGTGTGTCACCCCCGCCTCCGGGCCCGGAGGCGAGACCACGCTGTGCGACACCCGGCCCTGGGTCCAGGCCCTGCCCGACGAGGAGCGCAAGCGGCTGCTGGACCACACCTACGCCTGGAAGACCACCGAAGGCGTCCAACGCCTCGGGCTCGAACTCAACACCCGGCACCCGATCCTGGAGGAGCACGAGAAGGGACTCATCGTCCGTTTCAGCTGCAACAACCTGCTGCGGGAGGACGACGACCCCGCGGCGGACCTCCAGGAGCGCTGGAAGCGCGCCTTCGAGGCCGAGCACGTCGCCGTCACCTACCAGCGCAACGACATGCTGGTCTGGGACAACTGGCGGTTGCTGCACGCCCGCAACGCGTTCACCGACCGCAGCAGGCATCTGCGTCGCATCCAGATAGCGGCCTGACCTCCCAGCGAAGGAGAAACGCGTGCACCGCACCATGCTCCACGGGAAGATCCACCGCGCCACCGTCACCCAGGCCGACCTCCACTACGTCGGTTCCCTCACCCTGGACCGCGACCTGATGGACGCCGCCGGCCTGTTGCCCGGTGAGCAGGTCGACATCGTCGACATCGACAACGGCAACCGGCTCACCACGTACGTGATCGAGGGCGCCCGCGGCAGCGGGGTGGTGGGGATCAACGGTGCCGCCGCCCGCCTGATCTCCGTCGGCGACCTGGTGATCATCATCGCGTACGCCACCGTCAGCGACGAGGAGGCGAGAGCGCTGAAGCCCGACGTCGTCTTCGTCGACCGGCACAACCGCCCGCGGGACACCGGCACCGACCCCGCCCACGTACCCGCCGAGACGGACGCCGCGCAGTTGGTCCGGGGCGACCAAATGCTCGAAGGAGCCGCCTCGTGACCTCGGCCCCGCCCCTCGCCACCGACCGGGTCGAACTACCCGCGGCCCTGGCCCACTACGACGCGGAACTGCGCGGAGTGCTCGACGAGACCGCGAAGGAGGCGCACCACGACGCCGCGGCCTTCGCACCGCGCTGGGAACTGCCGCGCCCGAGCCCCGCACTGGACGCCTTCTTCGCCCCCAGCACGATCAGCGCCCACCCCCTGACCGAACACCGGGGCCGCCGCGTGGGACTGCTGCACCTGATGCACAACCCACGCACCCGCACCACGAAAACCTACGCCTCCCTGGTCATCGTCGCGCGCGCGGTCGCGCACATCGAGCGCACCGGTGAACGGGTCGTCATCCTCACGCCGTCCAGCGCCAACAAGGCGACCGCGCTCAGGGACGCCGTGCTGCGCGCCCACGAGTGCGGCCTGGCCACCCCGCAGTCCCTGGGCATCGCCTGCGTGGTCCCCTCCTCGTCCGGCACCAAGCTGTGGCGCTCCGCCCTGTCCGACGACCCGGACCTGCGCCGGGCCAACCCGCTGACCGTGCTGCACACGGCCGAACCGGGCCAGGTCAAGGAGCTCGCCCGCTCCGTCACCGACACGCTGTCCCCCGTCCTGCACCGGGAGCACGGTGTACGGCTGTGGCATTCGCTGGAACTGCTCAACTACGCCGTCGCCGACACCGCACGCGCCCTGTTCGAGCGCGACCGCCTGCCCAGCGCGCCCCGGCTGCACGCCCACGCCGTGTCCAGCGCCTTCGGACTGCTGGGCCATTTCCACGGGCAACGGCACATCACCGGCAAGCAGTGGCCGGACACCTCGGCCGGCTACTTCCTGGTCCAGCACCTGGGCACCCCGGACATGGTCTCCAGCCTCTACCACGACCGCTTCGACTACCGCCCGCGCTGGACGGAACGCGACGGGCGGCTCGTGCAGACCCACGACCCCCACTTCCCCCAAGTCGCCTACGCACCCGACGAACAGCTCGACGCGACCTTCTACACCCGGCGGCCGGCGACCTCACCCCGTATGAACGAGATCATCCGCCGCCAGGGCGGGGGCGGCATCGTGGTCTCCCTGGCGGAGTGCCTCGACCGCTACCCGGCCGTGCGCTCCCTGCTCGCGCCCACCGGTGTCCACCTGCCCGCCGACCCGCGGCACCTGCGCGAGTGGTCCCTGGTCATGGCCCTGACCGGAGTACTCAACGCCATCGACCGCGATCTGGTGGACACCGACGACATCCTCGTCCACGGTTCCGGTTCCTACGCCGCCGGCGACTACGAGGCGGTCCCCGAGGGGCATCTGCGGCCGGTCACGGACGCCGGAGAACTGGCCCTCGCCGTACGCGAAGCGGTCAGCTGACCGCGACGGCGCGGGGCAGCGCCCCGTCCGCGCCCCGCGCCACCCCAGCCCTCCCGCCGCGACAGGGAGCCCCCTTGCTGCTCGCACCCCGCTCTTCCGAACCGGCCAGGCCGGCCCGCCCGCCCGCTGCGCGCCGGGCGGCCGGCCTCGTCCCCGCACTGCCCGCACGCCTGCGCTACACCTGGAACAACAGCCGGCGCCCGGCATGGCGGACCACCCGGCGCATCGTCGACGACGCGCCGGCGCGTGTGCAGGCCGTCGTCTCCCGTGAGCGGCGCGGCCGTCTGGACATCGCCTACGTGGGACTGCCCGCCGGCCGCACCAACATCCTCCAGTTGCTGGAACACCAGCGAAGCATGCTCGGCATGGACACCGCCGGCCGGGAACAAGGCCTCGTAGCATGGCGCGATCTCGCCCGCGGCGCCCTGCCCCCGGCCGACCTGGTCGTCATCGGGGCCGAAGCGAGCCGACTGGCCCGGCTGCCCGCGGAACGCGGCATCACCGCACCCTTCCGCGTCCATCTCACGGTGGACGTACCGGCACGGCTCGACGACCTGGAACGGCGGATCTCCAAGCGCGAACGCTGGCAGTTCCGCCGTGACCACGCACGACACGACTGGGCGTGGACGCAGGACACCACCCCCGACGCCCTCGAGTACTTCTACCGGCGCATGCATCTGCCGACCATGGCGACCCGGCACGGCGACCGCAGCCGCACGGAGGCCTGGCCGGTCGCCCGGCACGCCATCCTGCCCAACGGCAATCTCTTCTTCCTGACCGACGCGGGCCACCGCGTCGCCGGCGTCCTGTGCCACTGGTCGGCCGACAGGACCACGCTCACCACCCGCCTCCTGGGCGTCCTGGACGGCGACGAGCACCTCTACCGCGACGGCACCTTCAAGGCGGTCTACCACCACCTGCTGCGCTGGGCCCAGGCGCAGGGCGTCCCCCGCGTCGACTTCTACGGCACCGAGGCGTTCATCAGCAAGGGCATCTTCCAGTGGAAACGCCGCCTCGGCCCGCGCGTCGATCTTCCACCGAACCACTTCTCCACCAAGCGCATCCGCCTCTACGCGCGCCGCGACACCCCCGCCCTGCGCGACTTCCTCGTGGCGAACCCGCTGCTCTCCCACCGGCCGGACGGCTCACTCGTGCCGGTCTACTTCACCGACGACCAACGCCCGCCCCGACTCGACCTCAGCGCCCGCTGCCCGGGTCTGCCGGGGCCGCACACCGTCCCCGTCACCTCGCTCTTCGACGGCACCGTCCCGACGCCCGTACCGGTGACGCCGTGACCGGCGACCCGGCCCGTCCGTGGGCCGTACTGGGAACCGGAGCGTTCGCCCAGGGCCTGCTGCGCGGCCTGGCCCATCACCCGCACCGCGTCACCACCGTCCACGTCATCGGCCGCACACTCCAGCGGGCCCGCGACACGGCCGCGCTCGCGGCCGGACACGGAACGCTGGCCGGCACACCGGTGACGTTCGCCCCCCACGACGCCGGACCCGCCCCGGCCGACCGGCTGCGCCCCCTCCTGCGGGCCCTGCGACCGGCGCTGCTGATCGTCTGCGCCTCACCGCAGTCGCCGAGCGAGGCACGCACCCGGGACTCCGACTGGTCCCGGCTCCTGCGCCGGGCCGGCTTCGGCGCCACACTGCCCCTCCAGGCCGCGCTGGTCCGCGACTCCGTCCTGGCCTGCACCGACGCCTCGCCCGGCACGCAGGTGGTCAACGCCTGCTTCCCCGACCTCGTCAACCCGGTCCTCCACGCCGAGGGCCTGCCCGTGCTGTGCGGACTGGGCAACGTCGCCACCCTCGCCACCGCGACCCGCGCCCGGCTCGGCCTGCGTGACGGCTCCCGCCTGTCGCTGCTGGCACACCACGCGCACCTGACCGCACCGGACGACCCGCGGGACGAGGCCGCCGGATGGCTGGACGGCGCCCCGTTCACCGAACTGCCGGAGGTGCTCGGCGAGGTCCGCGCCATGCCCCGCGACTTCCTCAACGAACTCGGCGCCCACAGCGCCGTGCCGGCTCTGCACGCCCTCACCGACCCCGCCGCCTCCTACACGGGTCACCTGCCCGCGCCACACGGGCTGCCGGGCGGCTACCCGGTGCGCATCGACGGCTCCGTCCTCTCCCTGCGGCTGCCCCCGGGGCTCTCCCGCGCCGAGGCGGTCGCCTTCCACCGCGAGCGCGAGCACCTCGACGGCGTACGGCTCGGCGGGGACGGCCTGCTGCGCTTCACCCCCGGCACGCACGCCGCCCTCCGGGCGTACGGAGCCGACCTGCCCACCGCCTTCCGCCCCGCCGACCTGCCCGGCCTGAGCCGCCACCTCCTCGACCTCCGGGACCGGCTGCGGCAGACCTCCACCTCCCCGCCCGAACAGAAGGAAAGCCCGTGACCACCACCCCCTCCACCCCGTCCCCCTACCTCCTCGGAGCCGAGGACGAGGAGCGCCGACGCCTGATCTTCCAGGGGGAGCTGCTGAAGAACGACACGCACGCCCTGCTGGACCGACTGCCGCTGCACCAGGGCGACCGGGCCCTCGACGTCGGCTGCGGGCCACTGGGCATCATGGACGAGCTGTCGGCACGAGTCGGCGACACCGGCCGGGTCACCGGGGTGGACGCCGAACAGCGCATGATCGAGATGGCCCGCCGCACCCTCGCCGAACGCCGCTTGTCCAACGTCTCGTTGAAGAACGCGGACGCGGCGGACACCGGCCTGCCGCCCTCCTCCTTCCACCTGGTCCACACCCGCCTGGTCCTCATGAACGTCCCCCACACCGACCGGGTGCTCGACGAGATGGTCGCCCTCACCAGGCCCGGCGGAACCGTGGCCGTGCAGGACGTCGACTGGCTGACCCGGATCTGCGAACCGCCCCACCCCTCCTGGGACCGCCTCGTCACGGCGATCGCGGAACTCTGGCGCCGCAACGGCATGGACGTCATGCTGGGCCGCCGACTGCCCGGCATGCTGCGCCGGCGAGGACTCCGGGACGTCCAGGTCCGGGCGTCGACGCACGTCTTCCAGCACACCGACCCCTACCAGACCCTGCTCGTCGACCGAGCCGAGCTGTGCCGGGCGGCCCTGACCGAGCACGGCCTCATCACCGACGCCGAACTGGACGACCACATCGCGGCGCTCTCCCGGCACCTCGACGATCCCGGCACCCTGGTCGTACACGCCACACTCTTCCAGGCATGGGGGACCCGGCCCACCGGCACATGACACCCGGTCACGCACCGGCCGCCCGCCCTCTGGGCGGGGCTCCGCCGAAGGACCCCGCACTCTCCCGGCCTGTGCGGCGTCTCCGGGACTGTGCCCCGGGCTTCTCCGGGGCCGTGGGTGAGCCACGCCGTCCGGTCGGCCCGTCGTTGCGCCTCGGCGCCGTCCGGCCGCCCCGGTTCCCGGTCGGGCAGTGCCCGTTCACCGTCCGCGCGGCTCCGGGCTGGGCGGCGGAACAGATCTGCGGCGAGGGCGTACGGGACCGCGCGGTCGTCTGATTGACTCCGCGCCCACCCCTACACCCGTACCCGCGCCCCCACCGGGGTGCCGGATGAGCGTGAGCGGAGCCGCCCACATGTCCCTCGGACCGCAGCCCTGGCACGGACCGCCGCATCCCGACGAGCCCGCAGCCGGCGCGCGACCTCCGGCGCGGCGGGAGCGCCACGACGCCGAGGAGGCGGCGCGACTGGCCGTCGGGCTGCGGCTCGGCGCCCGGATCGCCGTCGTCTGGCTGCTCTACGTGCTGCTCGCCGCCCTCGTCCCGGCCCTGTACGGCACCCGGGTCGCCGGGCCGGTGAGCCTCGGCCTGATCCTGGCCGTGGTGCCCTTCACCGTCGGACTGCACGCGCTGGTGACGTACGGGCGGCGGCTCGACCGGCTGGAGCCGCAGCCGGACGCCCGGAGGCGGTCGTGACCACGCTGCTCGATCCCTCGTCCCGGTCCCTCGTCTTCGCCGTGTTCTCGGTGTTCGTCGTCATCTGTCTGATGCTGTGCGTCGTCACCGGCGCCGACGAGGACGACCGGGCCCTCGGACGGTCCGACCACCGCCGGCTGCGCTCCTGGCAGCAGGGCATCGCGATGGGCGGCGACACGACCACGGTCGCCACGGTCACCGTGCTGGTGGGCATGGTCGCCACGTTCGGCTTCGACGGCCTCGGCGTCATGCTGGGCAGTCTGATCGGCGTCATGCTGCTCCTCGTGCTGATCATCGAGCCGCTGCGCAGGCACGCCTCGCTGACGGCGGCGGACCTGCTGGACGCACGCGGCAGCGGCGGGCGCACCGTCCGCGTCTCGTGGGGCGTGGCAACCCTGTTCGTCTGCTTCCCGTTGCTGGTGGTGCAGTTGGTGGTGGTCGGCAACGTCGCCGCAGCGCTGATCGGCCGGCCCGGTGTGCGGACCGGATGCATCGTGGTGATCGGCTGCGTGATGACGGCGCTGGCCGTCAGCGGCGGGATCCGGGGCACGGGCGTGGTGATGATCGTCAAGTCGGCGATCACCCTGCCCGTGCTGGTGGTCGCCGCCGTGTTCGTGCTCCACCGCTTCGGCGGGGACCCCGGGCGGCTGCTCGACGCCGCCGCGCACGGCTCGCGCATGGGCGAGGGCTTTCTGCGCCCGGGCGGTTACACCGGTGAGGGGTGGGTGGGGGCCGTGAACCGGGTCGGTCAGACCTTCGGCATGTCGATGGCCACCCTGGCGATGCCCGCCGTGCTGATGCGGGCGATCTCGACGAAGAGCCCGCGCGGCGCCCGGACCGTCGGCCGCTGGATGCTCGGCGAACTCACCCTGCTGTACGGCGCGCTCGCCGTCGTCGGCGTCGGCGCGGCGGCCCTCGTCGGCGAGGCGCTGCGCGAAGCCGGTCCGGCCGCGCAGGTGTTCACTCCGCTGATGCTGGGGCGGGCGCTCGACGACGGCGGCCTCCTGGTCGCGGCCCTGGCCTGCGTCCTCTTCCTCACCGCGCTCGCGGCCGTGGTGGACGTGACCCTCGCCGCCGGCATCGCCCTGGGACGGGACGTGCTCGGTTCCTTCGGCAGGCCCGCCGGCGGGAGTCCGGCGGGCAGGGCGGACGGTGCCGCGTCGCGGTGGTCGGCGGCGTCGACGGGGGCGGTCGCCGCGGCCGTGGCGGTCGTCGCCGCCGACTGGAACCTGGTGGTCGTCTCGACACTCTGGCTCACCGTCTGCGGCGCCGCCCTCGCCCCCGTCCTGCTGTACGCCCTGTACTGGCCCGGGTTCACCGCCCGCGGTGCGCTGTGGTGCCTGTGGGGGGCCACGGTGCTGAGCGTCGCGGCGCTCGCGCTGTCGCCGTACACGTCCGGCACGCCGGAGTCGATCTTCCCGGACCACGACTTCAGGCTCTGGGACGTGACGATCCCGGGCCTGCTGACGGTGCCGGCCGGGTTCCTGCTGGGCTGGCTGGGCAGTGTCACGGGTCCGCGCCGGGCGGCACACGGCGCGGCGGGTGTGAAGCGGCGTGCCGCGTGGGAGGACGCGGTCTGAACCGTCCGGGCGGCCCACCGGAGGTTTCCGGTGGGCGGCCCGGGCGTGCCGGCCGGCCGGCGTCGTGTCACCAGTTCTTGTACCGGGCGTCGCCGAGGCCGCAGAAGCCGCAGTTGGGGCTGAGGAAGTCCTGGGTGCGGCGGAAGTCCTCGTCGGCCAGATGCCACCGGAGCCAGGCGGTGATGACGTGCTGGCCGTTGCGGGTGGCGAGGATGTGGTCGGTGTCGTCGAGGATGCTGAACCACACCGGCACGTCGGTGTTGGTGTAGTCGCGTTCCATGTTCGCGGTGGCGAAGTCCTCGTCCCCGCCGATGTAGAGGGCAGGATTGCGGAGGCTGTCGGGACCGTTGCCGTCGAACGAGCCGCCCGCCACGTGGACGGTGGTCTCCAGCCGCGGTTCGTCGGCCACGTCGAAGGTGCCGAGGGACCCGCGGGAGTGGCCGCCGAAGGCCACCTCGGACAGGTCGAGGTCGCCGTGGAGCGGGCTCCTCGCGCTGGCGTTCTGGTCCTCCAGCCAGTCCAGGGCGTCGACCATGTAGGCACCGTTGCTGGACGAGACCTCGCTGTAGACGACGAACCCGTGCGAGGCCCACTGCCGCAGCATGTCCTCGTAGTCGGCGGGGTCGGACCCCGCGCCCGGGCCCCAGACGAAGACCGGGTGGTCCACACCGTTCCGGCCGGCGTCGGCCGGGTACACCAGCCAGCCGTCGTTGCCGGGGCCGGCGGACTCGTCGACGGTCACCGCGTACGGGCCGGGCGCGGTGACGTCGTCCACCGGGGGCAGCGACCCGGTCGGCGGGTCGGTCGGGCCGCCGTCGCCGGCGGCCTCGATCAGCACGTCGTCGACGGTCAGCGTCTCCAGAAGGCTGTTGGCCTGCAGGGTGAACCGCAGCCGCAGGTCACCGCCCTCGACGGAGTCGGGCAGCGGGAACGACACGGCGCCCGTGGCGGTGCGCGCGGATTCCAGCGTGGTGAACGAGCCGCCGTCGACCGAGTAGGCCACGGTGAACGTCTCCCCGAGGTCCAGCCCCGACGCCGCCCGGGTGTAGGACAGTGTCAGGTCGTCGTACCCGGTCAGGTCGACGGGCGCGGACACGAGGGACGGGGTGGAGGACAGCGACCCGCTGAGGCGGGCACCGTACGTTCCGGTCCGGACGGAACCGGAAGCGGTGAAGGTGCCGAGCCCGTCGGAGAAGTCCTCGCTGTAGACCGGTGTGGCGGCGGAGGCCGGGGGTGCCGCGGCGCCCGTGGTACCCACGGCCATGATGCCGACGGCCGCAGCGCCGAGTAAGCGCAGGCGCCCACTGATGCGAGACATGTCTGGGATCCCTTCTGGTCACACCGGCGGCTGCGTCGGCACGACCCGTGCCGGTGGCGCGGGTCGTGCCTGCTTCCGATCCCCGCGGATCGGCCGGGGCCGGCTCGGACCGAGTCAAGCAGGCCGCCGGGAAGGGGGAATCGGCGAAATCACCGGCCGGACCCGCGCCGCCGGCCACCCCGCGGTCCTGCACCGGGCCGGCGTGGACACACGGACCCGTGGGCCGCGTTTCCCACCCGCCGTGTCGGGGGACCAGGGCGGAGAGGAAGCCTGACCCAGGTGACGCCGGCCCGGGAACGACCCACCCGTCCCCGCCCCTCGGGGTGGAAACCAGTCGCAGCCGAGGGTGCCCACGATGGATCAACGACTTCTGGCCAGGACCTTCGTCGAGCTGGCCGACAACCTGGTCGCCGACTTCGACCTCATCGACTTCCTGCGCCTGTTGACCGACCGCTGCGTCGGCATGCTCGACGCCGGCGCCGCCGGGGTACTGCTCGCCGACCGGGAGGGCAGGCTCCGGGTCATGGCCGCCTCCGACGAACAGGTGCGTCTGCTGGAGCTCTTCCAGCTCCAGAACGACGAAGGCCCCTGCCTGGAGTGCTTCCGCACCGGCGCCCCGGTGATCGTCCCCGACCTGACCCGGGAGGCCGAGCGCTGGCCGCGCTTCGTCGCCGTGGCGCACGTCGGCGGGTTCGGGGCCGTCCAGGCCCTGCCCATGCGCCTGCGGGACGAGACCGTGGGAGCCCTGAACCTCTTCCGCGCGGCGCCCGGCCCCTTCGATCCGGCCGTCACGCTGGTGGCCCAGGCCCTGGCCGACGTCGCCACCATCAGTCTTCTGCAACAACGCACCGCGCACCGCAGCACGCTGCTCAACGAGCAGTTGCAGACGGCGCTGAACAGCCGGGTACTGATCGAACAGGCCAAGGGCAAGCTCGCCGAGCGCCAGGGCGTCGACATGGAGCAGGCGTTCAGCTCCCTGCGCGGCTACGCCCGCGCGCACAACCGGCGCCTGGCCGATGTGGCCCGCGCCTTCGTCGACGACTCCGAGTCACTCGCCGGTCTGGGGCCGTGGCCCGCGTCCTGGGCGGGGGCGCCGGAGAGCTGACCGTCCGGGGCTCCCGGGCCGGCCCCCGGACGCTCGCGCGGACGCCTCGCGGGAGTCACCGGTGGTGGTCCCGGCGGTCCTCGCGCCGCCAACGTGCGCGGTTCTGGCGGCGGTAGCGGCGGTCCCAGCGCTCCTGGCGGTTCCGGCGCTCGCGGTAGTCCCGGTAGTGCCGGTCGCGCCCGCGAGGTAAACCGTCGGCACGGCCGCCGCCGACGCGCCGGCGGCGGGTGATGCCGTAGGCCACGACCGCCGCGGCCACCCACCAGACGGGATCGAGGAAGCCGAAGCCGAACAGGACGACGAGAAGAATGAGAAGCAGGGCGAACACGGCTCGGGCCTCCCCCGGGGACGGGACACGACGTCGACACCGGGGGCCGGGGTGTCACTCGTCAGCGTACTCCCGCCCGACGGAGGCGGACAGCGTGCGACGTCGGAGCGGTGCGGGGGCCGCCGCCGCCCGGTGTTCCGCCGTACGCGCGGACGACGGGCGCGGGGCCGGAACCGGTCATGTGCCCTGCGCGGTGGTGGAGATCCGGCGACCCGGAGCCCTCCGGCGTGTCAGAAACCCTCCCCACGGGTGTCTGAGACCTGCCGGAAGGGGAACCCGGCCCTTTCGGGGGCCGGTGCGGCCGTCGGCGGACGGCGCTCTCGTCCGCAGTCGTACGACGCGCTCGCACCACGGCGGAGTGAACGCGTCCGCGCCCGGCCGGTCCCAGCGGTTTTCCGACGTCACGGAGCCGCTCCGCCCACCTTTCAGGGAGCTTTGCCCTCATGGCCAGTACCACGGTGCGCCCCCGGTCCCCGGAGACCTCCGGCAGTGACTTCGCGCGGTTGTCGAGAAAGGTCGCGGACGCGGGACTGCTGGGGCGCCGCCCCGGCTACTACGCGCTCCGCGTCACGGCGGTGGCCGGCCTCTACGTCGTCGGGTGGGCCGCCTTCGCGCTCGTCGGCGACAGCTGGTGGACGCTCGCGGTCGCCGCCTTCCTGGCCGTCGTCTTCGGCCAAGTGGCGTTGCTCGCGCACGACCTGGCCCATCGCCAGGTGTTCCGCCGGCGCCGGGCCAGCGAGGTGTCCGGACGGATCGCCGCGGCCGGTGTCGGGATGAGCTACGGCTGGTGGCAGGAGAAGCACACCCGCCACCACGCCAATCCCAACAATGCGGACCTCGACCCCGATGTCGAACCCGACCTGCTGGTCTGGTCCCAGGAACAGGCCCGGGCCGCGACGGGACTCCCCCGTGTGATCGGCCGCTGGCAGGCGTTCCTGTTCTTTCCGCTCCTGACCCTGGAAGGCTTCAACCTGCACGTGTCGAGCGGCAAGGCGCTGGCCAATCGCTCGCTCAAGCACCGGGCCCTCGACGGCACCCTGCTGGCGGCGCACTGCGCGCTCTACCTGACCGCGCTCTTCTGGGTCCTGCCGCCCGGCATGGCGATCGCCTTCCTCGCCGTCCACCAGGGCCTGTTCGGCCTCTACCTCGGCTCCCTCTTCGCCCCCAACCACAAGGGCATGCCGATCCTGTCGGGCGACGACCGCCCGGACTTCCTGCGCCGCCAGGTCCTCACCTCGCGCAACGTCAACGGCGGCTGGTTCACCGACCTCGCGCTCGGCGGGCTGAACCACCAGATCGAACACCACCTCTTCCCGAACATGCCCAGCCCCAACCTCCGCAGGGCCCGCGACCTCGTCCGGCGCCACTGCGCGGAACTGGGCGTGGACTACCTGGAGACCGGGCTGATCGCCTCCTACCGGCAGGCCCTCACCAGCCTCCACGCGGCCGGAGCACCGCTCCGCAACGCCCGCGCCCGCGCCTAGGGAAGCCCTGGCGCGAGGAACGCGAACCGTGCGCCGCCCGCCCGGTTCGGCGGCGCACGGGGCCGCACCCGTCGCGGAGAAGGCGGCCGGGGCCGGTCACGAGCCGCAGCAGCCGCCCGGCGGGGTCTCCTCGACGGCCGCGTCCGCCACCGCGGGGGCGCCGAGTCGGACGAGTCGCGGCGTGGGTGCGCAGCAGCCGCCGTCGGCCTGCTGGGGACCGGGGGCGTCGAACAGGCCCGCGCCACCGCAGACCCCGGTCTCGGGGAGGGTGAGTTCGACGCGGTCGGCGGCGTCGAGGTCGCCGGCGAGGGCCGCGGCGACGGACCGCACCTGCTCGTACCCGGTCAGGGCCAGGAACGTGGGGGCGCGGCCGTATGACTTCATGCCGACCAGGTAGACGCCCTGCTCGGGGTGGGAGAGCTCGCGGTGGCCGTGCGGATGGACGGTGCCGCAGGAGTGCCGGTTGGGGTCGATCAGCGGGGCGAGTTCCACCGGGGCCTGGAGGCGCTCGTCGAGCCGGAGGCGGATCTCCGAGAGGAAGGAGAGGTCGGGACGGAAGCCGGTCAGCGCGATGACCTCGTCCACCGGCTCCAGCCGCCGGCCGTCCTCACCCACCGGCACCAGCCGTCCGTCCCCGTCGCGCTCGAAGGCCTCGGTGCGGAAGCCCGTGACGGCGTCGGCGTACCCGTCGTCGACGGCGGCCTTCGCCGCCAGGCCGAGGGCACCGCGGGCGGGCAGCTGGTCGGCGGTGCCGCCGCCGAAGGTGGAGCCTGAGAGGCCCCGGCGCAGGATCCACACCACGCGCGTGCCGGTACCGTCCTCGGACCTGGCCAGGTCGGCGAGGTGGGCGAGCGCGGTGAAGGCGGAGGCGCCGGAACCGACGACGGCGGTGCGCCGGCCCGCGTAGCGGGCGCGGACGGCGGGCTCCGTGAGGTCGGGAACGCGGTAGGCGATCCGGTCGGCCGCCGCCTTCTCGCCGAGCGCGGGCAGACCGCTGCCGCCGGCCGGGGACGGGGCGGTCCAGGTGCCGGAGGCGTCGACGACGGCACGGGCGAGGATCCGCTCCTCGCGGCCGTCGGCGTACTCGACGTGCACGACGAAGGGCTGCGCCTCCCGTCCGGCGTCGACGATGCGGTCGCGGCCGGCCCGGGAGACACCGGTGACGGTGGCGCCGGTACGGACCCGGTCGCCGAGGACGTCGGCGAGCGGCTGAAGGTACCGCTCGGCCCAGTCGCCGCCGGACGGGTACGTCGCCGGGTCGGGCCGGGTCCAGCCGGTGGGGGCGAGGAGCTTCTCGGCGGCCGGGTCGACGACCTCGCTCCAGGTGGAGAAGAGGCGCACGTGGCTCCACTCGCGCACGGCCGCGCCGGCGACGGCGCCCGCTTCCAGGACGAGGGGCACGAGGCCGCGTCCGGTCAGGTGCGCGGCGGCGGCGAGCCCTGCGGGGCCGGCCCCGATGACGACGACGGGAAGCTGCTGGGTGCTCATGACGGTCGGTCTCCTTGGGGCGAGGGGTCAGCGCGCGGGGGTGACGGCGGTCAGCCGGATCGGCCGACGGCGTTCGGCCGCCCGGGCGGCACGGTCGCCGGCCTGAGCGCGGCCGTCGCGGAAGCCGACGCCGGCCAGGTGCCGGACGGTGCGGCGGGCCCGGGCCGCGGTGAGCGCGGTGCGGAGGGTGATGGTCACGACGACTCCTTGATTCGATGTCCGTCGATACCGCCTGCACCCCGGAGCTTGCCACCCGTATCGACGAGTGTCAACATAGACACATGTCGAATCCAAAGGTCGTGGAACTGCCCGTCGCGCAGGACGGCTTTCCCGCGGTGCCGTGCTGCCCGCCGATCACCGCGGGGGAGCTGTCCCCGGCGGACGCGGAGAAGATGGCCGCCATGTTCAAGGCCCTGTCCGACCCGGTGCGCCTGCGGCTGTTCTCGAAGGTCGCCTCCCACCCGGGCGGGGAGGCGTGCGTGTGCGACATCGCCGACGTCGGCGTCTCCCAGCCGACCGTCTCGCACCACCTGAAGAAGCTGCGCGAGGCCGGGCTGCTGACCTCCGACCGGCGCGGCACCTGGGTCTACTACCAGGTCGCCCCGTCCGTGGTGGCGGCCATGGCCGCCATGCTCGACCTGCGCGGCTGACCGCCGCCACCGGGTCCGCGCGCGACACTTCCCCGTGCGCACGCCCGCGAACCCACGGCGCCGGGGCGGGGGGACGCGGACCGGTGCGACGAGGACGGGGACCTCGACGAGCGGGCCGACGACGCCGGGGAGGACCTGTCCGGAGGTGGCACAGAAGGTGGCGACGGCGGCGCGACGGCCGGCTCGAAGCGGAGGCGCCTTCCGCGAGGGCCACCGCCACGGAGGGAGCCCTTCCCCGGCGACACCGGCCCGGAGGGGGCCCCTCCCCCGGCGACACCAACCCGGAGGGAGCCCCTTCCCCAGGCGGCACCAGCCCGGCGACGCCGCCCGCCGGACCCCGTCAGTGGCCGCCGGTGAGCTGACCCGCCAGGCGACGGCGCATGTCGGCGCTGGGGCCGTTGAGGCCGGTGACGGTGACCTTCTTGCCGCGCTGGGCGTACTTCGTCTCGATGGCGTCCAGGGCCGCGACGGAGGACGCGTCCCAGATGTGGGTGCCGGACAGGTCGATGACGACGTCGTCGGGGTCGCCCCTGTAGTCGAACTGGTGGACCAGGTCGTTGGACGAGGCGAAGAACAGCTCACCGGTGACCGAGTAGACGACCTGCTTGCCCTCGGGGTCGACCACACCGGAGACGTTGGCCAGGTGGGCGACCCGCCTGGCGAAGATGATCATCGCGGTGAGGGAGCCGGCGACGACGCCGATGGCGAGGTTGTGCGTGGCGACCACGACGACCACCGTGGCCACCATGACGGTGGTCTCGCCGAGCGGCATGCGCTTGAGGGTCCTGGGCCGGACGGAGTGCCAGTCGAACGTGCCGACCGACACCATGACCATGACGGCGACGAGCGCGGCCATCGGGATGTCGGAGACCACCGGGCCGAAGACGATGCAGAGCACCATCAGGAAGAAGCCGGCCAGGAAGGTGGACAGGCGGGTACGGGCGCCCGACACCTTCACGTTGATCATGGTCTGGCCGATCATGGCGCAGCCGCCCATGCCGCCGAAGAAGCCGGTGACGATGTTGGCGACGCCCTGACCGACGGACTCGCGGGTCTTGCTGGAGCGGGTGTCGGTGATGTCGTCGACCAGCTTGGCCGTCATCAGCGACTCCATCAGACCCACCAGCGCCATGGCCAGGGCGTAGGGCGCGATGGTGGTCAGCGTGTCCATGGTGAACGGGACGTCCGGCAGGCCGGGGACGGGCAGCGAGGAGGGCAGTTCGCCCCTGTCGCCGACCGTCGGGACCGCGATACCGGCCGCGACGGTGATCACGGTCAGCACGACGATGGAGACCAACGGCGCCGGGACCACCCTGGTGACCCTGGGGAAGAACACCATCAGAGCCAGACCGCCCGCGAGGAGCGGGTAGACGGCCCACGGGACGTCGTGCATCTCCGGCACCTGGGCCACGAAGATCAGGATGGCCAGCGCGTTGACGAATCCGACCATCACCGAGCGGGGCACGAACCGCATCAGCCTGGCCACGCCGAGCGCCCCGAGGATCACCTGGAAGACACCGGCCAGGATGACGGCGGCGACCAGGTAGCCCAGCCCGTGCTCACGGTTCAGTGGGGCGATGACCAGGGCGACCGCGCCGGTGGCGGCGGAGATCATCGCCTTGCGGCCGCCCACCACGGAGATGACGACCGCCATGGTGAACGAGGCGAACAGGCCGACGCTGGGGTCGACCCCGGCGATGATCGAGAAGGAGATGGCCTCGGGGACGAGCGCCAGGGCCACGACCAGGCCGGCCAGCACCTCGGTGCGCAGGACCTTCGGCGAGGTGAGCCAGTCGGGCCTGGACATGCGGAACCCGGGAGAGGCGGAGAGCGGTGAGGACATGCAACCGTTTCTGTTCGAGCGCAGGCGCCCCTTGTCACTGGACACACACGCGGGATGTACGCGATACCGCTCCCGCGAAGGTGCGGAATCCCCCGGCGGCCCGGACGCCTCGACGGGAGCCTTGCCGGACGGGGCGGCGGCCTTCCGGTCGCCGTCAGGCATCATTGCCCGGAGAGTCTTCGGTGCCGTCAGAGGCCCCGCCGGGGCCTGTGCTGCGGCGGTCCGGCCCCTTCCGTGTACGGAACGGCGGGGACGAACGCATGCGGAAGTCTACCCTGACGTAAGGGAAGGGTGCGAGTTCCGGCGGATGAGACGCAGGTGGACAGCCTGGGCGGACGACAGAGGGAGACGGGCGCAGCGATGACGGAACACCGGCAGATGCAGATCGGCGAGGTGGCCGAGCGGACCGGTCTGTCGTTGCGCACCATCCGTCACTACGAGGAGGTCGGCCTCGTCATCCCCTCGGCCCGCAGCAAGGGCGGCTTCCGGCTGTACACGGCGGCGGACGTCGATCGCCTGATGGTGATCCGCCGCATGAAGCCGCTCGACTTCTCCCTGGAGGAGATGCGCGACCTGCTGGAGATCACCGACCGGCTCGCCGCCCCCGACGACGCACCCGGCGGGGAGGAGAGGGAGCGGCTGCGGGAGCGGCTCGACTCCTACCGCAAGGAGGCCGACGCGCGCTGCGAGACGCTGCGCGCCCGGTTGTCGATGGCCGAGGACTTCGCCGCCACGCTCCAGCGACGGCTGGACAACGAGTCCGGGAGACTGACGCAGCGGTAGGGAGCCCCACCGGCCGCCACCACCGGCACCACCGGCACCGTCGGCACCGTCGGCACCGCCGCAGGACGCCCCCCCTCGCCCTGGACCGCGAACGGCCGGCCGGCTCGGCGGCCCCGCCGCCGACGCACCGTCGCGCATAGGCAAAACGGCTCGGTGACTTCTTCATATGTCGTACAGCACTACGGTCGAGCCGGTGTGAATTCGAGATTGGGTAAGTATCGCAGAAACCATTCACTCGACTGCCGCGCATCCGACGGAGTAGGCAGACGTTACTTCGGATATGACAGAGGAATACGGGGAATTGGTGACGCTCGGGCCATACATTTACCGGCCCGGCAGAAATCACTGCCCGTCACCGGGCGACGGAACTCTGACCAGAGGCGGGCCCCCCGTCCCCCTCCGGGTGACCGAGCCCGCGCTGCGGCGCTTCCTGGACGTCATGACCGAGCTGGAGGCCGGCCTCGCCGAGCGGTGGGGCCGGTCCCAGGGAGTCCCCACGTACACCCGGGCGGAGTGAGCCGGGGCGTCATGCACGAGGAACAGACGCACCACCACATGGTCTACGGGGAAGGCCCGTTCCGGTCCACGGGCACCGGACGGCACCGGGCACCCGAGGACGCGCCGCAGGAGGCCCTGGTCCCGCCGGAACCCGGCTGGGACCCGGCCGAGGAACTCGCGTTCCTGCTGCAGGACGCGAGGGAACAGCAGACCACCTTCGTCCGGGGGACGACCGAGACGTCGGCGATCTTCCCCGTGCCGGGCACGCCGATGAGCAATCTGCAGGAAATCACGGCGGAACTGCCGCCGCTGCGGGATTTCCCCACGAGTCACCGCCGGATCCGCAGAGGCAGAAAGGTGAGCCGGCTGCGTGCCGCGAGTCTTTTCGTCGCGGCACTCGCCGCGGTCATCGCGGCCTCCGTGAGCCTGTTCGGCGGCATGGTGGCCTATGAACCGCTGCGCCTGGCGGCCATGACCCGCACCCGCGCCGGCGTCGTGTCGTGGTGGCCCCTGCTGGTCTACGGGCCCTGGCTGGTGGCGTCGTTGGCCGTCCTGCGGTCCGCGCTGCACCGGCGCCGCGCGGTCCACTCCTGGGCCGTGGTGCTGCTGTTCTCCGCCATCGCGATGCTGCTGTGCGTCGCCCAGGCGCCCAGAACGCTCAGCGACGGCGCGGCCGCCGCCCTGCCGGGGCTGGCGTCGCTGCTCTGCTTCCAGCAGATCGTCCGTCAGATCACGCTCACCCGTCCGCCCCGGCGCGTACCGCCGCGCCATCGCCAGCGGCCCGCCCCCGCACCCGCGCCGGAGCCCGAACCCGAGCCGGAGGACTCGGCGGCCCCGGACGCGGTGGCCCTGCCGCACCAGCGCATGTGTCCGTCGCGTCCGCCGGGGCCCGGGGCCGGGAAGCGGCTCTGACCCTCCGCCGCGGGACCCCGTACCGGCGCCCCTCCACCGTGGAAGACCCGTACGGAGCTGCCGGGCCCCGCGCCGGTGTGGTGCGGGGGCCCGGTGGCCCGGCTCAGCCCTGGGCCAGTGTCACGTCCTGGCCGTGCCGTGCGTGAAAGCTCGGGAGCGGAAGAATGCCCATGGGCCGCAGTTCCAGCAATGTGGCCTCGACGTGGGCCGCGCCGGGCTTCAGGGCGTTCTCGGAGGGCGTGCCCGTGTTGATCCAGCGGTGCTCCAGGCCGTCGCACACCGCGCGGGTGCCGCCGATGCCGTACCGCACGGACGGGTCGCCCTGGCTCACGGAGGAACTGACGAAGACGGGACCGGTGCCGGCGGTGCACCGGTAGGTCCCGGAGAGGGTCACGCTGCCGTCCGCGGCGATGCGGCCGGTCGGGTCGACGGTCACCGACTCCGTGACGTGGCGGGCGTCGTGGGCGGCCGCCGTGGCGGCGGGGGCGGCCAGCAGCAGGGCGGCGCCGGCGGCCGTGGCGAGAGCCGCGGAACGTACGGGCATGGGGGGACCTCCCGGTCGGTCGGAATGGGGGGTTCCACTGGTACCCGGCGCACGGGCCCGCGGGAGTGACCGTCACCCCTTCGGTGGCGAGTCCGCGTCGGCCGGCGTGAGGACAGTACGGCAGGCGTGGGCGACGCGGCCGTGACGGCAGTACGGCGGGCGTGACGACCGTGCCGCGGGCCGGCCGACTGGATCGCGGGCGCTACGGCAGTACGGCGAACCCGTCGAGTTCGACCAACGCCCGTTCGTCCCAGAGGCGTACGACCTCCACGACCGCCATCGCCGGGTAGTCGCGGCCCGCCAGCTCGCGCCAGATGCGGCCGAGGGCGCCGGCGTGGACGCGGTACGCGGCGACGTCCGTGGCGTAGACGGTGACGCGGGCGAGGTCGGCGGGCGTGCCGCCGGCCGCGCGCAGGGCGGTCAGGAGGTTGGCGAGGGCCTTCTCGAACTGGTCGGGGAGGGTGTCGCCGGTGACCTCGCCGCCGGTGTCGAGGGCGGTCTGGCCGGCCAGGAAGACGACGCGGGTGCCGGTGGCCGCGACGGCGTGGGAGAAGCCGGCCGGCGGGGAGAGTTCGGGCGGGTTCATCCGTTCCACGCTCAAGTGCCGGGCTCCTGTGCCGTGTCCTGGGTGCGGTACAGCTCCTTGGCGATGATGCCGCGCTGCACCTCGCTCGCGCCCTCGTAGACGCGGGGGGCGCGCACCTCGCGGTAGAGGTGCTCGAGGAGGTGGCCGCGGCGCAGGGCGCGGGCGCCGTGCAGCTGGACGGCCCGGTCCACGACGTACTGGGCGGTCTCGGTGGCGAGGAGTTTGGCCATCGCCGCCCGTCGGGGGACGTCCGCGGCGCCCTCGTCGTACGCCGTCGCCGCCGCGTACACCATCAGGCGGGCCGCCTCGGTGCGCAGGGCCATCTCGGCGACCTGGTGCGAGACGGTCTGGAGGTCGCGCAGCTTGCCGCCGAAGGCGTCGCGGGTGCCGGTGTGCGCGAGGGTGGCGTCCAGGGCCGCCTGCGCCATGCCGACCGCGAAGGCGCCCACGCTGGGGCGGAACAGGTTGAGGGTGCCCATGGCGACGCGGAAGCCCCGGTCGGGTTCACCGAGGACGTCGGCGGCGGTGACGGGGACGGCGTCGAAGGCGAGGGTGCCGACGGGGTGGGGGGACAGCATGTCGAGCGGGGTGCCGGTGAGGCCGGGGCGGTCGGCGGGGACGAGGAAGGCGGTGACGCCGCGGGCGCCGGCGCCGGGCGTGGTGCGGGCGAAGACCGTGTAGAAGTCGGCCTCGGGGGCGTTGGAGATCCAGCACTTCTCGCCGGTGAGCCGCCAGCCGGAGCGGCCCGCCCGGTCGGCCGCCAGGGTGCCGGGGGGACGCCGGGGGTCCGGCCGGCCGCCGGGCGGGTCCCCGTCGGCCTCCGCCCCGGCCCGCCCGGCTCCCCGCGGCCCCGTGTCCGGTTCCGCCCTGAGTCCGAGCGCCGCCGCGTCCGAGCCGGCGTCCGGCTCGCTGAGGGCGAAGGCGGCCACCGCGCTGCCGTCGGCGACGCGGGGCAGCCAGCGGGCGCGCTGGGCCTCGGTGCCGTGGGCGTGCACCGGGTGGGCGCCGAGGCCCTGGAGGGCGAGGGCGGTCTCGGCCTCCGTACAGGCGTGGGCGAGGGACTCGCGCATCAGGCACAGGTCGAGGGCGCCCGAGGTGAACAGGCGGGACAGCAGGCCGAGGGCACCGAGTTCGGCGACGAGGGCGCGGTTGACCCGGCCCCGATCGCCCTTGCCGGCCAGCGGGCGCAGCCGTTCGGCGGCCAGGGCGCGCAGTTCGGCGCACCAGGCGAGCTGTGCCGGTTCGAGCGAGAATGCGGTCATCGCCGGTCCCTTCCCCTGCTCCCCTGCCCGCCGGTCCGCCGAGCCCTCGGGCCACCTGAGCCTCGGGCCGCCAGGCCACCGGGCCCCGCCCGAGGTTATCGCGGACCGTTGACTGCCGTCACCGTCACGATACGCTCGTCGGGCGAGCCCACCACGGCAAAGGGGGCGAACCGCCATGGCAGATCCGCACCGCGCGCGACCGCACCGCTCCGCCCACCTCGACACCTTCGCGCGCGACCACCTGCCGCCCCCCGACCAGTGGCCCGAGTTCCGCTTCGACCTGCCGGAACTGCGCTACCCCGCCCGGCTGAACTGCGCCGCCGAGCTGCTCACCGGCCCGCCCGCCGACCGCCCGGTCTTCCGGACGGCGTCCGGGGAGAGCTGGAGCTACGGCGACTTGCGCGCCCGCGTCGACCGGCTCGCCCGGCTCCTCGCCGGCGACCTCGGCGTGGTCCCCGGCAACCGGGTGCTGCTGCGCGGGCCCACCACGCCGTGGCTGGCCGCCTGTTGGCTGGCGGTGCTGAAGGCGGGGGCGGTGGCGGTCACCGTGCTGGCCCAGCAGCGCCCGCACGAACTGCGCGCGATCTGCGGGATCGCCCGGGTGCGGCACGCGCTGTGCGACGTCCGGGCCGTCGGCGACCTCGCCGGGGCGGAGATCCCAGGGCTGCGGATCACGACGTACGGCGGCGACGCGTCCGACGACCTGCTGATCCGCGCGGAGGCCGCCGAGGTGCCCGACGCGCCGCTCCCGGCCGTGGACACGGCGGCCGACGACGTGGCGCTGATCGCCTTCACCTCGGGCACCACCGGCCGCCCCAAGGGCTGCGTGCACTTCCATCGCGACGTGCTGGCGATCGCCGACACCTTCTCGAAGCACGTCCTCGCGCCCCGCGCGGACGACCTCTTCGCGGGCAGCCCGCCACTCGGCTTCACCTTCGGGCTCGGCGGGCTCGTGATCTTCCCGATGCGGGCCGGGGCGAGCGCGCTGCTGCTCGAACGGGCGGGTCCCGGGCAGTTGCTGCCCGCCGTCGCCGAACACCGGGTGTCGGTGCTGTTCACCGCGCCGACGGCCTACCGCACGATGCTCGACGAGCTGGACGCCTACGACGTGACGTGCCTCAGACGCTGCGTCTCCGCGGGCGAGAACCTGCCGGCGGCCACCTGGCGGGCCTGGCACGAGCACACCGGGCTGCGCCTCATCAACGGCATCGGCGCCACCGAGCTGCTGCACATCTTCGTCTCCGCGGCCGACGGGGACGCCAGGCCCGGTACGACGGGCCTCCCGGTGCCGGGGTGGCAGGCGCGCGTGCAGGACGGGGACGGCGCGCCCGTGCCGGACGGGGAGCCCGGGCTGCTGGCGGTGCGGGGGCCGGTGGGCTGCCGGTACCTCGCCGATCCGCGGCAGCGGGAGTACGTGCGCGACGGCTGGAACATCACCGGGGACACCTACGTCCGCGAGCCCGACGGGTACTTCCGGTACGTGGCGCGCGCCGACGACATGATCGTCTCCGCGGGTTACAACATCGCCGGGCCGGAGGTGGAGGAGGCGCTGCTGCGGCACCCGGACGTCGTGGAGGCCGCGGTGGTGGGCCGGCCCGACGCGCACCGCGGGCAGGTCGTGGTGGCGCACGTCGTGCTGAAGGAGGGTGCCGAGCCGGACGACGACGCGCTCCGCACGTTCCTCAGGGCCGAGCTGGCGCCGTACAAGTGCCCGCGCGAGATCCTGTTCCCGGACGCGCTGCCGCGTACGGCGACCGGCAAGCTCCAGCGCCACCGGCTCCTGCCCCCGCCCGGCCCGCCCCCGGAGTGACCAGGCGTGATGCCGACGACCTAAGATGATCAATGTGTCCGAGCAGCACCCGCAGCACGCCCCGAGGTCCCTGATCGTCACGCTCTACGGCGCGTACGGCCGTCACGCGCCGGGCCCGCTGCCCGTCGCCGAGCTGATCCGGCTGCTGGCCGCGGTCGGGGTGGACGCTCCCTCCGTACGCTCGTCGGTGTCCCGGCTCAAGCGGCGCGGGCTGCTGTTGCCCGCCCGCACCGCCCAGGGCGCGGCCGGGTACGAGCTGTCCGCCGAGGCCCGGCAGTTGCTCGACGACGGGGACCGGCGCGTCTACGCCACGGCGCCGCACGAGGACGACGGCTGGGTGCTCGCCGTGTTCTCCGTCCCGGAGTCGCAGCGGCAGAAGCGGCACGTACTGCGCTCCCGCCTGGCCGGTCTGGGCTTCGGCACCGCGGCCCCCGGCGTGTGGATCGCCCCGGCCCGGCTGTACGAGGAGACCCGGCACGCGCTGGGCCGCCTCGGCCTGGAGACCTACGTGGACCTCTTCCGCGGTGAGCACCTGGGTTTCACGCCGACCGCCGAGGCGGTGGCCCGCTGGTGGGACCTGGCCGCGATCGCCGAGGAGCACGAGGCGTTCCTCGACCGGCACGCGCGCGTGCTGCACGCGTGGGAGCGCCGGGCGGACACCCCGCCCGAGGAGGCCTACCGCGACTACCTCCTCGCCCTGGACTCCTGGCGCCACCTGCCCTACGCCGACCCGGGCCTGCCCGCCCGGCTGCTGCCCGGGGACTGGCCCGGCTCGCGGTCGGCGGCCGTCTTCCGGGCCCTGCACGAGCGGCTGCGCGACGCGGGGGCGCTCTACGCGGCACCGCGGCCCCCACGTCCCGCCGATCAGTGACTCGCGTCACACTTCTCCGCGCTCAGGGAACCCTCAGTCCCCTCAGACCCTCTTCTCAGGTTCATGCCCTACCGTACTGACGCATGAGTCTCGCGCGTCACTTGAACCGGGCCCTCACCGCCACCACCGGCCTCCAGGTACGGAGAGCCCCCGCGGCGGCGAAGGGGAGGACAGCCGCCGCCCCCAAACCGGCGGAGCGGCCGGCGGCCCCCTACCGGTGTCCGCCCGCCGGGGAGCCGGCGCCCGACAGGCTGCTGCGCCGGCCCGTCTTCATCATCTCGTCCATCCGCTCCGGCTCCACCCTGCTGCGCATGATGATGGGCGCCCACCCGCGGCTGCACGCTCCGCACGAGCTGCACCTGGGACGGCTGGAGGTCGTCTGCACCAACTGGTTCTCCCAGCGGGCGATGGGGGCCCTCGGCCTGGAACGCGGCGACCTGGAGCACTTGCTGTGGGACCGCGTCATGCACCGGGAACTGACCAGGTCCGGCAAGGACTTCGTCGTCGAGAAGACCCCGGCCAACGTCTACATGTACCAGCGCCTGAAGGACTGCTGGCCCGACGCGCGCTTCGTCTTCCTGCTGCGCCACCCCGAGTCGATCGCCCGCTCCTGGCACGAGAGCGATCCCGTCAAGCGGCCCTACGACAAGGCGGTCGGTGACGTGCTGCCCTATCTGAAGGCCGTCGAGGAGGCCCGCACGGCCGACACCGACGGCTTCACCGTGCGCTACGAGGACATCACCGACGACCCCGAGCGGGAGATGCGCCGCCTGTGCGCGTTCCTCGGCGTCGACTACGCGCCGGCCATGCTGAACTACGGCAAGAAGAGCGGACCCGATCTCGTGCGGGGCCTCGGCGACTGGCGGGAGAACATACGCACCGGCACCGTCCAGCCGGGCCGTGCGCTGCCGGCGCCGGACGCGATCCCCGAGCCGCTGCGCGCGGTGTGCGCGACCTGGGGCTACACGTCCTGAGACCCGCCGCGCGGTGTGAGCCCGGGCCTGGGCCCGGGGGCGTCGGTGCGCCCGGTCACCGGACGTCGGCTGCCCGCCCGGTACGGCGCGGGCCACACGACGCCCGGCCCCTCGTACCCCTGCTCGGCCGCCGCGTGCAGCGTCCAGTGCGGGTCGTAGAGGTGGGGGCGGGCCAGGGCGCACAGGTCCGCGCGCCCGGCCAGGATCAGCGAGTTGACGTCGTCCCAGGAGGAGATCGCGCCGACGGCGATCACCGGGACGCCCGCCTCGTTGCGGACGCGGTCCGCGTACGGCGTCTGGTACGACCGCCCGAACTCCGGCCGCTCGTCGGCCACCACCTGCCCCGTGGACACGTCGACGGCGTCGACGCCGTGGGCCGCGAAGGCGCGGGCGATCGCCACCGCCTCCTCGCCGCTGGTGCCGCCCTCGGCCCAGTCGGTCGCGGAGATGCGCACGGTCATCGGCCGTTCCTGCGGCCACGCGTCGCGTACGGCGTCGAAGACCTCCAGCGGGAAGCGCAGCCGCTTCTCCAGTGATCCGCCGTACGCGTCGGTGCGGTGGTTGGTGAGCGGGGAGAGGAAGCCGGAGAGCAGGTAGCCGTGGGCGCAGTGCAGTTCGAGCAGGTCGAAGCCGGCCCGGGCGGCCCGGCCCGCGGCGGCCGTGAACTGCTCCCTGATGTCGGTCAGCTGCGCCCGGGACAGGGCGCGCGGGACCTGGCTGCCCGGCTTGTACGGCAGCGGGGACGGGGCCACCAGCGGCCAGTTGCCGTCGGGCAGCGGTTCGTCGATACCCTCCCACATCAGCCGGGTGGAGCCCTTGCGTCCGCTGTGCCCGAGCTGCACGCCGATGGCGGTACCGGGTGCCTGGGCGTGCACGAAGTCGGTGATCCGCCGCCACGCCCCGCCCTGCCGGCCGGTGTACAGGCCCGCGCAGCCGGGGGTGATGCGGCCCTCGGCGCTGACGCACACCATCTCGGTCATCACCAGTCCGGCGCCGCCCAGGGCCCTGGCCCCCAGGTGGACCAGGTGGAAGTCGCCGGGCACGCCGTCGGTGGCCGAGTACATGTCCATCGGGGAGACGACGACGCGGTTGCGCAGGGTCAGGCCGCGCAGCCGGAACGGGGTGAACATCGGGGGCGTGCCGGGCGGGCAGCCGAACTCGCGCTCGACGGACTCGGTGAAGCGGGCGTCCCTCAGCCGCAGGTTCCCGTGGGTGACGCGGCGGCTGCGGGTGAGCAGGTTGAAGGCGAACTGGCGGGGCGGCCGGCCGAGGTACCGGGGCAGGTCCTCGAACCACTCCAGGCTGGCCCGTGCCGCCCGCTGCGTGGAGGCGACGACGGGGCGCCGCTCCGCCTCGTAGGCGGCGAGCGCCCCGGGGAGGGTCGGCTGCTCCTCCAGGCAGGCGGCGAGCGCGAGGGCGTCCTCCACGGCGAGCTTGGTGCCGGAGCCGATGGAGAAGTGGGCGGTGTGGGCGGCGTCGCCGAGGAGGACGACGTTGCCGTGCGACCAGCGGTCGTTGACGACGGTGCGGAACGTGGTCCACGCCGACCTGTGGGACTTCAGCGGCCGGCCGCCGAGGGCGTCGGCGAAGATCTCGGCGCAGCGTTCGGCCGACGCGCGCGGGTCCGGTCCGTCGAAGCCGGCCGCCCGCCAGACCTCCTCGCGCATCTCCACGATGACCGTGGAGGCGTCCGCCGCGTACGGGTAGCCGTGCAGCTGCATCACGCCGTGCTCGGTCTCGGCGATCTCGAAGCGGAAGGCGTCGAGGGCGAAGCCGGCGGCCAGCCAGATGTAGCGGCAGCGGTGGCGGGTGAGGCGCGGTCCGAAGACGTCGGCGTAGGTCCCGCGGGTGGTGCTGTGCACCCCGTCGGCGGCGACGACCAGGTCGTACGTCCGCGCCAGCCGGCCGGGGGGCGGGGCCTCGGTGTGGAAGCGCAGGTCGACGCCGAGGGCGTGGCAGCGGTCGTGCAGGATCTCGAGGAGACGGCGGCGGCCGAGGGCGGCGAAGCGGTGCCCGCCGGAGGTGTGGCGGGTTCCCCGGTGGACGATGTCGATGGCGTCCCAGCGGACGAAGTGGCGCCGCAGGGCTTCGTGGACGACCGGGTCGGCGTGCTCGATGCCGCCCAGGGTCTCGTCGGAGAGGACGACTCCGAAGCCGAAGGTGTCGTCGGGGGCGTTGCGCTCCCAGACGGTGATCTCGCGGTCGGGGGCGAGGCGCTTGAGGAGGGCGGCGGTGCAGAGGCCGCCGGGGCCGCCGCCGACAACGGCGACGCGGTCGGGCCGGCCGCTCACGCCGCGCGGCAGCGGCGTCGCCGTCGCGGGTCGCGGGTCGTGGCGCGGCAGCGGGCCGCCGTCGTCCGGCGCCCCTGCGGCCGGCCTGCTCCCCCGGGCCACTCCTACCGCCCCCGCCATGTCGGGGGGCGCTTCTCCGTGAAGGCGGCGTGGAACTCGGCGTAGTCCGCGCCGTTCATCAGGAGGGCCTGGGTCGAGGCGTCCAGCTCCACCGCCGCCGCCAGCGGCATGTCCAGTTCGGCGGTGAGGAGGGCCTTGGTCTGGGCGTACGCCAGGGCCGGGCCCTCGGCGAGGCGCCGGGCGAGCGACCGGGCGGCCTCGTCGGCGCGGCCCTCGTCGGTCAGCTCGCTGATCAGGCCGATCCGCTCGGCCTCGGGCGCCCGCACCTGTTCGCCGAGCATCAGCAGGCGGGTGGCGTGGCCCAGGCCGACGACGCGGGGCAGCAGGTAGGCGGCGCCCATGTCGCCGCCGGAGAGGCCGACGCGGGTGAAGAGGAAGGCGAAGCGGGCGGACGGGTCGGCGACCCGGAAGTCGGCGGCCAGGGCCAGCACCGCGCCCGCGCCCGCCGCGACGCCGTGGATCGCGGCGACCACCGGGAACGGGCACTCCCGTACGGCACGCACCACCTGGCCCGTCATCCGGTTGAAGTCCAGCAGCTGGGCGGTGTCCATGGACAGGGTCGCGCCGATGATCCCGTCCACGTCGCCGCCGGAGCAGAAGCCGCGTCCCTCCCCGGCCAGCACCAGGGCGCGCACGGACCGCTCCCGGGACAGCTCGGCGAGCAGGTCGCGCAGGTCGGCGTAGGCGCCGAAGGTGAGGGCGTTGAGCTTGTCGGGGCGGGCGAGGGTGACGGTGGCGACACCGCCGGTGAGATCGACGCGCAGGTGCCGCCAGGCGGGGGTGGGGGCGGCGGAGCCGGTGAAGGGACTCATGACGGGCGGCCTCCTGGGGCGGGCACGGCATCACCGAGCACTACTCCCCGAAGTTATCACCCGTCCATGACCGTCGTCACGATACCGCGACAGCCGATGTGTCACGGCAGGTCGGCGCCCCGCCAGCGGCGGGACCGCCCGCGCGAGGGGCGGCGTCCCGCGAGGTACGCCGCCCGTCGGCGGAGCGGAGGTCCCGCGCGGTGCCCGTCGGACGGCGCTGCCGGCGGCCCCGTACCATGCATAAAGTTGAAAGCAGGACAGGACCGCCTGCTCCGGAACGGACTCGCCGTGCACGATCGCTTCCCCGCCCCCGCCTCCTGGCGCATCGCACTGCCGCACTCCGCCGCGGCCGTGCCGGTCGCCCGTGCCCTGGTCCGCACGGCGCTGGCCGGGCTGGAGCACACGGCCGACGGTGACACCGCGGAGCTGCTCACGGCGGAGCTGGTCGCCAACGCCGTGGAGCACACCCCCGGCGGGTCGCCGATCGAGCTGGTCGTGCAGCTGATGCCGACCGGCTGCCAGGTCGAGGTGCACGACCCGGACCCGTCACCCCCCGGCGACCTCACCCGTCCGGGCGCGGAGCCGCCCGACCCCTGGCAGGAGCACGGGCGCGGTCTGCTGCTGATCCGCGCCCTCAGCTCGTCCTGCGGCCACCGCCCCGCCGGGTCCGGCAAGGCGGTCTGGTTCAGGCTCCCCGCGATACCCGCTCAGCGTCGTCCCGCGGAGTGACCTCCGCGCCGGCCCGGCCGAGGCGGGAGTACCGGCGGCCGTAGGCCGTGTACACGAGCAGGCCCACCGCGAGGAACACCGCGAACTGGAGCCAGGTCGTCCCGCCCGTCTCGTACATCAGGTACAGGCAGAAGCCGACCCCGAGCAGCGGCGTCACCGGGTACAGCGGCACCCGGAAGGTGCGGGCGAGGCCCGGCTCCCGGCGGCGCAGCGCGATCACCGAGACGTTGACGGCGGCCATGGTCGCGAGGGTGCCGATGGTGCACAGGTCGACCACCGCGTCGAGCGGGGCGAAGGCCGCGGGGAGGGCGAAGACCGCGCCGACGATCAGGGTGCCGGCGACGGGGGTCGCGGTGCGCGGGGAGACCTTCTCGAACACCCGTGGGATCAGGCCGTCGCGGGACATCGACATCAGGATGCGGGTCTGGGCGTACATCACGGCGAGCACCACCGAGGCGATGGCGACGACCGCGCCGAAGGCGACCACGCCGCCGCCGACGGTGGAGCCGGTGACCTCGTTCACGACGTACGACAGCGCGGCGGGCCGGTCGCCGACCGCGTCACCGCCGACGGCGCCGATCGCGGCCACGGCGACCGCGCAGTAGAGCAGGGTGACCAGGCCGATGCAGACCAGGATCGCGACGGGGACGTCCCGGCGCGGGTTCCTGGCCTCCTCGCCGGCCGTGGTGATCGCGTCGAAGCCGATGTACGAGAAGAAGGCGGCCGTGGTGCCGGCGCCGATGCCGCCGAGGCCGGCCGGGGAGAACGGGCTGAGGTTGCCGTCCCGGAAGGCGGAGAAGCCGATGGCGCAGAAGGCGAGGAGCACGGCCAGCTTGAGGACGGCCATCGCGGCCGTGGCCCGGGCGCTCTCGCGCACCCCGCGCACCAGGAGCACGCAGGCCAGCGCGATGACGATCACCGCGGGCAGGTTGACCGCGCCGCCGTCGCCGGGGCCCGCGGAGAGTGCCTGCGGCAGCCGGAGGCCGAGGACGCCGTCGAGCAGCTCGTTGACGTACTGGCTCCAGCCGACCGCGACCGCGGAGACCGAGACGCCGTACTCCAGCAGCAGGCACCAGCCGACCAGGAACGCGGTCCGCTCGCCGAGTCCGGCGTAGGCGAAGGAGTACGAGGACCCGGAGACGGGGATCGCGCCGCCCAGCTCGGCGAAGGCGAACGCGGTGAACACGCAGGTTATCGCGGCGAGCACGAAGGAGACGACGACGGCCGGGCCGGCCTCGGCGACCGAGTCGGACAGGCCGACGAAGATGCCGGTGCCGACGATGGCGCCGACGCCGAAGCAGACGAGCTGGAACAGCCCCATGGTGCGTTGGAGGCCGTGGCCCTCGCGGTCGGCGCCGGATTCGGCGACGAGGAGGTGCGGGGACTTGACGCGGGAAGCGGGCATTGCGGGTGGTGCTCGTTTCTGGTGGTGCGGGGGCGCGACGGTGGTCGCGGCCGGCGGCTCCGGAAGGGGTGGCTCCGGGACCGCCGGCCAGAATAACGGCCTGCTC
This sequence comes from Streptomyces sp. JK94, assembly GCF_053613315.1. Classification (NCBI taxonomy): domain Bacteria; kingdom Bacillati; phylum Actinomycetota; class Actinomycetes; order Kitasatosporales; family Streptomycetaceae; genus Streptomyces; species Streptomyces sp. JK94. The sequence goes on along the minus strand of NZ_JBSICH010000043.1, from coordinate 50,060 downwards.
GCCGGCCGCTCAGGCCAGCGTGGCGACCAGGACCGCCTTGATGGTGTGCAGCCGGTTCTCCGCCTCGTCGAAGACGACCGAGTGCGCGGACTCGAAGACCTCGTCCGTGACCTCCAGGGACTCCAGGCCGTGGGTCTCGAAGATCTCCCGGCCGACCTTGGTGCCCAGGTCGTGGAAGGCGGGCAGGCAGTGCAGGAACTTCACGTCCGGGTTTCCGGTGGCGCGCAGGACGTCCATGGTCACCGCGTACGGGCCGAGGGCCTTGATGCGCTCGTCCCAGACCTCCTTGGGCTCGCCCATGGAGACCCAGACGTCGGTGACGACGAAGTCGGCGCCGCGCACCCCCTCCTCGACGGACTCGGTGAGCGTGATGCGCGCCCCGCTGGACTCGGCGAGCTTCCGTGCCCGGTCGACGACCTCCTGGGCGGGCCAGTAGGACTTCGGGGCGACGATGCGCACGTCCATGCCGAGCAGGGCACCGGTGACCAGGTAGGAGTTGCCCATGTTGAAGCGGGCGTCGCCGAGGTAGGCGAAGGCGATCCCGGTGAGGGGCCGGTCGCTGTGCTCGGTCATGGTCAGCACGTCGGCGAGCATCTGGGTGGGGTGCCAGTCGTCGGTCAGGCCGTTGTAGACGGGCACGCCGGCGAAGGCCGCCAGCTCCTCGACCTTCCGCTGGCTGTCGCCCCGGTACTCGATCCCGTCGAACATGCGCCCCAGCACGCGTGCGGTGTCCTTCACGGACTCCTTGTGGCCGATCTGCGAGCCCGCCGGGTCCAGGTACGTCGTCGAGGCGCCCTGGTCGGCGGCCGCGACCTCGAACGCGCAGCGGGTGCGCGTCGAGGTCTTCTCGAAGACCAGCGCGATGTTCCTGCCCCGCAGGTACGGTGTCTCGGCCCCGGCCTTCTTGGCATCCTTCAGCTCCGCGGCCAGCTCGACCAGGCCGCGGAACTCCTCCGCGGTGAAGTCGAGTTCCTTGAGGAAGTGGCGGCCGGCGAGGGCGGTCGGGACTGTCGCCATGGGGGCGCTCCAGGGGTACGGGAAACAGGACTGTGGAACAGTATACGAGGAGTGGAATTCTTATACGGCCTGTCGTTCCACCGGGCAGCTCATGCAGCGCGGTCCGCCCCGGCCCCGGCCCAGCTCGCTGCCCGGTATCTCGATCACCTCGACGCCCTGTTTGCGCAGATGGGTGTTGGTGGTGGCGTTCCGCTCGTAGGCGACGACGACCCCCGGCTCGACGGCCAGGACGTTGCAGCCGTCGTCCCACTGCTCGCGTTCGGCGGCGTGGACGTCCTGCGTCGCGGTCAGCACCCGGATCTCGTTCAGGCCGAGCGCGGCGGCGATCGCACGGTGCATGTGCTCCGGCGGATGGTCGGTGACCTTCAGCTCCTTCTCGCCCACGCCCGGCTCGATGGTGTACGAGCGGAGCATGCCGAGCCCGGCGTACTGGGTGAAGGTGTCGCCGTCGACCATCGTCATCACGGTGTCGAGGTGCATGAAGGCCCGCCGCTTGGGCATGTCCAGGGCCACGATGGTGCGGGCGGAGCCGGCGGCGAACAGCTTGTGCGCGAGCATCTCGACGGCCTGGGGCGTGGTCCGCTCGCTCATGCCGATGAGCACGGCCCCGTTGCCGATGACCAGGACGTCGCCGCCCTCGATGGTGGACGGGTAGTCCGCCTGGCCCTCGGACCACAGGTGGAAGATCTCGTCGCGGAACAGCGGATGGTGCCGGTAGATCGCCTCGAAGTGGACCGTCTCCCGCTGCCGGGCGGGCCAGCGCATGGCGTTGATGGAGACGCCGTCGTAGATCCAGGCCGAGGTGTCCCGGGTGAAGAGGTGGTTGGGCAGCGGTCCGAGCAGGAAGTCGTCCAGCTCCATGGCGTGGAAGCGCACGGAGGTCGGCTCCGGGTGCGCCTGCAGGTACTCCCGCTTGGTCATGCCGCCGACCAGGGCCTCGGCCAGTTCACGGGCGGGCAGGGTCTCGAAGGCGGCCCGGAGGTGGTCCGTGGCCAGCACTCCGTACTCCTTCTCGTCGAAGACCCGGTCCAGCACGAGCCGCCGGGCGGCCGGGAGGTCCAGGGTCTCGGTGAGCAGGTCGCCGAAGAGGTGCACGGCGACCCCGCGATCACGCAGCACGTCGGCGAACCCGTCGTGCTCGGCGCGCGCCCGGCGCACCCAGAGCACGTCGTCGAAGAGGAGAGCGTCCTTGTTGCTGGGGGTGAGCCTTTTGAGCTCGAGATCCGGCCGGTGCAGGATGACGCGGGTGAGCCGCCCGGCTTCGGAGTCGACGTGGAATCCCATGCCTTCATCCTGACCATTCGGGCGCCTGTTCACCCCCTGCCCGGGCAGACCCGTGCTCCGCACCGCGGCCACCGGGCCGCGACGGGGACGGCCCGGGGCGGGCGGCGGCGGGCGGAGCGCCACCGCGTCGGCCTCCATCAGCGGCGCCGCCGTGCCGCGCTGCCCCTCGGCCTCCGGTTGGAGCCCGTGGGCCGTGCCGAAGGAGGTGGAGAACGCCCGCGCCTTGTCGGGATGCTCGTGCAGCGGGAAGCCGGGGCCGGTCGCGGGGCGGTCGGGAGCACCGGTGGTGGTGCGGGTCAGGAACACGCGGAGGGTCGCTCCGGCCGGTGGACGCCGATGAGGAGCCGTACGCGCGGGAGCCCCCGGGGGTGTGGATCCCCGGGGGCTCCGGCAGGACGACGGCCACAGCCTCGACAGGGCGGGTGGCCGGCGCCTTCGTTATCCGAAGGCCCGTGTCACCGCGTCACGCCAGCTGCGACTGGACCTGGGAGGAGATCAGCTCCAGGTGGTCCAGGTCGTCGAGGTCGAGGACCTGGAGGTAGATCCGCTGCGCGCCGGCCTCGGCGTAGCGGCCGATCTTCTCGACGACCTCGGCCGGGGAGCCGGCCAGGCCGTTGGCCTTCAGCTCCTGGACCTCGCGGCCGATCACGGCGGCACGGCGGGCCACCTCGGCGTCGTCCTTGCCGACGCAGACGACGAGGGCGTTGGAGTAGGTGAGGGCGTCGGCCGGGCGGCCGGCCTCCTCGGCGGCGGCCCGCACCCGTGCGAACTGGCGCTCGGTGTCCTCGATCGAGGCGAAGGGGATGTTGAACTCGTCGGCGTACCGGGCGGCCAGGCGGGGCGTGCGGGTGGCGCCGTGGCCGCCGATGAGGACGGGCACCCTCGCCTGGGCGGGCTTGGGCAGCGCGGGCGACTCCGTGAGCTCGTAGAACCTGCCGCGGAAGTCGAAGGTCTTGCCGGTCCCGGTGGCCCACAGACCGGTGACGATCTCCAGCTGCTCCTCCAGACGGGCGAACTTCTCCTTCGGGAAGGGGATGCCGTACGCCTTGTGCTCGTCCTCGAACCAGCCCGCGCCCAGGCCCAGCTCGACGCGTCCGCCCGACATCTGGTCGACCTGGGCGACCTGGATGGCGAGGACACCGGGGAGCCGGAAGGTGCCGGCGGTCATGAGGGTGCCGAGCCGGATGCGCTTGGTCTCACGGGCGAGGCCGGCCAGGGTGATCCAGGCGTCGGTGGGGCCGGGGAGGCCGTCCGCGGAGCCCATGCGGAGATAGTGGTCGCTGCGGAAGAAGGCGTCGAAGCCGAGGTCCTCGGTGGCCTTGGCCACGGTGAGCAAGGTGTCATAGGTGGCCCCCTGCTGGGGCTCGGTGAAGATGCGCAGATCCATGCCTCCATCCTGCCTGCTCGGCGGGGGCGTGCCGCACAGGCTCCGGCCGGCCCGGCGTATTCCCCGGCCATCGGCGGGTGAATCCGCGTCCGTCACGGGCCCGGCGCACGCGGTCAGCCCGCGTCCGTCGTGGGCCCGGCGCACCGCGGGACGGCGACCGGCCGGTCCGGCGCACGGGCGGCCCGGCGCACGGCGGGACGGTCACCAGGCAGGACGGTCACCAGGCAGGACGGCGCCCCGGGGGGACGGTGCCCCGGCAGGACGGTCACCAGGCAGGGCGGTGACCGTTGGCCGGGGCGGAGCCGGGGTGCCCGGCCTTCGCGCCGGCCGGTGTGCGCCGGGGCGTCCCGGGTCTCCGGTGGACGGGCGGGGACACACCGGCTGAACGGTGCGGGGGGCGGTCGGCGGGGCGCGACGACGACGCGGTCAGCCCGCCTCCCGCTCCGGTAACCCCGCGTCCCGGTCCGCCAGTCTGCGCAGCATCTCCAGGACCCGGTCCCGCGACTCGTCCGCCGCGTCGATGGCCTCCATGCACTGCCAGTACGTGGCGTCGTCGGCGGCGGCGCAGGCGATGCCGACCAGGGCGATGCCCGTCTCCCCCAGCAGGGTGCCCAGGCGCATCAGGGCCTGGCGGGCGTCGCCCAGTTCGGTGAGCTGGGCGGCGCGCGGCTCTTGCGGGGCCAGTTCCGGTGTGCGCAGTACTCCGCAGCCGCGGCCCGCCAGCTCGGTCAGCCCGATCGCCTCGCCGCGCAGCTCCGGTGGCCCGTGGACCGCCAGCCGGCTGCCGATCGCCTGCGCCAGGGCCTGCACCTGCCAGACCTCCGTCAGGATGTCCGGCACCTCGCCGCCGGCCGCCAGGGCACGCCCACTCGTCACGATGAGCCGCACAGCGTCCATGCGCTGCCCCCGTCCGTCTCCGACGCGCTCGCGACGCGTCCGCCCGAACTCCGTTGTCCACTACCCAGAGTGAAGGTGTGTGGGGCGAAAAGCCAGAGCAAGGCGGAAATCTTCGGACAACGAAAAGATATCCGGCGGGTTAACGACTGCGGAGAGTGATAACGGAGTTGATGGCTCCTCTCGTTCAGGCGTCCGGCTCGCCGCGTACCGGGAACCGGAGTTCGTTGCGCTCGATCTTCGCCGCCAGCGCGGCCAGCGGATCGACACCGAGCACCTCGCAGAACTGGAGCAGGTACGCCAGTACGTCGGCGACCTCGTCCCGGACCCGGTGCGCGGTGTCCGGCTCGGTCATGACGCGGGCCGACTGCTCGGGCGTCAACCACTGGAAGATCTCGACGAGTTCGGCGGCCTCCACACTGAGCGCCGCGACGAGGTTCTTGGGCGTGTGGTACGGCTGCCAGTCCCGCGCGGCGGCGAACTCGGCCAGCCTGCGCTGCAGGGCCGGCAGGTCGGGGGGCGGGTGGGGAAGATCGGTCACGGGTCCAGGTGTACCACCGTGACCCCGTCCACCCCGGCCGCCCACGAGGCGTCGGCGACCGCCGCGACCAGGCGGATGTGGCCGCGGTCGCACATCCGCGCCGCCAGCCGCAGCAGTTCCGCGCGCTGCCGCACGTCCAGACCGCGGTCGAAGCCGTCGGCGAGCACGGTCAGCGTCCGCAGCGCGGCGGGGACCTCCCCGGCCGGGTCGGCCTCCAGCACTCCGGGGCCGGTGCACAGCACCAGGGCGAGGGCGAGGTAGCGCAGTTCGCCGTGGCCGAGCCGTGCGAGGCCGGTCCGCACGCCGTCGCCCCGGTCCAGCAGCGCGCGGACCGTGCCCCCGGCGGCCGGCTCGGCCAGGACGTCCGCGACGGGACCCGCGCACCCGGTCCGCACCGCCGCGACGAACCGGGCGTGCCGCCGGCCGTACTCGGCGCGGGTGCGCCGCAGTACGTCGGCGAGGTTGTCGCAGCCGCCGAGCAGGTGCCCGGAGGCGGTGGGCACGGGCTCCCGCATCCGGCCGGGCCTCGGATCGCAGGCGAAGACGGAGCGCAGCGCGACCACCATCTGCTCGGCGGCGGCGAGCACCCTGCGCTGCCCGTCCGTCTTGCCGGCCACCCGCAGCGGCAGCAGCGGGGTGCCGAGCCGGTCGTCCGGCAGGGGGGCGCGGGTCACCGGTGCCGCCCCCGCCGTGTGCCAGGCGGCCTGGACGGCACGGCGGCCGGGGTCGCGCAGGGCCGTCTGCAGCAGTACGACCCCGTCCGCCGTCAGCCGCTCCCCCACGACGCGCAGCTCGGGCTCCGCCTGTACGGCGACGTCGAGGTGCACCGGACCCTCGGCGCCGTCGGCCGTACAGCCGATGCGGAAGCCGCGGCGGTGCTGGGCGTCCGGTCTGGCCCGCTCGGGCACGCAGGCGCCCGGGTCGGGGAAGGCCGCGCCGAGCCGGGCACCGCCCCCGAGCCGGGCCAGGGCGTCGTACGCCCTGAGCGCGGTGGTCTTGCCGCAGCCGCTGGGCCCGGCGAGCACGGTGAGCGGCCCGAACCGCAGCACGGCGCGCCGGTGCCCGGCGAAGGCGGACAGCCGCAGCTCCGTGATGCGGGGACGGTCCGGAAGGAGGGCGGCGGACGCCGTCGGCGCGGGTGGCACTGCCATGTGCGGACCGTAGAACTCCGCCGCACGACGAACCGTTTTGCCCGGACGCCGTTCCCACGTTCGGGGGACGGGGCCGTCAGGGCCGCAGGGGCCCGTCACACTCCGGGCACCCCGGCCATCCCTTCCATCAGCCCGTTCACCTCGGTCCCGGCCGGGGTGAGCAGGAAGACGTTGCGGTCGACGCGGTGCATGCCGCTGGCCAGGCCGAAGACGACGCCCGTACTGAAGTCCAGAACCCGCTTGGCGACCTCGCCCTCGGCGCTGGTCAGGTCCAGGAGGACGGGGATGCCCGCCATCAGCGTCTCGGCGACCTCGCGGGCGTCCGCGAACACGTTGACCCGCAGGACGACGAAGCGGCGGCGCGTCTCCGTCTCCGCATCCGGCAGCGCCCGGTGGCCGACCGCGGACGGCCAGGCGTCTCGCCCGCGCAACGGAACGACCTGGGCGAGCCCTTCCCACTGTTCATCGGTGACGTCGTGGCTGTTCACCGGCTCCCCCGATTTCACTCGCCTTCAATACGTGCACCAGCCAATTCTTACGCCAAGTCACCCGTTCGGCCCAACAGCGACACGATGCGCCACGCCCGGTGCCCGGTGTTTGCCGGGGAAAAACCCGGTGCGGGGGCCGGCCGGTTCCCCCGTACTCCTGGTGCGCCGGGCGGGGGGACCGTGCCCCCGCCCGGCTCCGCGGGACCGCTCAGGCCCTAGTCCGCCCGGTTTTGACGGCTGGCCAGCGCCCAGATCACGAAGACGTCGATCGCCATCACGATCACGGACCAGACGGGTGCGTACGGCAGGAACAGGAACTGGGCGACGAGGCTGAGCGAGGCGAGGAAGATGCCCGCGAATCGCGCCCACGGCATGTCCTTGAGCAGTCCGTAGCCCGTGGCGAGGACGAGGGCGCCCAGGATGACGTGGATGACGCCCCAGCCGGTGAGGTTCAGTTCGTAGACGTAGCTGCCGACGCGGGCGTACACGTCGTCCTCGGCGATGGCCGCGATGCCCTGCAGGACGGCGAGGGCGCCGTTCAGCAGCATCAGGACGCCCGCGAAGACGACCCCTCCGGTCACCCAGCCGCCGGAGCGGTCCGCCGACCGCGGGGCGCCTGCGCCGTGCGTCGGCCTGCCGGGGGAAGGTGCGGCGTGCTGGCTCATGAGCGAGTCCTTTCTGGTGTCCCCCGTACGGGCCTCGGTCCACCGGCGCCTCGGGGCACCGACAGGTCACTCCGAGCCTGCGGTCGCCCGTTCCGCCCCGCCATGCGGGTCCGCCGAACGGGTGGACCGGCCTGCCCGTGTCCTCCCGCCGCCCGCTCGCCGGGGCGTTCCGTGCGCATGCGCCCCCGGCCCGCCTCGCGTTTACTGAAGCGCACGTGCGAACGCGCGCTTCGGGCCCGTCGGACCGGGTGCCGGGGGCGAGGTGGACGGAGGAGGGCCCGTGGCGACCCAGCCCCCGCCGGCGAACGCGGTGCCGGACCGGGCCGAGCGGTCCCTCCGGCGCGTGCTGGTGAGCCCCGGCTGTCCGCGGCTGTTGCTGCTCTGCGTGCTGCTGGGCGTGCCCATCGCGCTGGCCTGCTTCTTCTTCGTCGGTCTCCAGCACCGGTTCCAGCACTGGGTGTGGACGTCGCTGCCCGAGGCGGCCGGATACGACGCCCCGCCCTGGTGGTGGCCGCTGCCCGCGCTGGTGCTGGCCGGGCTGATCCTGGCGCCGGTCGTGACCAGGATGCCGGGCGGCGGCGGCCATCTGCCGGTGAACGGGCTGGGCGGGGCGCCCGTCGGCCCCCGTGCGCTGCCCGGTGCCGTCCTGGCCGCGCTGGCCACGCTGCCGCTCGGTGTGGTGCTGGGTCCGGAGGCCCCGCTGATGGCCGTCGGCAGCGGACTCGCCCTGCTGGCGGTGCGGCGGGCGGGCGCGGCCGGTGACCCGAGGGCGGGCGCGGTCCTCGCGACGGCCGGTTCCACCGCCGCGATCTCCACGATCCTCGGCGGCCCGGTGGCGGCGGCCGTGCTGCTCGTCGAGGGGGCGGGCCTCGCCGGCGTCCAGCTGGTCGCCCTGCTGCTGCCCTGCCTGCTGGCCAGCGCGGCGGGCGCCCTGGTCTTCACCGGGTTCGGGCAGTGGACCGGGCTGGAGATCGGTGCCCTGGGCCTGCGGCACCTTCCGCCGCCCGCCGCTCCGGACGCCGGTGACTTCCTGTGGGGCGTCCCCACGGCGGCGCTGATCGCGGTGCTGGTCACGCTGGGCGGCGAGCTGGGGCACCGTACCGTCTCGTGGACGCGGCGGCACACGGCCCCGCGCACCGTCCTGTGCGCCGCGGCCGTCGGCGTCTGCCTCTCGGCGTACGCCCTGATCACCGGCCGTTCCCCGGCGGAGGCGGCGCTGTCCGGTCAGGCGACGCTCGGCCGGCTGGCCGCGGACCCGCACGCCTGGTCCGTGGGGGCGCTGGTCGCGCTGGTGGCGTGCAAGGGGCTGGCCTGGGGCATCGCGCTGGGCAGCATGCGCGGGGGGCCGATCTTCCCGGCCGTACTGCTGGGCACGGCGACGGCCGTGGCGTGTTCCGGTCTGCCGGGCTTCGGTGCGACCCCGGCCCTCGCTCTGGGCATCTCCGCCGCCGCGGCGGCGGTGACGGGGCTGCCGCTGGCCAGCGCGGTACTGGCGGTGCTGCTGGTGGGCGAGGACGCCCACGACCAGATGCCGTTGATCGTCGTCGCGTCGGTCGTCGCCTTCGTCGTCGCCCAGCTGGTGCGCCCGACCCGGCCGGCGGCGGGCGGGAGCCCGCGCGGCGAGGCGGAACGGTGAGCGAGCACCGGGCGGGCCGCCCGCGGGGCGTCCGGCACCCGGCGCGCCCCTGGCTGACGCGGGCCGGCTCCGCGGTGGCCGTGGTCGTGGCCTACTTCCTCCTCCCCCTGGACCACCTGGGCCCGCGGCGTCCCGTACTGAGCTGGGTGCTGTTCACCCTCGTCCTGACCGTCGTGGCCGCGCTGCTGCTCCGGCAGATCCACCACGTGTTCACCAACCGGACGGACTCCCGGCCCGGAGCGGTGCTCTCCCTGCTGATCGTCCTGACCGTGCACATCTTCTCGGCCGCCTACTACGCCCTCGCCAAGCAGCAGGGCGAGTTCACCGGCCTCGGCACCCGCGTCGACGCCCTGTACTTCACCGTGGTCACGCTGGCGACCGTCGGATACGGGGACATCACCCCGCGCGGCCAGACGGCCCGCATCGTGACCGTCCTGCAGATCGCCTACAGCTTCGTGTTCCTGACCGCCGCCGCGACCGCGCTCACTCAGCGGCTGCGCGAGATGGTGGTCCGGCGGACGGAGCGGGACCGGCACGGCTGACGGCACCGGCACGGCTGACGGCACCGGCACGGCTGACGGCACCGGGGTGAACGCGCGCCGGGGGGCGCCCGCGCGGACCGACCGTGTCCGTGCGGCGTGCGCCCCCTGGAGGGCCGCTTGTCACCGCCCCGGTGGGAGCACTACTGTCACCACGCCTTGGTGAACGGGAAATCCGGTGTGATGCCGGTGCGGCCCTCGCCACTGTGAATCGGGAAGTCCGGCTCCGGCCCTCGCGGGCAGCCACTGGGTCCTTGCGACCCGGGAAGGCGGAGCACGGGCGGTGGTACCCGTAAGCCAGGAGACCGGCCAAGGCGCGTCGTCCATCCACGAGGTGCTGGAGAGGGTCTGCTGAGTCATGCACATAGCCGAGGGCTTTCTGCCTCCGGCGCACGCGATCGCCTGGGGTGTCGCGTCCGCGCCGTTCGTCGTCCACGGAGTACGGTCACTCACCCGTGAGGTCAGGGAGCACCCGGAGAGCACCTTGCTCCTCGGCGCCTCCGGAGCCTTCACGTTCGTGCTGTCGGCCCTGAAGCTGCCGTCCGTCACCGGAAGTTGTTCGCACCCGACCGGCACCGGTCTGGGCGCCGTCCTCTTCCGGCCGCCGGTCATGGCGGTGCTGGGCACGATCACCCTGCTCTTCCAGGCGCTGCTGCTCGCCCACGGCGGGCTGACCACGCTCGGCGCCAACGTCTTCTCGATGGCGGTCGTCGGCCCCTGGGCCGGATACGCCGTCTACCGGCTGCTGCGCCGCTCCGGGGCGCCGCTGATGGTCGCGGTGTTCTCCGGAGCGTTCGCCGCCGACCTGTCCACCTACTGCGTCACCAGTGTGCAGCTGGCGCTCGCCTTCCCGGACCCGAGCAGCGGGTTCCTGGGCGCACTCGGCAAGTTCGGCTCCATCTTCGCCGTCACGCAGATCCCCCTGGCGGTGAGCGAGGGCCTGCTCACGGTCGTCGTGATGCGGCTGCTGGTGCAGTCCAGCAAGGGCGAACTGACCCGGCTGGGCGTCCTGCCCGCCGGCTCCGGCGGGACCCGGTCCGGCCGGAGCACGTCCGACGAGCCGGGGGCGGTGGCCCGGTGAGCCGCAACACGAGGATCAACGCCCTGCTGCTGCTCGCCGTGGCCGCGCTGGCGGTGCTGCCGCTGGTGCTGGGGCTCGGCGACCACAAGGAGGAGCCGTTCGCCGGTGCCGACGCCGAGGCGGAGACGGCGATCACCGAGATCGAGCCGGACTACGAGCCGTGGTTCTCGCCGCTGTACGAGCCGCCCTCCGGGGAGATCGAGTCGGCGCTGTTCGCCGTGCAGGCCGCGATCGGCGCGGGCGTACTGGCCTACTACTTCGGGCTGCGCCGGGGCCGGCGGCAGGGTGCGGAGCGGGCGGTGGCGACGGCGCGGCGGGACGCTTCCGAAGGGGACTGAGTGCTGCCGATCGACGCGGCGGCGCACAGCAGCCGGTGGCGCCGCCGCCATCCCGTGGACAAGGCCGTGCTCGGGCTGGGGCTGACCGTGCTCGCCGTCTCGCTGCCGCCCTGGCCCGGCGCGGCGCTGGTGCTGGTGACGGCCCTCACGGTGCTGCTGGGCCCGGCCCGGGTACCGGGGCGCCGGCTGTGGCGCGCGTACCGGGTGCCGCTGGGTTTCTGCGCGACCGGGGCGCTGCCGCTGCTGGTGCAGGTCGGCGGCCCGGACGGGTTCCTGACGGCGGCGGGCGGCGGCCCGGCGCGCGCCGGTGAGCTGCTGCTGCGCACCTCGGCGGCCTCCCTCGGGGTGCTGCTGTTCGCGTTCACCACACCGATGTCCGACCTGCTGCCCCGCCTGGCACGGGCCGGGGTGCCCGCGCCGGTGGTCGACGTGGCGCTGGTGACGTACCGGATGAGTTTCCTGCTGCTCGACTCGGTGCGCCGGATCCGTCAGGCACAGGCGGCGCGGCTGGGGCACACCACCCGGGCCGCCGCCTGGCGTTCGCTGGGCGGGCTCGGCGCCACGGCGTTCGTGCGGGCCTTCGACCGGGCGGCGCGGCTCCAGTCCGGACTCGCGGGGCGCGGTTACGACGGCACCCTGCGCGTCCTGGTGCCCGAGGCACGCGTCTCGGTGCCCTTCACGGCGGCGAGCCTCGTCCTGCTGGCGGCGCTGGCCGCCCTCACCCTCGTACTGGAAGGGCCGCTGTCGTGAGCGAGACGTGCGGGAGGGCCGGGACGGCCGCGGCGTGCCCGGTCGCCCTGCGGGGCGCGTCCTTCGCGTACGAGGAGGGCCCGGACGTGCTCGCCGGCCTGGACTTCGAGGTGCGCGAGGGGCGCGCGCTCGCATTGCTGGGCCGCAACGGCAGCGGCAAGACCACGCTGATGCGGCTGCTCAGCGGCGGGCTCAGGCCGCGCACCGGGACGTTGACGGTCGACGGCGAGCCGGTGGTCCACGACCGCAAGGGGCTGACCCGGCTGCGGACCACGGTGCAGCTGGTGGTGCAGGACCCGGACGACCAGCTCTTCGCGGCCTCGGTGGGGCAGGACGTGTCCTTCGGCCCGCTGAACCTGGGCCTGTCCGACGCGGAGGTCCGGTCGCGGGTCGAGGAGGCGCTGGCCGCCCTGGACATCTCGGCGCTGGCCGACCGGCCCACCCACCTGCTGTCGTACGGCCAGCGCAAGCGGACGGCGATCGCCGGCGCCGTCGCGATGCGGCCGCGGGTGCTGGTCCTCGACGAGCCGACCGCCGGACTCGACCCGGACGGGCAGGAGCGGCTGCTCACCACCCTGGACCGGCTGCGCGCCGGCGGCACCACGGTGGTGATGGCCACCCACGACGTCGACCTCGCCCTGCGCTGGTCCGACGACGCCGCCCTGCTCACCCCGTCCGGTGTGCACACGGGCCCGACGGCCCCGACGCTGGCCCGCACGGAGCTGCTGCGGCAGGCGGGGCTGCGGCTGCCGTGGGGGGTGGCGGTGGCGCGACTGCTGCGCGCGCGGGGCCTGTTGGCGGACGAGGCGGCCGGTCCGCGCACACCGGAGGAGCTGGCCGCCCTGACGGAGTGACGCGGAGCCGGCCGGCCCGGCTCACCGTGCCGGTTCGCTGTACTCCGCGTCCCGGGCCCCGGCCGGGTCGCCCTCCGTCCGGGGCCGGGCGCCGCGGCCGGGCAGGACGGCGAGGACGATCAGGGTGCCGGCGGCCATGATGATCCCGCCGACGAGGCTGGTCGTGGCGACGCCGTGGGCGAAGGACTGGTGCACGGCGCCGGCCAGGGCCTCGGCCTGCCGCGGGCCGGCGTCGGGGCTCGTCGCGAGACGCTCGGCGACGGCCAGTCCGCCGCCCACGGAGTCCTGGGCGGTGTCCAGCGCGGCGGCCGGGAGCCGGTTGCCCACCAGGTCCGCGAGTTCGTCCCGGTAGGCGGTGCCGAGCAGGGAGCCCAGTACGGCGATGCCGAGCGAGCCGCCGAGTTCCAGCGCGGTGTCGTTGGCGCCGCCGGCGACGCCCAGTTCGCTCTCCGGGAAGGTGCCCATGATGGTGTCGGTGGCCGGGGACACGCTCAGCCCGATCGCCAGGCCGAGCAGCAGCATCGGGGCCAGGAAGTCGGCGTACGCGGAGTCCTTCTCGATGAGGACGAGCAGGAGGACGCCGACGGTGCCGAGCGCCATGCCGGAGCCCACCGTGGCCCGCACGCCCAGCTTCGGGGTCAGCCTCCCGGTCACCGCGGCGCCGACGAACACGGCGCCGGCCAGCGGCAGCAGGCGTACGCCGGTCTCCAGGGCGCCGTAGCCGAGCACGAACTGCAGGAACTGCGTGGCGTAGTAGATGGCGCCGTAGGTGCCGAAGAAGAAGAACAGCACCGCCAGCATCGAGCCGCTGAACGGCCGCTGCAGGAACCTGCGCACGTCCAGCATCGGGTGCGGGTGGCGCAGCTCCCAGGCCACGAAGGCCACCAGGCCGACGCCGGCGACGACGGCCGCGGCGACCGGGCCCGCGCCCCAGCCGAAGTGCGGGCCCTCGATGCTCGCGTAGACCAGGCTGCCGACGGAGACGATGGAGAGCAGACCGCCCACGTAGTCGATGCGGCCCATGCCGGCCGCCCTGGACGGCGGGACGAGGACCAGCGCGCCGGCGACGGCGGCGACCGCGATGGGGACGTTGACCAGGAAGGTCGAACCCCAGGCGTGGTCCTCCAGGAGCCAGCCGGCGACCAGCGGGCCGGCCGCGATGGCGAGGCCGGAGGTGGCGGTCCAGGCCGTGATGGCGCGGGCCCGCTCCTCCTTCGGGAAGACCGCGACCAGCAGGGACAGCGTGGCCGGCATGACGACGGCGGCGCCGACGCCCATGATCGCCCGGGCGGCGACGACCAGGCCGGTCCCGTCGACGAGGCTGCCCATCACCGAACCGCCGGCGAAGACCACCAGGCCGGTGATCAGGGCGCCGCGGCGGCTGTACTTGTCGCCTATCGAACCGAGGACCAGCATCAGCGCGGCATACGGGACGGTGTAACCGTCGATGACCCATTGCAGGTCGCTGCTGCTCAGGCCGAGGTCGGCCGTCATGTCCGGCGCGGCCACGATCAGGGACGTGTTGGCCATGACGACGATCAGCAGACTCAGGCACAGGACGACGAGGGCCCACCAGCGCCGCGCGTAGGGCCCGGTCATCTTCTCGACGGGGGTGGTGGCCAGGACGGGCATCAGGGCTCCCGGGGGACGAGGGCGAGTTGTTTGCCCATTGATGTGCAGACCAAAGGAGCGTAGTTTGTTGCACATCCATGTGCAAATACGAGGGGTGCGGGGCGTCCCGCGCGGTGGCGTGCGTGCTCGCGCGTGCGTTCGCACCCGTCTTCCGGGCGTGGGGCGAGGGGGTTCGCGGGGGTGCCGGGGGCCCGGACGGTCAGGGGCCGCGGAGCCGGAGGCTGGGGGCCTGGGGAGCCGGAGGCCGGGGGGCCGGGGGCCGGGGGCCGGGAGGCGCGCGGTGACGGACAGGAGTTACCGGGACGTACGCGGCGTGCGGAGGTGCGGGCGGCGGGTCACGCGCCCGAGGCGGCCCTCGCGGTCACGTCGCGGCGACGTCCTCGACCACGATCCGGGCCCGCCGCTCCGGCACACCGGCCGCGATGAGCTGGGCCACGGCGACCCGGGTGCCGTCGTCCTCCAGCGCCCCGGCGTTGACCTGCTCGAGCAGCGCGACCGTCATCGCCTCCAGCCCGGCGCTCAGCACGGCGGCGGGCAGATGCGCGGGGAAGGCGCCGTCCCGCTGACCGCGCTCCAGGATGGCGGTGACCTCGGCCCGGGCCGGTGCCAGGATCTCCGACACGCGCTCCACGCCCAGATCGTGCCGGGCCAGCGCCAGGAGCATCCGGTAGCGGTCGCCCACCGGCCACATCAGCAGCACGAAGTAGGCGAGTGCCCGCTCGGCCGGCTCCTCGGGCCCGACGCGCTCCGCACCGGCCGCCATCGCGCTCCGCAGCACCTCGGAGGCCTCCTCGGCGAGGGCCTCCAGGAGCGCCGCGCGTCCCGGGAAGTGCCCGAAGAGGGTACGGCGTACGACACCGGCGGCCCGGGCCAGTTCCTCCAGGGTGGTGTCGGGGTTCCGGCCCAGCTCACGGCGGGCCGTGGCCAGGATCCGCGCCCGGTTGGACCGCGCGTTGCGCCGCTGCGGCTCACGGGCGGCGGGCTTGGTCACGGGGCACCTCTGGGGCGGACGACGGGGCGAGGGGCTGCGGGGCGTCCATTCTGGCACGGGGGCCGCGCCCGGACCCGGCCGACGGCCCGGCGTCCCAGTGCCCCGACCGGCGCTCCGGTCTCCGGCGTCCCGGTGCCCCGGCGCCCCGACCGGCGCCCCGGCCTCCGGCGTCCCGGTGCCCCGGCCGACGACCTGACCTCCGGATCTCCTGACCAGCAGCCCACCAGCCGAAGGAGCACGACGCCCGGGCGACCGGCGACGGCCGGCCTCCCGCCCCGCCCGGCGTCGTCCACATGCCCTGCCTCGTTCACCCGCCTCGCTCGGTCCGCCCGCCCGGTCCGTCCGCGGGCCCGGCCCCGTCCGCCCGCCCCGCCTCGGCCGCAGGGCCGGCATCGCCCGCGTGACCCGCCCCGCCCGCAGAGCCCGCCTCACCCGCGTGACCCTCCCCGCCCGCGGGTCCGGGCGTCTTCGCCCGTCCTCCCCGCCGTACGGCGGCGACCGCGGCGAACACCGTTCCCACGGCCACGACCAGCAGCCCGCGCAGCCACACCTCGGCCTCGATCTGGGTGGCGAGGGCGACGCAGGACGCCGCGCCCAGCACGGGGAGCACGGTCGGGGCCCGGAAGTGGTCGGCCTCGCCCCGGTCGCGGCGCAGCACGAGCACGGCCGTGTTGACCATGAGGAAGACCACGAGCAGCAACAGGACCAGGGTGGACGCCAGGGTCGCGACGCTGCCGGTGAGCGCGAGGAGCATCGACAGCAGGGTCGTGACCGCGATCGCGGCCCACGGCGTACGACGCTCGGGCAGCACCCTGGTCAGCACGGCGGGCAGCAGCCCGTCCCGGGCCATGCCGTAGGCCAGGCGGGAGGACATGATGCCGGTGAGCAGCGCGCCGTTCGCCACGGCGACGAGGGCGATGGCGCTGAACAGGCGGGTCGGCACACCGCCGGCCGCCTCGACGACCTCTAGCAGCGGCCCGCTCGACGCGGCCAGCCGGTCCGTCGGCACCGCCACGGACGCGGCGAGGCCCACCAGCACGTACACGACACCCGCGGTGGCGAGGGCGCCGAAGAGGGCGCGCGGGTAGGAGCGGCGGGGATCGCGGGTCTCCTCGGCGACGTTCACGGAGGTCTCGAAGCCGACGAAGGAGTAGTACGCCAGTACGGATCCGCTCAGTACGGCCGCCGCGGCGCCCTTCTCCGGCGTCCCGAGCTGCCCGAGCCGCGCCACGTCGCCGTCGCCGCGCAGCAGCAGCCACGCGCCGAGGGCCACGATGACCAGGAGGCCGCCGACCTCGACGACGGTGGCGGCGACGTTGGCGCGGGTCGACTCCTTGATGCCCCGCGCGTTGACAAGCGCCAGCAGGGCGAGGAACAGCACGGCGACGAGGCCCACCGGCAGTGTCACGAAGGCCGACAGGTAGTCGCCCCCGAAGCCGCGGGCCAGGGCGGCCACGGAGACGATGCCGGCGGCGAGCATGCAGAAGCCCGCGACGAACCCGGCGAACGGCCCGAAGGCCCGGGTGGCGTAGTGGGAGGCGCCGCCCGCACGGGGGTACTTCGTGGCCAGTTCGGCATAGGAGGCCGCGGTCAGCAGAGCCAGCAGCAGCGCGACGGCCAGCGGCACCCACACCGCTCCCCCGGCATCGGCGGCCACCTGTCCCACCAGGACGTACACCCCGGCGCCGAGCACGTCGCCCAGGATGAAGAAGTAGAGCAGCGGGGTGGTCAGTGCCCGCTTCAGCGCCGGACTGCCCTGAGGGTCCGCCGGCCGTCGTGTTCCGAGTCTCGCCATGACGCCTCAGGTTTCCCGCAGGACGGAGAACAAGCCCCCCGAGTCCCACGGGCCACCGTGGCCTCCCGGCTAGCGGTCGTCCGACAGCTCGTGCCTGGCCGCGAGCCGCCCGTCGACGAAGCACAGCCGGTACACGCCGCTCACGAAGTATCCGTTGGCCAGCGCCGTCGCCGCGTCGAACGTGGAAGCACGGGCGAGGCCGCCCTCTTTCACCAGCCGGCCCAGCAGGTCGTACGCGTCATGGGGGAAGCGTTACCAGCGGCGCGGGTATTCGCCCAACCCCGCAGCCGGACGTCACATGACGGGGAACCAGGCCGACGGACGCCTGGCGACGGCCGGTACGTCGACGCCGTCCTGCGCGGCTTCCTCGACGAACGGACCGGCAACGGAGACGGGCGGCGGGACGGTACCGGTGCTCACGCCGTTGTGCCGCCGGAAGACACGGAGCGTTCTCACGGTCTCAGTTCTCCGGGCCGGTGGCGGGGCCGTCGGCCCGGGCGAGCAGGCCGTCGACGAAGGCGCCCAGTCCGCTGCGGTAGGTGTCCCGGGCGGCCAGCGTGGTCCAGCGGACGCCGATGGCGGCCAGGTGCGGCACCCGGGAAGCGTCGAGGCCGCTGAAGGCGTTCCCGCGGGCGGGGGCCCGGCCGCCGGAGTGGGTGCGGACGAGGATCTCGCCGACGGTGTAGTACCAGACGCTGCGGAACACCTCCACGGCCTCCTCCGGGGTGCAGCCGCGGTCGCCGGCGCCGGACAGGATCGCCTCGACCATCCACAGCGCGGACTCGTCGAGCAGGCCGACGAACCCGTCGACCGTGAGGATCTCCGCGGCCCACGGCCAGCCGGCGAGGGCGTCGTGCATCGCGGTGGCGGCGGTGACGATGCGCTCGCGCGGGTCGTCCGGCAGCGTGGAGCAGGAGGCAGGTGCCCCGCGGCAGCGACGGCGACGGCGGTGCCGCGGGGCACGGGCCGGGGCGGCGCGGGCCGGGGCGGCGCGGGCCGGGGCGGCGCGGCGGTGCCCGGCTCGTCCTGTCGTACGGGGTCCCGGAGTGCGTTCGTCGCCTACAGGGCGGCCTCGCGCTGAGTCTCCACCGTCAGCACGTGTTCCACCGCCTGGATCAACGTCTCCTTGACCGAGGTGCGCAGACGGGCGTCACAGAGCAGGACCGGTACGTGCGGGTCCAGCGTCAGTGCCTGACGCACCGTCTCCGCCGGGTACCGGCGGGCGCCCTCGAAGCAGTTGACGGCGACCACGAAGGGCAGGCCGCTGCGCTCGAAGTAGTCGACGGCCGAGAAGCAGTCGGGCAGCCGTCGGGTGTCGGCCAGGACGACCGCGCAGAGCGCCCCGGCCGCCAGTTCGTCCCACATGAACCAGAAGCGGTCCTGGCCGGGGGTGCCGAACAGGAAGAGCGCGAGACGGTTGTGGATGGTGATCCGGCCGAAGTCCAGGGCCACCGTGGTGGTGCCCTTGCGCTCGACACCCGACAGATCGTCCACGTCGATGCCGGACCGCGTCAGCGTCTCCTCCGTGTGGAAGGGGACGATCTCGCTGACCGTGGAGACCAGCGTGCTCTTCCCCGCCCCGAACCCCCCGGCCACCAGGATTTTCGCGGCGTCCGGCAACTCCGTTCGCGGCATATCAGACATGGCGGGCTTGCCTTTCCGTCTCACACTCACAGTGCACGCAGTCCTTCGAGTACTTCTCTGATCATGCGGACGCTGGGCCGCGCCGCCGGATCGGCGGGCTGCCGTACCCGGATGGCCCGGGCGCTGAAGAGGTCCCCGAGCAGGACGCGCACGACTCCCACCGGCAGGTTCATGTGGGCCGCCACCTCGCCCACCGGGCGCGGTCTGTGGCACAGGGCGAGGATCGCCCGGTGCTCGGGTTGCATGTCCACCTCGTGCT
This sequence comes from Streptomyces sp. JK94, assembly GCF_053613315.1. Classification (NCBI taxonomy): domain Bacteria; kingdom Bacillati; phylum Actinomycetota; class Actinomycetes; order Kitasatosporales; family Streptomycetaceae; genus Streptomyces; species Streptomyces sp. JK94. The sequence continues at coordinate 31,114 of NZ_JBSICH010000043.1, read as the reverse complement.
GAAGGGCGTCGACCGTCGTGACCACGAAGGCCACCAGGTCGAAGAAGTAGCCCTCGTTACGGGTCCGTCCCCGCACCATGGCGTACGGGCGGACCACCGGACCGGCCGCCTCGTCCACCCATTGCGCGCGGGTCATCGGGATTCGACCGACATGTGGAAGCCGAGTCGTTTGACCAACATGGCCATCTCGTAGGCGACGACGCCGATGTCCGCACCCTGGCGGGTCAGCGCCGTCAGACAGGAGTTGTCGCCCGCCGCGCACACGAACAGGAAGCCGCCCTCCATCTCCACCACGGTCTGGAGCACCGCGCCACCGCCGAAGTGCCGGCCGGCGCCCTTGGCGAGACTGTGGAAACCGGAGGCGACCGCGGAGAGCCGTTCGGCGTGGTCGCGGTCGAGTGCCTCGGAGGCGCCGAGCAGCAGCCCGTCCGTGGACAGCAGGACGGCGTGGCCGATCTCCGGCACGTTGCGCACCATGTCGCTGAGCAGCCAGTCGAGTTGGGAGCCCGTCTCGGACAGGTCGACCTGGGTCATGTCAACCACGCTTTCTGGAAGTGGGGATGTGGGCGGGGAAGGCGGTGTGCGCGTCATGACCGAGGGCGTCCCCACGCGGACGGCCCGCCGGATCGCCCGGGGCGGCGTACTGTTCCACCCGGGCGCGGGCCGCGCCCGCCTGGAGGGCGGACATCATCGAACGGACCTGATCGGGGCGTTCGACCACACGGTCACGGAGCCGTTCGCCCGGGGAGGGCCGGGGGCCGGCGGGGCCGGCGGGGCCGCGCGTCGCCTTCCCAGCCACTGCCGGTGCCGCTGCCCGTCCCGATGTCTGTGCCTGTGCCTGTGCCTGTGCCTGTGCCGGTGGACCGACGCGCCGCTCGTAATCGGTGCGGCCCCAGTCCATGAGTCGTCCGCGACCGCCGGTGTCACCGACCGCGGGAGTCCCGTCCGAGAGATTCGCCTGGGGTACGCGGACCGGGAGGCCGTCGATCATGCCGCCGTGCACCGGGGCGGGGCCCGCGGCAGGGGCCGGGTGAGGCGCGGAGGCGGGATGGGAGCGCGCCGGGGCCGGGTGAGGCGCGGGGGCGGGATGGGAGCGCGCCGGGGCCGGGCCGGGCGGGGCCGCCATGGGGGCCGGGGTGGGCGCCGGGGGCGGGGGCGGAGGCGGAGGCGCCATCGGGACGGGCGCCGGGACCGGCGCCGGTGCCGCGTGGGCGGGCGCGAACGCGGGTTGGTCCGTTGCCGACGGGGCCGGGGCCTCGATGGCCGACGGGGCCGGGGGCGCCGGGGGCTCCGCCGGGGGCGGGGCCTGCTCCAGCAGGCCGTCCGGGATGAGGACCACCGCGTTGACGCCACCGTAGGGCGAGCGCCGCAGGGTCACCTCGATGCCGTGGCGATGGGCCAAGCGGCCCACGGTGACCAGGCCGAGGCGGGTGCTGTCCAGGGCAGTGATGTCCAGCGGAGCGCTGAGGCGCCGGTTGGCCGCGGCCAGTTCCTCCGGCGGCATACCGAGGCCGCGGTCGTCGATCTCGATGACCAGGCCACTGGCCGCGTGCCCCGCGCTGACCCGGACCTCGCTGTCGGAGGGCGAGAACATCTCCGCGTTCTCGATGAGTTCGGCGAGCAGGTGGATGACATCGGCGGCGGCACGGCCCTGGATGCCCACCGCGGGGACGGGCAGTACGACGACCCGCGCGTACTGTTCGGTCTCCGCGATGCCGCCGCGGACGACGTCCACGGCGGGGACCGCACGGCGCCAGAACCGGCCCGGCGCGGAACCCGAGACGATCAGCAGGCCCTCGGCGTAGCGCCGCATGCGCGTGGCGAGCTGGTCGAGTTCGAAAAGCCGGTCCAGGGCGTTGGCGTCCTCCTCATGGCGTTCCATCACGTCGAGCAGACTGAGCTGCCGGTGGATGAGGACCTGGCTGCGGCGGGCGAGGTTGACGAAGAGCTGGTTGATGCCCTGGTGCAGGCGGACGTCTTCCTGGGCGAGTTCCACGGCGGTGCGTTGCAGCGCGCCGAAGGCGGCGCCCAGTTCCGCCATCTCCCGGTTGACGAAGGCAGGGCTCTTCATGCCGGTGTGGACGTCCACCGTCTCCCCTCGGCGCAGTCGGCCCACGACGTCACGCAGTTGGTCGTCGGTGAGGTTGCGCGAGGATGTCTTGAGGCGATTGATGTCGCCGACCAGGGAGCGTGCCATGCGGATCGACATCACGACCGAGACGATCAGCGAGGCGAGGCTGAGTGTGCCCGCGACGATGAGTTCGATGAAGGCGCGGCGGGCCGGAGGGCCGGTGCGGGTGAACACCAGGTCGATGTAGTCGAGGGCGGTCGTGCTGGTCACCTTGGCCGTGGTGTCGTAGGCGGCACGCCACTGCGCGAGGGTGAAGGGGAGCGTGCGGGCGTTCGGGCCCGCGTCGATGAGGCTGTCCTCCAGGGCGGCGACCTTGGCCATCGTCCCGCCGGGGGCGGCCAGTTCCAGGAAGGGTTTGCGCTGTTCGACGGGCAGCCGGGCGATCACCTCGGCGCTCAGCACCCGCCGGGCACCGATGGCCTGCACCAGGGTGCGGTAGTGGGCGGGGCTCAGCCGGCGGTCGGAGGTGGCGGCGGTGGCCGAGATCAGCGCGTCCTCCTGGGAAAGGAGGTCGCCTGCGGGCACCTGGGTGTAGAGGGCCTGGCCGAACTCCTGGGCATCCTGGTCCGGGAGGATCGTCATGGCGCGCAGCGCCTCGGCGATGTCGTCGTTGATACCTGTGTAGGCGGCCATGATCTGATCCGGTGAGCTGGTGCCCGCGTCGATCCCGCGTCGGATGCCGGCCAAGGCGGCGAGGGACTCCTCGGCGCGGTCGACGCCCTCACGCACCGAGTCGCTCTCCGCGCGGCGCACCTCGTCGGTGTGCGCCTCTTTCAGGAACGCCGCTATCGCCGCGTCGCTGGCCGCACGCCCGGCGGCCAGCGACGCGGTGTCGCCGTCCGACACGGTGGCCGTCACGACCGCGTCCCGCCGTTCGGTCTCGAGGGCCACCACTGCGCGGCCGAGGGGGGCGGCGAGGTGATTGCCGATGGTGTCGACGCGCGAGAGGGTTAACGCGTTGCCGAGCGCCAAGTAGGCGGCGTAGCCGCAGAGCGCGGCCAACGACACCAGGGGGAGCAGGAGAAGCGTGGTGAACTTTCGTCTGATGGACCAGCCCTGACGATTCATTGAGGCCCTGTCGAGTGGCGCGGTGGCGCGCGGCTGCCGGCGGACGCGACACGGAGAGTCTTTCCTCCACTACATGAACGAGATGTGTGGCTCATGTGCGGGCCGAGTAAGAGGTGACCCCAAGGCCATGGCGGAATCTCCACGTCCAGATCATGTTAGGCCGCATCTGACGCATCGTTACTTAAATTTGTTCGACATTCTCTTTAACACCAGTCAAGATCCCGGCTGACAGGTCACACCGGCGGTCCCGGCGCAGCCCGAGGCTGCCGGCCCTTCACCGATGGAGGGCTCGGTCGCGGCCGATCAGGCCCGGGGCCGGCCTCGCCTTCTCGCACTCGGTGCCGCTCGACTCGCCGGGAGCGCTTTCGCCTCGCGGCACCAGTCCGGCAGGGGCTCGAAGCCGATACCGAGTTCCCGCGCGATCGCGGCCACCGGCAAGCACGAGGAGACCGTGGCCGTCACCGAGGCCGTCCCTCGTGACGACGGTCGGACTGTGGTGGTTGTCCGGGTGGCGCCGCAGCGGAGGTTCCGCTGCGTCCGTGGGCTCTTCCGAACCGCCGTGGCGCGTTCACCGGGGACTGCGCATTCCGGGCTGATCTTGATCGCAGGGCCGGCGCCGGTCGCATGAACTCCTCCCCGGGCACGGCACGCGGACGACGCGGTTCGCGCTCCGGCACACCGTGCGCCTCACGCCGTGTTTCGTCGAACCCCGGAACCTTCAAAGTGCCTTGCCCTGCAGCCAGTTGCCCGCGCGGTTGTCAGTGGGGCCTGCCAGGATGTGCCGCATGCCGAACAACCAGGAATTCATGGAAGCCGCGCGCGCCAAGGGGGTCTCACAGGGCGCCGTCGAGGAGGTTCTGCGGTGTCTGCGGCCATGCGTGGTCATCAACAAGGACAAGGTGGGTAAGCGGGTCGGGCGCTGGGAGGGCGAGGATGAGATGACGATCGTCCTCGACTGCGCCGCCCTGCCCCATCGGCACCTGGACCTGGGGCTCGGACTTCCCGACGCCGGATCTCTGCTGGTGCCCGCCGAGGGACCGCCGCGGTGGCGTGCGGAGCCCGACGGTCACATACCGTCGGACCCGGAATCGGAGCACAACGGAGACCTCCACGGCTACGCCGCGTGGACCCACCCCGAGTGGTGGGCGCCCTCCGAGGACCCGCACCCCGCAAAGATGCACCCGGCCCTCGAAGAGGCGATGGCGGAATACCGGCGGCACGTCGGGCCGATGGAACTGCTGGACGACGACTACGTGCCCTCCGGCGGCTCCCTGCAACTCGGGGGCTCGTTGCTCAGGACGCCCCAGGATCCGCCGGAACTGAACCTGGTCGACCTCGGGGACGACTGGGACTGGGATTTCAACGACGAAGTGCTCCGGAAGGTCTCCGCCTGGAGACTCTTCGGCCACGCGCACAACGACAACGGCATCGAATCCTTCTGGCTGATCCACCGGACCGACACGACAGTGGCCCGCTACGACGAGATCGTCTGGATGGAACAGGGAGACTGACACCGTATCGGGCCGAGTGCACGAGACGCTCGAACCGACGTTCCCGCCCTGTACCGATGGAACCGGTCCACACGACCCAGGTTCTCGACGTAGGCATGACGCTCGAGAGTGCGCTCCGCCCTCTTGGTCCGGCGCGGCCTCTCCTCCTCAAGCAGTCCAGGGCGAACGCGTCGGCGCCGAGGACGACACCGGCGTAACAGCTCGGTGGGGCGAAACCGGCACCGACTCCTACCGCCTCGCCTCCACTCGAGCCCGAGCCGAGAAGAAGCTCCCGGCCCGTGGTTTCGGGATCGCGAGCTCGAGGTCGCCGCGTCCTGAACTGCAGTCCAGTCAGCCATGACGTGTCGGTCGCCCAGTTCAGCGCAACGGGCGAGGAGGAGACCCGCACAGAGCAGGCAGCGGGCCGGAGACGCGAAGGGCGGCGCCGTCGGCGACCGGCGCCTTCACACCCCCCGAACAGGGTCCCCGTCGTCGAGTTGACCTGTGGAGGCGAAGTCGTCGCCGTTTCGCGTGACGCCGTCGGCGGAGGTGGCGGTAGCAGCGGCAGCGACGCCGAACGGGTCGCAGTGGGGCCCTCCTGCGGGGTTCCATCGGCGTCGGCGAGCTGGGTGACCGAGCCGAAAGGACCGCGGGGGCGACCACGGTGATTACTCTTCGAGTCCACATGGGCGCATATAGTTACCACCTTCGTCCTTGCGTCGCCCCCCGCATCCGTGATTCCAGAATCCTCACGCTGGAACGCAGCCAGGAGAACTCGTTGGCACTCTTTCGCACTTCACCCCGAACAGCAGCCGCCCCCGTCATGGCCGAGTACTTGGAGCGCACGACGCGCGCTCCCCTGAAGATCGGTATCCGCGCGTGGGACGGCAGCCTCGTCGGACCGGACGACGGCGCCGTGCTTGCCCTGCGTTCCCCGCGCGCGCTGGCGCACGGCTTCTACCGGCCCGGTCAACTCGGCTTCACCAGGGCCTTTGTCTCGGGCGACATGGAGGTCGAGGGTGACTTGGCCGCGTTCGTGCGGCATATGGCGCCCGCGTGCACCGAAGGACGGTCCCGGTTGCGGGACCTCACGCATGCCTTGCGTGCCGCCTACCGGCTCGGCATCGTGCAGGGACCGCCGCCGCGGCCGACGCAAGAGGTGCGGGGCAAGATGGGCCTGCCCGCGGCGATCGCTCATCACTACGACGTGGGGAACGACTTCTACCGTCTCCTTCTCGGACCGTCCATGGTGTATTCGGGCGCCTACTGGCCGCATCCCGAGAACTGGGACTCCGGGACCGGACTGGATGCGGCCCAGGAGGCGAAGATGGACGTCATCTGCCGGAAGCTCGAACTGAAGCCGAGTATGCGCCTGTTGGACGCGGGCTGCGGTTGGGGTTCGCTGGTGCGCTACGCCGCTGAAAAGTATGGCGTGACGGCAGTCGGGGTCACCCTGTCGCAGGAACAGGCCACGTACGCAAGGCGTGAGGTGCGGGAGCGTGGGCTGGAGCAGCAGGTTGAGATCCGTCACTGCGACTACCGTTCCGTCACTGATGGTCCGTACGACGCCGTCAGTGCCATTGAGAGTGCCATGCACCTAGGTGTACGCGCGCTCCCCGGTTATGCCGCGTCCCTCTACGGGCTTCTGGCGCCCGGCGGGCTACTGCTGGATCAACACATCAGCGTAGCGGGAGAAGGTATCCGGCAGCAGTACGGCCCGCTCGTTCACCGGTACATCACGCCTGGACTCGGCATGGCGCCACTGCATCAGACGATGACAGCTTTTGCCGGGGCACAGTTCGACATCCAGGAAGTGGAGAACCTGCGCACCCACTTCGCGGCAACCATGCGAGCCTGGTTGCAGAACCTCGAAGAGAACTGGGACAGGGCCGTCGCCCTCGTCGGCGCGGAACGCGCTCGCACATGGCGCCTCTACCTGGCCCTGTGCGTCGCTTCCCTGGACGCGGGGCTGATGGGGGTGAACCACATTCTTGCCGTCCGTCCCCATCGGGCCGGAGACGACCTGTTGGCGCCCCGGCACTCCTGACGGTCTGGTCCTCCTCGGCCGGCCCTCCGGTGCCCCGCGCCTCGGTCGCCCGTGCAGCATGGCGTCGAGGGCAGGGAAGGTCGCGGTCAGGCCAGGGACCCCGACCCCGTTGCAGCTGATGGGGCACCGTCGTAGCGGGCCGTGGAAGGTCAGGGAGACTTCCTGGCCGACTGATCGCGGCGAAAGGATCGATCGACCGGCCCGCTGCCACTTCCCCGCAAGTCGCTCATGTCCCGGTGTGCTCGTGCCGCGTCTCGGCGATGCCGACCGAAGGAGCAGGACGTGCTGCGCTTGTCGGGCCGGCACCCGGTTGGATGTCCCAGGACGCATCTCGCCCCTTGTCTCCGGTCCAGTACTTGCCGGGCGACGAGAAGTCCCAGGAGAGAGGGCGGATCAGCGGCCGGGGCAGGTGACGCAGACCCCATGCCGCCACTTTGTAGCGGAGACTGGGCACGCTGACGTATCGGCCACGACTGACATCACGCAGCGCGGTTGCCACCACATGCTCGGCTCTCAGCCAGGCCCACCCAGGCAGGTTCGCCAGATCGTTGCCTGACCGGTCGAAGAGTTCGGTCCTGGTGAATCCGGGTAGGAGCGCCATGACCTGGACGCCTGATGCGCGTACCTGTGCCGACCTACCCACGGATTCCGTGAAGGTCAGGACCCAGGACTTGCTGGCCGGGTAGGTCGTGGCGAGGCCGCCGGGGCCGAGTGCGCTGAAGGAAGCCACATTGATTACTTGGCCACTCCCTTTCACGAGCATCCCGGGCAGGGCGGCATGGGTGAGCCGCAGCACTGCCCGGATGTTCACGTTGATCAGCAGCTCTTCATCAGTGACCCGGCTGAGGGGAAAGGGCTTGTTCAGCATGACACCCGCGTTGTTGACGAGAAGATCGATCGGCATTCCCGCAGTGATGCGTTTCTCGACGAGCCGGCATCCCTCCATGGTGGACAGGTCGGCCGACAGCGTCTCCGCGTGAATGCCGGTCTCGGAAGTGAGCGCCTCGGCCTGCCTCTCCAGAGCATCCCGGGTGCGCGCGACGAGGATGAGGTCGTGGCCTGTGCGGGCCAGTCTCTCGGCGAAGGCTCGGCCGATACCGGAGGTTGTACCGGTCACCAGGGCAGTGGGCATGATCGCTCCCAGGGAAAGTGGTTCAGTTGGTTTCGCCGCGCCGGACGGGAGCCGCCAGGGTCGCTGAGCCGGTGGGCGGGTCATCAGCGGTTCGCCGTCGGCGGGCGGTGAAGGGCGGCCACCGGTTGGCACTGCCGGCGAGCGTCATGGCCGACGGGACAAGCAGGCAGCGGACCACGGTGGCATCGACCAGGGCCCCGACGACGAGCACTGTTCCCCGCACCTGCGTCATGGTGACGGAAGAGGCCGTCAGCGGGGCCACGGCAGTGATGAGCGCGAGACTGCATGCCGTGGCGACGGGGCCGGTGCTGCGCAAGGCCGGTCGCGATCGCCCGGCGATTGTCTGCGCCGAGGAGATGCTCGTCGCGGATGCGCGCCGCGATGAAGAAGCCGTGTCCCGTTGGCGCGGCCCGGTGAGACCGTTCGGTGCGCGGTTCTCGTAGTCGCCCCAGGATGGCGGACCTGTTCCGCTCCGCCGACGAAGGCGCCGGCGGGGCCGGAGACGGAGACGACATGGCGGGTGCGGGACAAGTCCGCGGCCAGGCGCGAGGCATCGGCCGAATCCGGTGGGGTCGCGGGCAGGGGAATCAGCGGGGACGCTCCGGTGGCCGATCGTTTCCACAGAGGGGAGACGCTACAGACACCGTGGACGCCCACGCAAAGTAACACCCTGAACGCGGAGCGCATTTGGATTTCGGTGGCGGTTGGTCCATCCTGCTCCGGTGACCGTCCTCCTCACCGGTGCGACCGGGTTTCTGGGATCGCGTCTCCTCCTCAGTCTGCTGACCACCCGGGAACGGGATGTCACCGTGCTGGGCCGAGGAGCCTCTTCCGCTCTGCGCTCTCGCGTTCTGGACGCGCTGGAGTGCGTCGCGCCTCCCGGGGGCGTCGACGCCGGCGCTCGCGCCCGTTTGCGCTGTGTCAGTGGAGACGTCGGCCGACCGTGGCTCGGTCTGGCCCCGGCGGTGTACGGACGTCTGACCGAAGAGGCCGATGCCATCTGGCACTGCGCGGGCGACATCGCTCTCACCGGCGAACGCGAACGGCTCTTCCAGACCAACGTGCTAGGCACCCAGCATCTGTTGCGGCTGGCAGAGACCGCCCCTCCGACATGCCGACTGGTGCACATGAGCACCGTGGCGGTAGCCGGTGCCCGTAGGACGGGACGGATCGCCGAAGACGACCTCGTCGACTGCTACGGCTTCGAAACCCACTACGACGAGTCCAAGTACCACAGCGAAATGCTGGTCAGGGACTGGGCACGGAGACTGGGCCGGTCCGCGGTCGTTCTCCGTCCGAGCATCGTCGCCTCCGATGCTCACCTTCCCGAGAAGGCGCCGGGCCACCCGCTCGGAGTGCTGGGCGGGATGATCGACGCCGTCGCACGTGGCGGAGCACCCGGCGTTCCCGCCGGCGGTCTGAACGGGGAAGTGCTGCGCCTCCGGCTGCGCGTGCCCGCCGACGCGACGTTCAACATCGTCCAGGACGGATACGCCGCCGAGGCGATGCTCCGCATCGGGCACGACGCCGAGCACAGCGATCCCGGCACACGCACCTTCCACATCGTGAACCCGGTGGACACCCCGATGCGCCTGATCACGAGTGCCGTCCAGGCGCGGTATCCGGGACTGCGGCTGGAATGCACGGATCGGATTCCGGATCCGACGGCGACGGAGCGCTTCATCGCCTCGCACCTCCCCGGATTCCTGAGCTACTGCCACCACACCCGTCGCTACGACCGGGCCGGCGCGGCCGCGCTGACCGGGGACCTGGGCGACCCACCCGCCATCGACCAGGATTACCTGACGCGCGCCCTGGGCTTTCCCGGTCCCGGCCTCGCACCCTTCGAGCCCACGGGGACGGACACCTGCGTCGTCTCCGCCTGATATCGGCGGACCCCTCAGCCTCACCTCAGCTTCTCTTCGGGAGACCCCTGTTGTCCCAGCCCCCTCCGCCCCTGCCCGCAGACGCCCTCGCGGTCGTCGGTGCCGCGTGCCGCCTTCCTGGCGGCGTCCACACCCTGGAGGACTTGTGGGGCGTGCTGCTCGTCGGCCGTGACGTGGTGACCGAAGTCCCGGCTGACCGGTTCGCGGTAGCCGACTTCATCGACAGCCGCCGGCCTCGGCCGGGCATGAGCTACACGGCGGCCGGTGGCTTCCTGGAGGACATCGCCGGATTCGACACCTCCTTCTTCGACGGGATCTCCCCGCGTGAGGCGTCCCGAATGGACCCGCAACAGCGTCTACTGCTCGAACTCGCGGCCGAGGTCCTGGACGACGCCGGAATCGACCACGCCCGCTCACGGGGATCCGACACCGCGGTCTTCATCGGTTGCTCCAGCCGTGACTACGGGGAGCTGCAGTCCTGTGATCCACAGACCGGGAACGCCTACACCCTGACCGGAATGGCGAGTTCCATCGCCGCCAACCGTCTCTCCCACTTCTTCGATTGGCACGGGCAGAGCGTCGCGGTGGACACGGCGTGCTCCTCCGCTCTGACCGCCCTGCACCAGGCGTGTGAGCACCTGCGGTCAGGACGCTCACGCACCGCGCTGGCGGGTGGCGTCAACATCCTGATCAACCCACAGGGGTACGCGGGCTTCTCCAGTGCCTCGATGCTGTCACCGACCGGGCGTTGCCGCGCCTTCTCCGCACATGCTGACGGCTTCGTCCGGTCCGAAGGCGGCGGGCTCGTACTGTTGAAGCGCCTGGCCGACGCTCTCGACGACGGCGACCGGATCCACGGCGTGATCGTCGCCAGCGGCACCAACAACGACGGTCGCACTCCGGGACTCGCACTTCCCAGTGCGACGGCCCAGCAGGCGCTGCTGAGCGAGGTCTACCGAGGTGCGGGGATCTCGCCGGACGACCTGGTCTATCTGGAGGCGCACGGAACCGGCACCCAGGCGGGCGATCCCATCGAATGCGAGGCCGTCGGCCGCTCCCTGGGGAGTGGCCGAAGTCTCGGCGCACTGCCCATCGGTTCGGTCAAGAGCAATGTCGGGCATCTGGAGGCAGCCTCGGGGATCGCCGGGTTGCTCAAGGCACTGTTGGTGCTGCGGCACCGGAGGGTGCCGGCGACCCTCCACGCCGAACCGCTCAACCCGAAGATCGACTTCGCCGGCTGGAACGTTCGCCCCGTGACCCGGACGGAACCGATCGAGGCCGAGGGACGGGTGTTCGTCGGCGTCAATTCCTTCGGATTCGGTGGAGCCAACGCCCACGTCGTACTCGCGGCGGCACCCGCCGAGGACGAGGCGCGCGACACACCTCCCGCTGGGAGCCGGATGCCGGTCATGGTCTCCGCCCGGACCGCCGGGGCGCTGCGGGAGGCAGCCGGACGGATGGCGCAGCACCTTGAGTTCGCCGACCGTGAAGAGTTCTACGACATCTGCTACACCTCGACCGTGCGACGCGGCCACCACGAACAGCGCATCGCCGTGCTGGCCAACGGTCCGGTCGAAGCAGCAGAGGCCTTGCACGGCGCGGCGCAGGGCAAAGAGCCGGCGTCGGTGGCGACAGCGGCTCGAGGCCGCCCCGGTAAGGTGGCCTTCGCCTTCTCCGGCAATGGATCGCAGTGGCCCGGCATGGGGGCTGATCTGCTCCACAGCGAGCCGGTCTTCCGCGCCGCCCTGGAGTCCGTCGACGCTGAACTCAGGCCACGCCTGGGGTGGTCGGTGGCTGACGAACTGACCCGCGACGAACCCCGATTGGGGCTGACCGAGGTCGCGCAGCCTCTGCTCTTCGCCGTACAGATCGGTCTGGTGCGGGTGCTCGACGAGGTGTACGGGATCAGGCCCGAGGCGGTCGTGGGGCACAGTGTGGGGGAGATCGCGGCCGCTCACGTGTCCGGTGTCCTCGACCTGGCCGACGCATGCCTGGTGGTGACCGAACGCAGTCGAGCTCAAGCCCTGACCGCTGGCCAGGGCCGGATGGCGGCCGCCGGGTTGTCCCGCGAAGAGGCGGACAAGGAACTCGCGGCGATGCAAGGGCGGTTGGAGCTGGCCGGCATCAACAGCCGCAACGACGTCACTCTTGCGGGCGACCCCGCCGCGCTGAAGGAACTGGGCCGGGCGCTGGCCGTCCGGGACATCTTCTTCCGGGAACTCGATCTCAACTACGCTTTTCACAGCAAGACCATGGACCCGGTGCGGCATCTCGTCGAGGGATCTCTCGGACGCCTGCGCCCACGCTCCCCCGACATCACGTTCGCCTCCACCGTGACGGGGGGTCGCCTGTCTGGTGGGCAGCTCGATGCCACGTACTGGTGGCGCAACGTCCGCGAGCCCGTGCTCTTCGCGGATGCCGTGCGCCACCTCGCAGACGACGGCTGCACCGCCTTCGTGGAGATCGGCCCGCACACCGTTCTCACTCCCTACCTGCGCCGACTGGCACCGGCAGGGACGATCGTCGGCACCGGTCGACGCGACCGCAGCGGCCCCGAGGCGGTGCGCCGCGCGGCAGCCCACCTGCTCGCGACCGGAATCCGGGCAGCTGCGCCATGTTTCCCCCGACCTGGCCGGGTCGTGTCCTTGCCCGCCTACCCCTGGCAGCGGGAACGCCATTGGAACGGGTCCCCGGACTGGTGGGCCGGCGTCCCCCAGGACAGGACCGTGGTACATCCGATCCTGGGGCGCCGGGCCGCCGTGGCCGGACCCGCTTGGCACCAGCGTGTGAACGGCGTTCGCATGCCCTGGCTGTACGACCACCGTGTCGGCGGCGCCGCCGTCATGCCAGGAACCGCGTACGTCGAGGCCGCTCTCGCGGCCGGCCGCCACGCCTTGGGCTGCGCCGCCGAAGTCACCGACCTCGACATCCTCCGGCCCCTGGTCCAGCCGCACGACGACGAGACGGGCGAGGTCGTACTGCAGACCTCGCTGTCCGAGGAGGACGGCGTCACACGGATCGCCTCCCGAACCGACACGGCGAGCGAGTGGCAGACACACGCTCGCGGCCGGGTGCGCCGCCTGCTCTCCCCGCCACCGGCCCCGCTGGACGTCGACCTCCTGCGTTCCCGACTGAACGCGCGCCGAGTAGAAGGGCAGGACCACTACGCGGAGACGGCCCGCCGGGGCCTGGACTACGGCCCCCGCTTCCAGGGGCTCACCGAGCTGTGGGTCGGGGACGGGGAGGTTCTGGCCACGTACACCGATCCTGCACCAGCGGAGAGCACGGCCTATGAGGCTCACCCGGCGCTACTGGACGCCGCGCTGCAGGCTGCCTCACCGCTCCTGGCAACCATGGCGGACGGCCGGATGTACCTCCCCACGGCCATCGGCTCGGCACGCCTTTGGGACCGTCTGCCACAGCATGGCCTGATCCATGTGGGCGTACGGGAGATGAACCCTCAGTACGCCCAACTGGACGTGACCGTGTCCGGCCAAGACGGAGTGGTCATCGCCGAACTGCGAGGATGCCGCCTGCGCGGCATCGCCACCGGACCGGCCCAGGACCTCCAGCAGATGGCCCCTGTCCTGCGGGCCGCCCCGCGACCGGGCGACCGGGCGGCCGGTTCCGTCCCTCTGCCCGCACCGAGTGCGCTCGCCGTCGCGACCGCCGACGAGCGGGCCGCGCTCGAGGCCACCCTCGGCGACCGCTACGCGGCGTTCGTTCCGCGGATCAAGCAGACCGTGGGCCACTGGGCGGCGTCCACGTTCAGGGAACTGCTGCCGGCGGTCCAGGAATTCGACATGGACGATCTACTGGCCGCTGTCCAGCCGAAGCACGCGTCGTACGTGAGCCTGTTGGTCGGCATGACCGAGCGGGCCGGCCTGCTGGAGCAGGTCGACTCCTCGGTGCCCGATGCGTCGCGTTGGCGGTTCACCCGCACTCCTCGCCCACTCCAGTGGGCCCAGGACTGCGTGGCGCAGTTCCCTGAATGGATCTCCGCCCTCGCCGTCTACACCAGGTTCGGCACCCACCTCACCGGCGTGCTCCGGGGAGACATCGATCCCAGGGAACTGCTCTTCTCAGAAGCCGACCGGCACCACGTCGAGGCGTTCTACACCGACACGCCGCAGGCTCGGCTGCAGGGTCGCTACGCCCGAGCGGTCCTGGCCGAGGCGGTCGCGGCATGGCCTGCGGACCGTCCCCTGCGCGTCCTGGAGGTCGGCGCCGGCACGGGAGGCGTCACCAGTGCTCTCCTCCCCCTCCTCCCTCCGCACCTCACCCAGTACCTGTACACCGACGTGTCCGCAGCCTTCTTCCCCAGGGCCCAGGCCCGGTTCTCGACGTACGACTTCGTGGAGTACCGCACCCTCGACCTGGAGCAGGACCTCAGTGAACAGGGTTACCAGGACGGCTACTACGACATCGTCGTGGCGGCCAATGTGCTGCACGCGACCAGTGATCTGCGCGCCACACTGCACCGGACCGCCTCACTGCTCGCCGATGGAGGTCTGCTCCTGGCAGTCGAGAGCCACGACGAGGAGATCCTCGGGCCCTGCTTCGGGCTGCTCGACGGATTCTGGGCCTTCGGCGACACCCATCTGCGCAGCACTCCGTTGCTGCGCAGGGAGGACTGGGCGCCGCTGCTCCGGCAGTGCGGTTTCGATGACGTCTCGCAGTTGAGCAGCGCATGTCCGGAGTTCAGGGACGACTACTCTCTTCTCCTGGCGCGCCGGAACCGACCTTGTTCCGCTCCACAGCCCCGCCCCTCAGCCAACGGCGGCCGGTGGAGCGTGGTCACCGACAGGACGGACAGCGACTTCGCACGAGCCCTGGTGTCCGAGCTGAAGGCTGCGGGTGCTGTCGAGGCCACGGTCGTCGAGGCTCCTGGTGCCGGCACAGCATGGCCCGACCGCCTGCCTCTCGGAGGAGCGAACACCGTCCTGCTCTTCGACGTCGACGTCGAACACACGAGTGACGGGGAGCACGAAACCGGGGGCGCAACGGTGGCCGAAGCCGTCCATCGCGCCGGACTCGTGCGGGCCGCGGGCGCCATGGCGGAAGACGGCGTCGGTGCGCTGTACCTGGTCACCGCGGAGACGGGGCTGTTTCCCGCGCCGGACAACGGCGGTGTCCGAGGAAGTGCCGCCGTCTGGGGCACCGGGCGGGTCCTCGCGAACGAACGGCCGGGCCTAGCCGTCCGACGCGTGTCACTGGCCCGAACGCCGGACACAGCCGGCGACGCCGTCCGGCTGGCACGGGAACTGCTCGAACCCACCGACGAGGACGAGGTCGTTCTCACTCGGCGGGGGCGGTTCGTGCCACGGCTGACCGACTGCGGTCCCCTCACCCACGAGAATCATGGTGGGCGACCGTACACACTTGAGCTGCGTGAACCGGGGCTGCGACACCAGCTCGCCTGGGTGCCGTCCGAGGACCTCGTGCCCGGAGCGGGCGAGGTGGTCGTGGAGGTGCGTGCCGCTGCCCTCAACTATCGCGATGTGATGCTCGCCGCGGGCTTGTTGCCGCCCGGCGCGGAGCCTCCGGTCGACGGCGGGCCGGCCCTCGGTCTCGAATGTGCCGGGGAAGTCGTGGCTGTCGGTCCCGAGGTGGTCGGGCTCTCCGAAGGGGACCGGGTCTTCGCCTTCGGACACGGCACTCTGGCCTCCCATGTGCGGGTGCGGGCCGAGCAGACCGGCCGTATGCCGGACGGCATGCTCTACAGCGAGGCGGTGACGATCCCCGCCGTCTACCTGACGGTGCAGCACTCACTGGAGGACCTGGCACGGCTTGCCCCCGGTGAGACTCTGCTCGTCCACGGGGGTGCCGGCGGCATCGGCCTCGCCGCACTGCGCTACGCCGACCAGGTGGGCGCGCATGTGATCGCGACCGCGGGGACCCCCGGCAAGCGTGACCTCCTGCGCATGCTCGGTGTGGAGCACGTCCTGGATTCGCGGAGTCTGTCCTTCGCCGACGAGGTCAAGGCCGTCACACAGGGCCGGGGCGTCGATGTCGTACTCAACTCGCTCGCCGGCGAGGCGATCAGCCGCGGCCTGGAATGCCTGCGGCCGGGTGGCCGCTTCGTCGAGCTCGGGAAACGCGACATCCACGGCAACCAACCCCTGCTGCTGCGTCCCTTCCGTAAGAACCTCGCCTACTTCGGTGTCGACATCACCCGGCTGGTCGCGGACGAGCCGCAGGCAGCCGCCGTGGCCTTCGCGACAGTGACCGACAGGGTGACGGAGGGCGTGTACCGGCCGCTGCCGCATCAGACCTACCCCGCTCCCCGCATCGACGAAGCCCTGCGGAGCCTGCGGCACTCACGCCACCTGGGCAAGGTCGTTGTCACCTTTCAGCCGAGCGAGCCGGTGCGCGTGGCGGAGCGGGAGCAGTCCTTGCAGCTCGATCCTGATGCGACGTACCTCGTCACGGGAGGGCTCAGCGGTCTGGGCGCGGCGACAGCCCGTCACCTCGTGCGGTGTGGCGCGCGGTCCCTCGCCCTGGTGGGTCGCCGCGGTGCGGCTTCGCCCGAAGCCCCGGTGCTCCTCGACGAGTTCGGCGCACAAGGTGTGGACGCGGTGGCGTACGCCGCTGACGTGACCGATGTCCACGCCATGCGAGCGATCTTCGAGAGTCACGACGCCGCAGGCCGGCCGGTGCGGGGGATCGTGCATGCCGCCATGCACCTGGATGACGCCCCGTTGGCGGAACTGACGCCCGAGCGGTACGCCGCCGTGTATGCCGCGAAGGCACAAGGCGGTGTGGTGCTGGACGCTCTCACCCGCGAGCGTTCCCTGGACTTCTTCGCCGTCTACTCCTCCGTGGCCGCTCTCGTCGGCAACAGTCATCAGGCGCCCTACGCGGCTGCCAATCTCTTCCTCGAGTCCCTGGTGCGGGCTCGACGAAACGCTGGTCTACCGGGCACAGCGCTGGCGTGGGGAGGCATCGGCGAGACGGGATACGTCGCACGAACCGTCATGTCGGACACGATCTCCCGCTCCGGTATCGGGCTGATCCCGCCTGCCACCGCTTGTCAGGTGTTGAGCCGCTTCCTGAGCAGGGGAGACGAGGCCGCGGTGGTAGGTCTCATGGACTGGGGGCGGATGGCCAAGGTGCTGCCCGCCCTGCTCAAGCCACGGTTCGCCCAGCAGGTGGACGACGCGGAAAGCCTCACCGGCCATGGTGGGCCGGAGGACTTCAGGGAACGGCTGGCCAAGACGGACAGCGCGGAGGAGCGTACGGCCTTGATCGCTGACACCCTGACGGACCTGACGGCCGCTGTGCTGCAGACCACCCCGGACCGCATCGACCGTGCGACGAATCTGGCGAACCTCGGGCTCGACTCGCTGATGGGCACGCAGCTGAAGGTCGCGATGCATCGGACGTTCGGTTGCGACCTTCCCATCATGGAGCTGATGGCGGCAGGCAGCGTCCATGGGCTGACCCAGCGTCTCGACCGGGCCCTGACCGGATCCTGACCCGTTGCCCTGTCGAGTCGAAGTGAGGTACGTACACCGATGTACCCGGACGTGATCCATCAAGATCAGGACACCATCCCTCCCCGCGGGAACGCGGAGGCGCTGCTGGCGGCGGTGAGCCGTTTGGACAGTGTGGTGGTCGCCTTCTCCGGAGGAGTCGATTCCACCGTGGTGCTGGCTGCCGCCGTGCGCGCGCTCGGGCCGGCCAGGACTCTCGCGGCGACAGCCGACTCCCCCGCCCTCGCTCGTGACGAGCTGCGGTCGGCTCACGTCGTGGCTGAACAGTTGGGCGTCGAGCTGGCCGTCCTGACGACGGACGAGCTGGCGGTGCCCGGCTACCGGGCCAACTCCGGCGACCGCTGCTACTTCTGCAAACAGACCGTGTTGTCGCGGGTGACCGCGGAGGCCGCTTCCCGGGGGTTCCTGCATGTGGCAACCGGCACCCACGGCGACGACCGGCGCTCCGCGCACCGCCCGGGGCTGCGAGCCGCCAGGGAACTCCACGTCGTGGAGCCTCTGGCAGACATCGGCCTGGGCAAAGCCCAGGTGAGAGCCGTGGCGAGGGCTTGGGGACTGCCGGTGGCCGAGAAGCCCAGCTCGCCCTGCCTGGCGTCGAGGATCGCGGTCGGCGTACCCGTGACACGCGAGAGGCTGGAGCTCGTCGAGCGCGCCGAGGAAGCCGTACGCGCATTCCTGGCCGAACGCCATGTGCCCGTCCGGGACCTGCGGGTGAGGATCTTCGCAGAGAGCTTCCGCATCGATCTCGACCCCGGAGCCCATCAATGGCTGAACGACCGGGCCGGCCAGTCCGCTGAGCTGCTGAGCCGCATCAGCCCCCTGGCCCGCACCTCGACGGGCTCCCTCGCCCGCTACAGGCCGGGTGGAGTAAGCACCGTCGCTGCTCTCGGCAGCGGCACAGAAGAGAGGCCGAGCTCATGACCGAGGACGAATCCATGACATCGCTGGTGGACTGCGAGATCACCCGGGTCGAGGACTTCGCGCGACTCGACACCTCGCGGCGGGCGCGAACCGGATTACCGGAGGTGGTGTTCGCCCAGTCCAAGACAGTCGAACAGACGCTGCGCCTCCTTACCGAACTGTACGAAAAGGACCCCGCAGGTCCCGCGCTGGCGACCCGGTGCCCGGATGCGGTACTCGACGCAGCAGGGGCGCGTTTCGGTGACCGTCCGGTCTGCGTCGACCGTGTCGCCCGCACCGTCACTCTGGGGGAACTGCCCCCTCCCCGGGGGACGGTCGCCGTTCTGACGGCCGGTACGACGGACCTGCCGGTCGCCAGGGAGGCGCTGGCCACGCTTTCCGCTCTGGGGGTCGGGGGCCGGCTCTTCGAGGACGTCGGCGTGGCAGGTATCGGTCGGCTCTTCGCCCAACTGCCCCATCTGCACAACGCCGATTGCGTCATCGTGGCAGCGGGCATGGACGGCGCCCTGCCCAGCGTGGTGACCGGACTGGTGCGGGCCCCGGTCATCGCAGTGCCGACGAGCATCGGCTACGGGGTCGCCGCCGGAGGACTCGCCGCCGCGGTCTCCATGCTCGCCTCCTGCTCCCCCGGCCTGACCGTGGTCAACATCGACAACGGTTTCGGGGCCGCCGCACACGCCCTGAGGATCGTCAACGCGATCTACAACCGTGACAACGCCCAGAAGGGCGAACGGCGGCCGCCAGGTGATCCGGTCGGCGCGAGGGGTGCGCAATGACCTCGTCCGGAGGCGGTCCCCGCTCCCGTGTCGCGTTTCTGGACTGCACGGCCGGGGTTGCGGGGGACATGCTCCTGGGCGCCCTTGTCGCGGCCGGTGCGGACATCGGCGTAGTGAGCGAAGCAGTGCGTTCTCTCGGTGTTGTCGGTCTCGACGTCTCCGTCAGCCAGGCCAGGCGTGGTGGATTCGCCTGCACCCGCGTGAGCGTCGCGTCACCGGACACGCCGGACCGGGCGAGACATCTGCATGACGTGCTGGACCTCTGCGCCGGGGCTACCAGCCTCGGGAAGAAGGCCAACTCCCTGGCTCACCGCGTGTTCGAACTTCTCGCTCAGGCCGAAGCCGAGGCCCACGGCACGACCCCTGACAAGGTGCACTTCCACGAAGTGGGCGCCTATGACGCGCTGGCCGACGTGGTCGGCTGTGCCGCAGCCTTGGAGGGTCTGGGACTGCTCGACGACGGCGCGGTGATCACGTGCTCACCGTTGGCCGCGGGGAGTGGAACCGTCGGATGTGCGCACGGACGCATGCCCGTGCCCGTTCCCGCAGTCCTGAACATCACCGCCCACGCAGGACTACAACTGACCTCCGGTGAGCTGACGGGCGAACGCACCACCCCCACCGGGGCAGCGCTGGTGGCCTCTCTGGCCGAGCCGGGCGCGCTGCCCCCCATGACGGTACGTGCCGTGGGCACCGGAGGCGGGTCCCGGGACACAGTGGACCGCCCCAACATCACCAGAGTCGTGATCGGGGAGTCCACAGCGGTCTCTGCACCGCTTCAGGGCGAGGTGCTGACCCTGGAGAGCACCGTCGACGACATGGATCCCCGCCTGTGGCCGTCGGTGCTGCGCGCATTGCGGGAGGCGGGCGCCTGGGACTGTTGGACCACCGGCATCATCGGTCGCCATGGTCGGCCGGGCCAGGTCGTCACCGCGCTCTGTTCCGAGCAGGTACGGCAAGCCGTCACCGAGACGCTGTTCCGTCACACTCCCACCCTCGGAGTCCGCTGGTCCGCTCATCAGCGCGTGGTACTCCCGCGCCGTTCCGTCACAGTGCCCGTCGGCCCTCCGGGCCACGCACAACCGGTGACCGTGAAGATCGCGGAAGGGCCGTACGGCCACCTCACTCTGCAGCCGGAAGTATCCGAAGCGGAACGCGCGGCACTCGCCTTGGACTGGCCGCTCCGCACCGTGTGCGAAGCAGCGGTGAGCGGCTGCCGCCAAACCCATGCCATGCCGGTGGAGCCCGTTGGGGCGTGAGTGCCGGCCTGCCCCCGTACCGTCACCTGCTGCCGTCGAGCAGCGGTTCACACCGAGGTGGAGAATGCTTTGGACCGCAGGAGTCGCGCGGGCGACCGAGCCCCGCGACCGCACCGGGCCGATCACCGCTGAAGGGCCCCTGCGAGCCCGGACAGACGAGCAACCGCCCAAGCCCTTGACGGCCGACAGCCGAGTCGCCGCCGTCTTCGATCTCGACGGCACGATCCTCGCCTCCAACCTCGTCGAATCGTATGTCTGGACACGGCTGGCAGCGCTGCCCCGCCGGGGCTGGCCTCTGGAACTGCTGAGCCTGCTCTCCAATGCCCCCCGTTACGCGCTGGCCGAACACCGGGGCAGGCCGGAATTCGTCCACTGCTTCCTGCGTCGTTACAAGGGGCTACGCGAGGAGACTCTGCGGGCCCTGGTGCGTGAAGCCGTCGGGAACGCACTGCTGCACCGGGTCAGACCGGAAGCCGTACGACAGATCCGGGCGCACCGCTCGGCAGGACACCGCACGGTGCTCGTCACGGGCAGCCTCGACCTTCTCGTGGAGCCACTGCGCCCTCTGTTCGACGAGATCGTCGCCTGCCGCATGGCTTCCCAAGAGGGGATCATGACCGGACACGTCCCCTCGCCGCCCGTCGTGGGTGACATCCGCGGCTCCTGGGTGCGGAAGTACTGCGCCGACCGCGGCCTGGACGTGCAGCGCTCCTACGCGTACGCGGACAGTTACTCGGACCGAGCCCTCCTGGCGACGGTCGGGCACCCGTGCGCCGTCAACCCCGACCGCCGACTGCGGCGCCATGCCTCGCAGCGCCGATGGCCCGTTGTCATCTGGGGCGTTCACACCACCACCCAGTGGGAAGCGCTCGCCGCAGCCGCCTCGCCTCCCCGTCATCACCGCATCACGACCGCCGGCACCACCACGGACGACGACAAGAGGACACCATGAACAAGCCAGGTATCGTGCGGGAAGTCGATGAACGTACACCGCCAGTGGTTCTCTTCGAGGGCGAGGGGATTCGCGCCGAGCGGCTGCCGCTGGGCAGCAGGGTCATCTACCCGCCGGCCTCTCTCCCCGGTATCCAGGACGTCGACGCGGCGATCAACCACGCGTTGCTGCACCCCCACGGCATCGAGCCTCTTCCTCACCTGCTCAAGCCTGGTATGCGACTGACCATCGTCTTCGACGACGTCTCGCTCCCGCTTCCCTCCATGCGCCGCCCGGATGTACGCGGGCGCGTCATCGAACAAGTCGTCGACATGGCAACACGACTGGGCGTGGAGGACATCGAACTGATCGCGGCCAACGCGCTGCATCGCCGGATGACTCCCACAGAGCTCGAACACGTCGTGGGCGAGCGCGTCTTCCGCACGTACTTCCCCGATCGCCTGCGCAACCACGACGCCGAGGACCGCGACAACCTGACACACCTGGGAATGACCGGCGCCGCCGAGGACGTCGAAATCAATCGCAGGGCCGCCGAGAGCGATCTGTTGGTGTACGTCAACGTCAACCTGATCGCACTGAACGGCGGTCCCAAGTCGGTCGCTGTCGGGCTGGCCAGCTACCGCAGCCTGCGCCACCACCACAACACACATACCCTGCGGCACTCCCGCTCTTTCAACGACCCCGCCAAGTCCGCCCTACACCATTCCTTCCACCGCATGCACGACGTGATCGGCGGCCACCTCAAGATCTTCACCATCGAGACGACGGTAAACGGCGCCTCCTTTCCCTCCTCCATGGGTTTCCTCAGCAAGCACGAGTGGGAATGGAACCTGGCCGACAAGACGGGATTTCTGGGAGTCCGTCACGGAACTCGCGCCATGCCGAACACGCTACGGCGTCACGTGCTCAACGCCATCAAAGCCCCCTACGGCATCACCGGAATCAACGCCGGCACCCCGAGCGCGGTGCACCCGATCACCCTCGGCAACGTGCACCGCCAGCAGGTCACCCGGGTCGACGGCCAAGCCGACGTCGGTGTCTTCGGAGTTCCCTACGTGGGACCGTACAACGTGAACTCGATCATGAACCCGGTGCTGGCCATGTGCATGGCCCTGGGATACCTGTTCAACTTCTACCTGAACAAGCCCATCGTGCGGCAGGGAGGCGTCGGGATCTTCTACCACCCGCTGCCGCATGCATTCCACCCGGTGCATCACCCGAGCTACATCGACTTCTTCGAAGAGGTGCTCTCGGTGACCACGGATCCAGCGGAGATGGAGAGCAAGTTCGAGGAGAAATTCGCCACCGACCCGTGGTACATCCACCTGTACCGCACCAGCCACGCATTCCACGGAGTGCACCCGTTCTACATGTGGTACTGGGGCGCACACGCCATGCAGCATCTCGGCGACATCATCTTCGTCGGCGCCGATCCGAAGACCGCCGCCCGCCTCGGCTTCCACGCGGCGCCCGACCTGTCGTCCGCTCTGGAGATCGCCTCACACACCGTGGGATCCAGCCCGAGCATCAACTGCCTGCGTACCCCGCCCATCACCATGGCGGACGTCCGGTGAAGGTCGCCACTGAAACACCGATGCCTTTCCCCACCGCCTGGGCTCGCACCACCCCGGCCAAGCTCGTACGCGAGACCATGCGCCGCACCGTGGTCAATCCCTACGTCCGGGCCTGCGCCCGCCCCCGGATCGAGGGCAGAGAACATCTGCACACGCTCAACGGCCCAGCGGTGTTGGTGGCAAACCACACCAGCCATCTCGACACGCCGCTGATCCTCGGCGCCCTGCCGCCCCGCATCGCCTCCCGCACAGCGGTCGGGGCGGCAGCCGACTACTTCTTCACCTCGTTCCTGACCGGCGTGACCACGGCTCTGCTGTTCAACGCGTTTCCCGTCCAGCGGCACGGGAGGCAGCGCGCAGCGCGCAGCGTAGCCATGGACCTCTTGAACCAGGGCTGGAACGTGCTCCTGTATCCCGAAGGGACCCGGTCGACCGACGGAAGACTCGGCACATTCAAGAGCGGCGCCGCCAGACTCTGCTTGGACACGGGTGTACCCGCTGTTCCCGTCGCACTGTCCGGCGCCCACGCCGTAATACCCCGCGGCACAAGACTCCCTGCTCCCTGCAGGAGGCGGGTTCTCATCCGGATCGGGCAACCCATCGTGCCGACGGCGGACGAAACGTGGCAGGAGCTGCGGGATCACATGAGACAACGGATCAGCGAGCTGTAACGCCGGCCAACAAAGCGTCGAGTGGATCGCCCCCCATACAAGCGTAGTCCGAGCGTCTAACTGATCGTTTCAGAATGAACCTGGCGGAGGGCTTGGCTGTGGGCTGAGTCAACGGCAGACTTCTGCGGGTGTCGGATGGTCTAGTGCCTGATGACCTGTGGGACCGCATGCCCCCGTTGCTCCCTCCTCGTCCGCCGGCGCCGGCTTGACGCTGAAATGACGCTCGTGACGCTCATTTGACGCTCGTCCTGATGGGCTGTCAGGCGAACTCGGGGCACGGGCCGCACTGCGCGGCATCGTCTACGTACTGCGCAAGGGCGTGAGCTAACGCCCACACCGCACATAATGCGCACGGACAAAACCGCAGGTCAGGAGCCCTTTACGGCCGGTTCGAGGATGGCGACGCACTCCACATGACGCGTCATCGGAAAGATGTCGGCCTGAACAAGCAGCGTAAACCTCCAGGCCAGAGCCGCTCCTTCGGCTCATTCCCCTGCGCACGCACATCCAGAGCGTCATACGAGCGTCACCAACAGGCAGTCCGCCTGCTCAGCGCGACCCAGGCCGCGGCAACCACCGAGGGCTCGGTTTGCGGGCACAAAACTTCGGCGCCCGCGCAGTGCGAGCGCATCGCGCGGGGGGAGCCGCGCGGGATGGACCGGCGCGCGGTGGCCGGCGCGGCGCGAGAGGAAGAGTTCTTCGACCGGCCTGCCGCCGCCGGCCTGCTGATCCGTAAGAGCGTGGCGCCATCGGACGACCTGCTCGGCTACCACTTCCGACAAGCAGGGGTGAGCAGCCCGCCCGGCCGTCACGGCATCAGCGCGATCAGCACCCGGCCGCCGCGTCACCCGCGTCACGGCCCAGCAGCAACGGCGGATCGTCAGGGCGATCAAGAACGCTCCCGAGATGGCGCTCCTGCCCTGCTCGAGCCGGTGAGAACCGACCATTCATCTGCCACCGAGCCATTCCTCCGGGCTGCGGAAGCACACGAGATGCACCCCGGACGCCGGAGTGCATCTCGAGTTTCCGGGAGCATGCTCCAAGTAGATCGCCCCAGTGGCCTTCCTGAGCCGCATGACGGTGGCTGTCGTGCACGTAGTCCATGTGGTCATCGTGGGGCACCGTCACGTGCCCGCAGCCCCGCCGTGCACGTGGGCGTGATCGGCGTGCTGACGGTGCACGCCGACCTCGCACTCATCCGCGTGACCGTCGTGCGGGCAGGTCACGGTGATCCGCATCGACAACCGCACCGGTCCCGGCCGGAGCCGGCGGTCCGCCGCGGTCACCCGCCTCCGTCGGTCCCGGCGGCGTGCGGTGGCACGGTGGTGTGGGTCCCGTCCGGGGCGACCATCACCGCGTGTCCCACGCTGTGCAGCATGGGCAGGTCGGAGGGATGGTCCCCGTAGGCCCAGCAGTCGGCCGGGTCGATGTCAGGGTGGCGGGCGAGGAGCTGGCGCACCAGGGTGCGCTTGCCCGCGCCGATGGCCGGGGGGCCGATCAGTTCGCCGGTGAGCAGCGGCCCGCAGCGTTCGAGTCTCGCGCCGAGGGCGAACTGCGCCCCAACCGCCTCGGCGATGACGGCCAGCAGCGGCGGGAAGGTGCCGGAGACCAGGGCGACGGACGCGCCCTCGGCCCGGTGCCGGCGCAGCGCGGCCAGTGTGGTGGGGAGATAGAAGCCGTCGGCCCGGCTGTGCTCCCGGTACCACCGGCGGGCCGCGGCCTCGGCCTCCGCGGCCGGGCAGCCCCGGAAGGCCCGGTGGAAACGGCGGTTGGCCTCCGCGCGGGGCAGACCGGCCAGTGCACCGAGCAGTTCGCCGGCCCGGCGCGCTCCGTCCGCGCCATGCATCCGCGCGAAGTGGTCGCGGAGGAAGTCCGGGCCGCTCTTGCAGCCGATCAGCGTCTCGTCCACGTCGAAGAACACCAGCCGACGGGGGCCCTCGGGGCGTGCCCGCGCAGCGGGCCGGGAGGGTGTGGGACGGGGAGGCGTCGTCGCGGGTCGCGGGGACCGGTTGCGCCCGCTGCGGGTGTCAGTGGACACCGGCGACCACCTCCGCCGGCGCGGAGTGCGCCACGAACCGGGGCGCGGCCGCCGGCCCGGCCGCCTGCTCGGGACGGCCTTCGAAGTCGGCGAACACCGAGTCGGCGTACAGGGCCGCCGCGGTCTCCCGGCGCACGGCCTGGTGCGCGGCCAGCACGTGGACGTCGCGCCAGGTGCGCTCCAGCGGCCCGGGGCCGCCGCATGCGTGGGTTCCGGCCGCGCGGAACAGCCGCTCGACGGCGGTGACCAGGTGCTGTGCGGCGGCCGCCGCGACCCGGCGGTTGCGGGCCACGTCCCGCTCTGCGCGGGTGCCCGAGTCGGCCCGCCGCGCCGCGTCCCCGAGCAGCAGTTCGGCGGCCTCGATGTCGTCAGCCGACTGCGCCAGCGTCAGCTGGAGCGTGGCGCGCTCCGAGGGCCGGCCGGCTCCCCTGCGCGCGGCCCACGCGGTCCACTCCCGTAGGGCGTGGCGGGCCGCCCCGAGGGCGGGCGCGCACAGCAGGAGTCCCGTCCCCAGGTGCGCCGGGGCGGTGTGGCAGCGGGACCGTCCGGGCCCGGGAGAGCCCGCCAGCACGTCCGACAGCGAGCAGGTACGGTGGTCGGGGACCACCACCGGGCCGTCGAGGACCGCGGTGTGGCTGCCGGTGCCGCGCATTCCGGTGCTGCTCCACGTCTCCCGTACGTGGATCTCGGCGGCGGGGACGGCGAAGAGCCGGCACCGACCGCCGGGTAACCGCGGTTCGTCCGGTTCCGGGGCCGCGAGCAGCAGCCAGTCTGCGTCCGCGATCCCGCTGACGCACTCCCAGGCGCCGCTGAGCAGCCAGCCTCCGGAGCAGCGGGCGGCCGAGCCGGAGGGCCGTAGTCCGGCGGCGATCCGCACATCGGGCGATCGGCCCCACAGGTCGAGCTGCCCATCGAGGGGCAGGTGGGCGGCGTATCTGCCGTGGGTCGCCCACAGAGCGGCGCACCACGCGGCGGACGCACACCCCTCGCCGACGGCCGCCACCTCGGCGAGGAGGTCGCTGAAGGTTCCCTCGGTACCATGCCAGACCCCGGGCACGAAGTGACGGGCAAAGCCGGCGCGGGTCAGCAGCGCGACGGTCTCCGCGGACAGCCGGCCGGTGGCGTCCACCGCCGACGCGTGTGCAGCGGCGGAGGCCACGGCGCCCGCCAGCTGTACGCGCGCCCGCGGCGCGCCACCCTGTGCCTCCTGGCCTGTGCAGATTTGACGCCGGTTCACCTATCGCTCTCCTTTACTCCACGACTAGAATTCGTTCGGGAACGAATTTTTCTTGGCCGGCCCTTCACCACCGGGCCGGGGTGAAGGAGGTGATCAGCGTGGTCAAGCAGGCGCGTGCCCTTCGGACGCACGATCGCGTCCTCGACGCCGCTGCGTACGAGTTCGCACGCTACGGCTACGTGAACGCGAACCTGCAGCGCATCGCCGACCGGATCGGGTTGACCAAGGGCGCCTTGTACGGGCACTTCTCCAGCAAGGAGAAGCTGGCCGCCGCGCTGACGGAACATCTGTCCCGGAGCGTGCGGACGCTGCTGGACGGGGCCAGGACCTCGCCCGAGCCGGCCAGGAGCCGGCTGGAGGCCCTGGTGCTCGGACTCGGCCAGCTCTTCGAGACCGACCACAGGGCGCAGGCGGCCCTGCGGCTGGAGGTGGAGGCGGCTCGGGCGGCCGACATGGTGGCTCCTCTCCTGAGCGACACCCATGGCATCGCGCTCGAACTCGTGGGCGAGGT
Organism: Streptomyces sp. JK94; assembly: GCF_053613315.1. Taxonomy (NCBI): domain Bacteria; kingdom Bacillati; phylum Actinomycetota; class Actinomycetes; order Kitasatosporales; family Streptomycetaceae; genus Streptomyces; species Streptomyces sp. JK94. Next base: position 3,925 of record NZ_JBSICH010000043.1, on the reverse strand, counting down.
GCAGCGGGGACGGCACTGTGACGAGGCGCCGCCGGCCGACGCCCTGGCCGATCTCATCGTCGCGGCGTTCTGCACCGCGCTGTGGACCGGCGCCTGCGCGGGCCCGGACCGGCCCGGGCCCAGCGTCGCCGCGATGTGGGGCGTGCTGACGCGCGTTGTGGGGACACGTGCATCCGTCTGAGCTCCGACGACCGTGCGGCCCCGGGGCCCGGGCCGGCGGGCCGCCGCTACCAGGAGGCCGGGACGGCCGCCGCCGGGCGGGTGCCCACGCAGGCCCAGGCGGTCCGTGCGCGGGCCAGTACGGTGTCGCCCTGGACCGCCGAGACGGACAGCTGAAACGTTTCCTGCGGACGGGCGCCCGACGCGCACTCGTCGATCACGAGCCGGGTGGGCCGGTCGAACTCGCCGAAGGCCAGGCACTGCACCGTGGTCCGGGCCAGCGCGAAGGAGAGGTCGGCGAACGGGCCGTCGCACGCCTCGTGCACCTTGAGGTGGCCGAGTTGGCGGAAGCCCTCCAGCATCACCATCATCGGGATGTGGTCGGTGGGGTGGTCGAAGAGCACCGCGTGGTCGCGGTCCACGCTCAACCGCCACCCGTCGGGCCCCGCGGCCTCTTCCAGGACGCAGTCCCGCCAGCGCAGCCGCCCCACCCTGTGCGGGGGCGTGCGCGGGGCCCCGGACGCGGCCGTCCGCGCCGGTGCGGTGCCCAGCGCGTTCACGGCACCGCCGCCGAGCCGGCGCAGCAGGCGGTAGCGCCGCTCGTCCACCATCAGCATGCTGATGGTGCCCCAGCCGCACGCGCGGTCGCCGACGAAGAGCCGGAAGTCCATCCGGGCCCCGCTCCTGCCCCGCGCGTCGTCGCCGTCCCAGGTCCACTCGCCCACCAGGAACACCGAGAGCGGTACGCCCTCGACCCGCAGGGCGGCGGGGTCGGTGATCTCGAAGTCGATGTCACGGCCGACGAAGCGGCGGCCGAGCGGCACACCGCAGTGCCGGTGGGCGACGTACACCATCCCCTGACGCAGGGACTCCGCGAACAGCAGGGGATCGCTCAGACCGTTCTCGTCCGGGTGGTAGAGCGCGTGGTCGCGCGGCCACTGGGCGGCGACGACGAACTCGCGGTCACCGACACGGGCGCCGTCGGTGACGAGGACCTCCGCGACGGAGCTGCGGTGCACCAGCTCACGTGTCACGGGACGTGCAAAGCTCAACGAATCGCGCGCGTGGGCCATTGCTGACACCTGAGGGTTGCTGGGATGATTGAGCACGACTGACATCTGGGATTCGCCTCCCCCGCACTGGAAGAACCAGGACCATGCGAACTAACAGACGTGCGGCGCCCTTCGGCACGAAATTAATATACCTTCGGGAAGGTATATTGCAAGGCTCGGGCAGAGCACGGCGGATGATCGGTCATCCCTGCTGGTCAGAGGGGTGAAACCCGCGAAGCGTCCGCACCTGCCCCGGCCCGGTCCCCCCACGAACCGGCCACCCAGAGCAGCGGACGGCACGGCACGAATGGACGTCATGAGCGAACACAGCGACGCGACACAGACCTCGCACATCTCCGGCAGCACCTCGGCCGACGACACCTCGCACCTCAAGCAGGAGCGCGCCATCCGCACCCGGCGCACCATCCTCGACGCGGCCGCGGAGGTCTTCGCCCGGCACGGCTACCCGAACGTCACCATGAAGGACATCGCCGACGGCGCGGAGATGACCAAGGGAGCGGTGTACTTCCACTTCTCCAACAAGGAGGCCCTCGCGGTCGCCGTGACGGAGGAGTTCTACCGCAGGCTCAACGAGATCGTCTCCCCCGCGCTCGATGGCGACCACTCCTCGCCCTCGACGGTGGTGGACGTGCTGCTGCGCACCGCGGGCGGGTTCCGCGACGACGTCTACGTCAAGGCGGGGGCGCGCCTGCAGATCGAACGTCCCTACATCAAGGCGGAGATGCCGGTCCCGTACGTCGGTTTCACGTCACTGATCGTCGAACTCCTCGAGGAGTGCCGGGCCGCGGGCCGGCTGCCGGAGAGCGCGGTGCCCGAGGCCCTGGCCAGGGTCCTGGTCTCCGCCCTGTTCGGCGCCCAGCACATCTCCTGGGTGCAGAACGACCGGGCCGACATCGTAGAGCGGGTCGAGGAGATCCTCGACGCCTTCGCCCTGCTGTCGGTGCCGGCGCGGTAGGACCGTGTGGCCGGGAAGGTGTGGCGGGAGCCGGTGAACCGCTCCGGTCGCCGCAACGTCACGCCGTCCGGCGGCGGGCCGGACGGTTCAGTCCAGGAAGGCGGCCTCTATCCAGCGACGCAGGGCGCCCGGACGCATGCGGTGCAGCCGGTCCACGCTGTCGGACACCTCGTGCGGGCCGCCGACCGACAGGAACTTCTCCCGCACCAGGTCCGCGTGCCGGACCCGGGTCTCCGGGCCGGCCGCACCGACCGGAATCAGCCGGGTCCGCGACACCGTACGGCCGTCGGTCAGCCGGACGGTGACCCGGGCACCGGTGGCCTTCGCGGCGCGGGAGAAGTCCCGGTCGTCGGCGCTCGGCGGGCCCAGCAGGTCGACCAGTTCGTCCCCGCCGAAGCCGCGCAGCCACGGCACGGCACGCTCCCCCGCCTCCCGTACCGCCTCGCCGAACGGGGCGTCGGACAGGAACAGTTCGCGCGTCATCTCGGTGTCGTGCTCCAGGCGCACCCGCCGGGCCAGCGCCCAGCGGGCCGGGTCGTCCAGGTGCGGGGAGGAGAAGTCGTCCACGGTGAACTCGCCGGTGAGCAGGGTGGTCGCGACGGGGTAGGGCACGTCGAGGACCAGGGCGCCGAGAGGGGAGCCCGGACCGTTCACGTACCGGGCTGCACGCTCACCGGCGAAGAGGGTGTACAGGGACGCCTCGACGACCACCTCGGCCACGTCCTCGGGCCGCAGGCCGCCCAGTTCCCGGTGGATCTCGGCGGCGCAGTCCACAGCCGCGTCGATGCCCGGCCCGCCGGGGTGCATCTTGAAGGAAAGCGTGTCGGTGTGCCAGCGCCGACCCAGTCCCTTGGCCACCGCCTGCGGCAGCGGCACGGTGGCGAACCGGGCGAGGAAGCCGTCCTCGTGCTCGACGATGTCGGGAGCGCCGCGCAGCCCCGCGTACGCCGCGTCGCAGGCGTCCATGGCGGTGCGCACCGGCGTGAAGGTGTTGAACAGACGGGCGTCGCTGGCCAGGAAAGCGCGCATCAGGGGCCAGTTGGGCATGGCGAAGGCCAGCCCGAAGGCGTTCTCGAAGAGCGCGGCCGGGGCCCGGTCGCAGTGCAGCCGGCCGGCCACCGCGCCCGCCAGGTGCGTGTGCACGGCGCTCTGGCCGCGCAGCGGGCCGAGGGTGGCCGAGGCGGTGATGCGGGCCGCGCACTCGTTGGCCGCGACGACGGCGGTCAGCAGGGACAGCCCGTCGAGCCGGCGGGTGTAGGCGAAGGCGAGCGGTACCGCGACGGTGGAGTTCGACAGGTGTCCGGCGTAGGCGGTGTCGTCGAGGTTGAGCCAGGACCCGAGGGCGGCGAAGACGCCCGCGGCGGTGCGCGGGTCGCGCTGCATCGGGTGCCCGAAGGCCGCCACCAGCCGCCGTCCCAGCGGGTGCTGGAGCCCGGCCCTGATGGATGCGGCCTGCGAGAGCACCTGACTGGCGGCGAGCTTCAGTACCCGGCACGGGATGTGCTCGGGGCGCAGCGTCGCCGCCCACTGGGACAGTTCACGCAGCGGGGTGTCGGTGGGTCGGCGCGGACGCCTGGGCGCCGTGCTCCCCCAGTCGTCGCACAGCGCCCTGGCCACGCTCTCACCGAGTACTGCCGTCATGGCGCGAGGCACCTCTCTTGCCGTACGCCGACCGGGGCGTGCCGTGGTCGGCGGCTGGTCACTCCGGGCGGGTGGAAGCGGGGGGGGGGGGGGAAAA